>JBCCIN010000065.1:0-16073 GCA_039028235.1 Pseudomonadota bacterium
GCCCTTCGGCCTCACGGTCTATGTGGTCAAAGCGACCATTGCCGACCGGAACACCACGCTCGGCGACATCTTCATGGGAACGCTGCCCTTTGTCGTCATGATGACCGCTGTCACGCTCGTGCTGGTCTTCTTTCCCGCCCTAAGTCTCGTGTTCCAGTAGCGGCTCGTTGCATCATCCCCGGTGACGATCAGGCCGCGGCGGAGGCTTCGGTGATCATCCAATCCCGGACCAAGAGGCCCTCGGCGCTGAGCGGCGTCGCGTTGGACCAGACGAGATAGAAGCCGCTTCCGGTGTGCCAGCTCCAATCGCTGTGGGCGCTTAGCAGGCCCTGGTCGACCAGCCTGCCGGTGAGGTGCTGCCAGCCCATGGCGAAGCCTTCGCTGGCGATGGCCGCCTGCAGGACGAGGGCATAGTCGTTCAGGCGCAGGCCGCCGGTCTGCTCATCGCCGGTGACGCCAAAATGATCGAACCATTGCCGCCAGGAAGGCCGCTCGCGCACCGGTTCTTCAAGATGAATCAACGGCTGTCGCATAAGCTCGGACAGGGTCTTAAGGCTGGCCGTTTCCACAACCTTCGGGCTGCTGATCGGGCAGATCACCTCATGTGCCAGCAGGGCGGAGTCGCAACCAGGCCAGTCACCGAGGCCGCGTCGGACGGCGAGATCGATGGCCTCCGTTTCGACGTCCGGCTCACGATCGCTGGTTTGCAGGCGCAGATCCACATTGGGGTGACGTTGGTGCAGCCGTTGCAGCCGAGGCACCATCCAGTAATAGGCGAACGCTGTCGACGCGGAGAGAGTCACATATTTCGCACGGCTGCGCTGATGGATCGCGCGCACGGAATTGAGGATGTGATCCAGGCCGATGGTGACGTCCGCCAACAGGCGCTCGCCGGCCGACGTCAGCTCGACCTTGCGATGACCGCGCCGAAACAGCAGCACATCGAGGGATGTCTCCAGCTGCTTGATCGCGGCACTGACCGCCGGCTGTTGCACGTTCAGCTCTTTCGCCGCGAGCGTGAAAGAGCCCAGGCGCGCTGCCGCTTCGAACACGAGCAGATGTCTCGGAGAGGTCAAGAGCCGCCAGAGTTCTTGCATAACTCAGGCTTATCCAAAACATCGAGTTTTTCAAGGATCACAGCTGGGTAGCGCCGGGTTAAATCAAGATTAGGAGGCGCGCAAGGCGCCAGAAATTTGTCCAAACCTTGGGGGAGGTCATGGCGTGACGCCGGGTCTCAGGATAACTGGCCTTCGTGCGACACCGGTCAACATTCCGCTGGAAAAGCCGATGTGGTGGACCGGCGGGCATTATCCCGGCACGTCGAAGACGATCATCGAGATCGAGACGAACGAAGGGCTCATCGGGCTGGGTGAAGCGCCCTCGGTCGACGTTGTGACGACGATCGAGGGGATGGGCGAGAAGCTGGTCGGCGCTGATCCGCTTGACGTCGCGTCTTGCGAAGCGCTCTGTGTGCCGCCCTGGCAGATCGTCCAGAACACCGACGACAGCTCGGTGGTCAAGGCGTTCGGCGCCATCGAAATCGCGCTTTGGGATCTGCGTGGCAAGGTGGCCGGCGAGCCGCTTTACCGTCTGCTCGGCGGTGCGGTCAGGAAGGATATTCCCTTCACCGAGTATTTCAGCTTTCGCGAAGGCGCTGAGATGCGCCCGGAGGAGATCGCCGACTACTGCGTGCGCATGCGCGAAGACCATGGTTCGACCATGTTCGAGGGCAAGCTCATCCTCGGCGATCCCAGACTCGAGGTCGAGACGGTCAAGGCACTGCGCGAGGCGCTCGGCCCCGACGATATGATTCGGCTCGACAGCAATATGCAGTGGTCGCTCCCTTCGGCGATCCGGATCTTCCGAGAGATCGAGCCCTACGACATTAGAAATTACGAGGATCCGGTCGCGACCTTCGAGGAAATGGCCGAGCTCAGAAAGCACAGCTCGATCCGCATCTCGACTCATGTGCCCGACATCCGCCGCGCGGTCGCCTTGGGCGCGCCCGACTATATCGTCACCAATTTCGCGGTGCTCGGCGGCGTCGCCCGGACCGTGCGCTTCGTCGGCGCTTGTGAGGCCATGGGCGTTGGCTTCTGGTGCTATTCCGGCGATGCCGGCATCGCTACCGCTGGCTATCTGCACATGTCCGCGGCCATGCCATGGATCACGGAGCCGTCCCAGTCTCTCCTCCGCTGGCAGATCTGCGATGTGGTCGAGGACGGCCCATTCAAGCCCAGGAACAACGTGGTTCCCGTGCCCGAAGGCCCTGGTCTCGGCGTGACCCTCGATCCAAAGCAGCTCGCTTATTGGAACGAGCACATCAAGGAACACGGACCACTCGATCACTTCCACGACCCCGCCATACCCGGCCGTTTCCGCCGCCTGCCGCTGAATTGAAAGCCCCGCCATGCCTGAGATCCAAAAAGACGAGACCTCGCTCATCAATCAAAAGCCGTTGCCGTCACACGCCAGGGTTGTGATTATCGGCGGTGGGGTGGTCGGCTGCTCGATTCTCTTTCACCTCGCCAAGTTCGGCTGGAAAGACGTCGTCCTCCTCGAGCGAAACGAGCTGACATCAGGATCATCCTGGCATGCTGCGGGCCTTGTCCACACGCTGAGCTCGGACCCCAACATCTCGCGCTTGCAGTCCTACACCATCGATCTCTACCGGGAGATCGAGGAGACATCCGGGCATTCCGTCGGCCTGCATATCACCGGCGGTTTCTATCTGGCCTCTAACAAGGACTGGTACGACTATCTGAAGCGCGAGCGCTCCAAGGCGCGCTATATGGGCCTGCATCAGGAGTTCATTTCGCCAGAGGAGGTGGCTGAGCGCCATCCGCTGATCGATCCCAAGCATTATCACGCCGCCCTTTGGGACGATCAGGATGGCGACGTCGATCCCTCGGGCGCGACCTATGCCTTCGCCAAGTCCGCACGCCACCATGGTGCTCAATGTTTCACCCACACGCCGGTCACCGATCTCGCCCAGCGCACGGACGGCAGCTGGGACGTCACGACATCGCGCGGAAAAATCAACGCCGAGCATATCGTGAATTGCGGCGGCCTTTGGGCGCGCGAGGTCGGCCATATGATGGGCCTCCACCTGCCGGTCCAGCCGATGGAGCACCACTATCTCATCACCGAGAAGATCGACGCGGTCGCCAATAGCACAAAGCGTCTGCCGTCCGGCATCGACTATGAGGCCAATATCTATTTCCGCCAAGAGCGCCAGGGCATCCTGCTCGGCACCTATGAGCCGAAGGGCACGCCTTGGAAAACCGAGGGGACGCCCTTCGATTTCGGCCATGAACTGCTGCAGCCCGACATCGACCGGATCGCCGATCGCCTCGAAATGTCCTTCGAGCGCATCCCCGCCATCGGCGAGGCCGGCATCAAGGACATGATCAACGGCCCCTTCACGTTCGGTCCCGATGGCAATCCGATGATCGGCCCGGTGCCGGGCAGGCAGAATTGCTGGGTCGCCGTCGGCGTCATGGCGGGCTTTTGCCAGGGCGGCGGTGTTGGCCGCAGCATGGCGGAATGGATGATCGACGGCGAACCCTCGATCGACGTCTGGGCGATGGACATCGCGCGCTTCGGCGATTTCGCGACACCTGAATGGGGCACGGTCAAATCGACCGAGAATTATGAGCGCCGTTTCGTCATGACCTTCCCGAACGAGACGCTCCCCAAGGGACGGCTGCAAAAGACCACGGCACTCTATGACCGGCTGGTCGCCAAGGGCGCGCTTATGGGGCAGGGCTTCGGCCTCGAGAACGCGCTCTGGTTCGCCGACGGGCCCGATGACGCGTTCGAAGATCCGACCTTCGAGCGCAATCGCAGCCACGACTACGTCGCACGCGAGGTCAAGACGGTTCAAGAAGCTGTCGGCGGTATCGAGATCGCCAATTTCAGCAAGCATGAGTTCAAGGGGGCGGGTGCTCGGGCTTTTCTCGATCGCGTGCTCGCCGGCTATGTGCCGAAGCCTGGCCGCCTCACCTTGACACCGACGCTGACCGAGAAGGGCAAGCTCTACGGCGATCTGACCGTCGCATGCCTCGCCGAGGATCACTTCATGCTGTTCGGCTCGGGTGCCATGCAAGAGGCGCATCGGCGCTGGTTCGAGCGGGATCTGCCCGAAGACGTCGCCTATGCGAATGTCAGCGATGACTGGCACGGCATCGCGCTTTCCGGGCCGTTAAGCCGGGAACTCCTGCAGCGCATCACCCGCGATGACGTCTCGGGCGACGCATTGAACTTCCGGGACGTGCGCCGCACGTTCGTGGGCGGCGTGCCGGTGATCCTGAACCGCATCAGCTTCTCGGGCGAACTCGGCTTCGAGATCTATTGCCGGCCACATTATCTCCTGAGGCTGGCCGACGCCGTCGAGAGCGCCGGCGCCGATCTCGGCTATCGGTGGTACGGGGCGAGGGCGCTCATGTCTATGCGTCTGGAGAAGGGCTGGGGCGTGTGGACGCTCGAATACCGGCCCGACTTCGACGCTGTCGAGAGCGGCATGGATGCCTTCATCAACTGGAACAGGGACTTCGTCGGCAAGAAGGCCACGCTGAAAGCCCGCGAGGACGGCCCAAAGCAGCGGCTTGTCACCATGACCATCGACGTCGAGGGCATCGATGTCTCGAACGACGAGGCGATCCTGAAGGATGGTGAAGCGGTCGGCTACGTCTCCTCCGGCGGCTTTGCGCACCGCGTCGGCAAGTCCTTGGCCATGGGCTATGTCGCCACCAGGCATGCAGCACCGGGCACCACACTGCAGGTGGAGATTCTGGGCAAATTTTACGACGCACAGGTGCTGGGTGCGGCAATCTACGATGCCGAGGGCGTCAGGATGCGGCAGGGAACCGATACCGACGGCGAGGTGTTGAAGCGAATAGCTGGATAGGACCCTATCGAGAACGATGGCGACAGTTAGCTAAAATATCGGCAAAAAGGGCGAATGCGTGACAGAAATTGCCGCTGAGACGTCGGTTATAGCGAAAAAGGGCACGTAGGTTTCAGCAAACATCAGGAAAATCGCACCCAAGGGAGGCGTGCATGAGCATCAAACCACCATTTACCGAACTTGAAATCCGAACGGCTGAAAAAGGCTTCTATGAGGGCCACAGCCTTGAGATTGCCCTGATCAGCAAGACGATCATGGTGGCACTGGTCCTCTGGGCTCTGGTTTGGCCGGCCAATGCGAACGGCGTGCTCGGCAGCTTTAACGGGCTGCTGCTCGAGAGTTTCAACAGTTTCTACATCGTGATCGTCGGCCTGTTCGTGGTCTTTCTGATCGTCATCGCGGTTCTGCCGCAGACCGGAAAGCGCATCCTGGGACGTCCGGGCGAAGGGACGGAGTTTTCGAACTTCTCCTGGTTCTCGATGATGTTCGGTGCCGGTCTCGGCGTCGGCCTGATGGTCTTCGCCACCGCCGAACCGCTTGGGCTTTGGGGATCCAACCCGCTCATCGTCGCAGGTGCTGTCGCGCCGAATAGCGAGGAAGCCCTGCAATCCGCCTATCGCTACACCTTCGCCCATTATGGCTTCCACGCCTGGGCCATCTATGTGGTGACCGGTCTCTCGCTCTCCTATTACGCCTATACCCGCGGCATGCCGCTGACCATCCGCTCAGCGCTGACGCCGCTGTTCGGCCGCTTGATGAACGGTTTTCTCGGTCATGTCGTCGACGTGCTGGGTGTGGTCGCGACCATCCTTGGCGTGTCCGTCACCATCGGCTTCGGCGTGGCGCAGTTCATTGATGGGATGTACGCGATCTCCGGCATGGACTGGATGATGGATCTTTCCGGTGAGGCGCCTGCGCCCGGCACGGTCGGCCTGATCACCGGTCTGGTTGTCATCATGGGATTGTCGATCATCTCCGCGGTTTCGGGTGTTGGACGCGGCATCAAATACCTTTCCAACCTCAACCTCGTCCTGTCGATCATCCTGCTCCTGACCTTTATCGTGTTCGGCTCGTTCCTGTTCGCCATGACCACTTATGGCACCGCCCTGGTCGACTATGTCATCCACTTCTTCACCCTCGGCTTCGGCGCCTACAGCCCGCTCTCGGAGGCTGACTTCGCCGCTGCCTTGCCGGCGGAAGCCGCACCTTTCGCCGATGCGCTTAGGGCCGGGGCGACTAACGCCTGGGGCTCGTTCGATGCCTTCAAGTCCGGTCTCGAAGGTGAGGCGGCTGGCTTACCCGAGGAGATCCTGCAGGCTGCCTACGCCGCTGGCGAGCCCGGCCGCCAGTTCGGATGGCAGGCGGGCTGGACCACCTTCTATTGGGCCTGGTGGATCGCGTTCTCGCCCTTCGTCGGCCTGTTCCTTGCGCGTATCTCCCGCGGCCGCACGGTGCGCGAGTTCGTGGTTGGCTGCGTGTTCGCGCCGGCTCTGGTGTGCTTCGCCTGGATGACCATCCTCGGCGGCACGGCGATCGACCTCGAACTTTCCGGCGCTGCGGAAGGTGCGATCATCGGTGCGTCGAACACGGCGAAGCTGTTCGTCACGCTTGGGGAGATGATCTCCGGCGGGTTCCTCTTGGCCCTCACCGTGATGTGCGTGGTCCTGATCCTGACCTTCCTGGTGACATCGGCAGACTCGGGCATCCTGGTCATGAACACCATCATGTCCGGCGGCGATCAGAACGCCGGCATCAAGCACCGCATCGTCTGGGGTGTGATCCTGACGCTGGTGATCGGCACGCTTCTGATCGCCGGCAAGACCAATGGCGGTGCCGATCCGATGGAGGCGTTGAAGAGCGCCATGATCATCGGCGCTCTTCCCTTCACCATGGTGATGGGTCTGATGTGCATCGCCCTTGGCAAGGCACTCTATCGCGACGGGCTGCGCGAGAAGCTCGGGCAGACCTCCGTGGCGCCCGCGGAGTGACGTAGGCCCGGAGCAGCGTCGTCTCGGCCTCAGCCATGGTGGCTGGGGCCGGAGACGTCGAAGAGCGGATGATCGGAGCTATGTTCCCCGACGTTTCATCGGCAAGCATGGCTCCTGATGCGACGACGCTTTCTCCACACCGGGCAATGCTCCCCAGGAACACGGGCGGGCCTAAAAAGCGGGTCACGACAGCGCAAAAAAAACGCGGGAATGGCGGGAAATCCATATCCCTTCAGGTAGCTTTGCATTATGTTCCCGATGCTTTTTAGATGAATTGTCGGATCCGTTCCGGGTTCGGCCGTCGCCACGAATGCCCCGCCTTACGATGCTGACTCAAATCCGCAATATGAGACTGAATTTGTCGGCGCAGGATCTCACGTCGCGCCTGATGCGCGGCGCGGTGCTGGCGCTGCTGGTCAATGTCGCCGGTTTCAGTCTTGGCTTTCTCGCTCAGCTCGTCGTCGGGCGGACGCTCGGGGTCGATGGTTTTGGCGTCTACGCCTACGTCCAGGCCTGGGCCAGTTTCATCGCTATGCTCTGCGGGATCGGCCTTCCGTACTCGCTGTCGCGCTTCATCCCCGAATATAAAGGACAGAACGCGCTGTCCCTCGTCCTGGCGTTTGTCCGGTTCGTCGAGCGCCGCGTGCTCGTGATCAGCCTCGGAACCGCCCTTGTCGGGCTTGGCCTAATGCTGGCCTTCGGCCACCGGCTGGATCAGGACTTCGTCTGGACGATCTATGTCGGCCTTGTCGCCTTGCCGCTTCTGGCCTTGCTGCGTGTCTGGTGTCTGGCGCTTCGTGCGTCCGGGCGGATCGTATCCGCCTTGGGCAGTGATCTGCCGGTGCGCGAAGGTGTCACCTTCATCGTCGTCGCGATCCTCGGCCTTGGCTTCCCGTTTATCACCAGCGCCCACCAGGCGCTGACCGTCTGGACCCTCGGCATCGTCGCCGGGATCGGGATCAGCCTGTTTGCCTGGCAGCGTGAGAAAGCATCCAGCTTTCCAGGGGAACCGGCTGTTGTTACCGCGGACATGCGAGCCAAGTGGCTCGAGGTCGCGTTCATGCTTTTGGTGGTCCAAAGCCTGGTCATGCTGCTCAGGCGCATGGACCTCTTCGTGGTTGGCCTTTGGTTCGACAAGGAGAGCCTTGGCGTCTACGCCGCTGCCAATCGTCTCGCCGAGGTGATGATTTTCCCGACCTATGTCCTGAACGCCTATTTCGCGCCGACCATTTCGGAACTCTACAGCCAGGGGAAGCGTGAAGCCCTGCAGAAGGCGACCACCTTTACCGTGAACATGGCGTTCGGCAGCGCGGTCCTTTTGGCACTGCCGTTATTCCTGTTTCCCGAACACCTGCTCAAGCTTTTTGGGCCGGAGTTCGACCAAGGTGCCACGGCCCTTCGCCTCCTGGTGATCGGTGAATTCGTGGCGACGGCCACACCGTTCGCCACGATCATGCTGACCATGACCGGCCACGAACGACTTGCCGTCAAACTCATGATCATCACCAGTGTGGCGATGCTGGCAGCGCTCCTATTCGCTAGCGTCGCCATCGGCTCCATCGAGGCTGTCGCTCTGGCGCGCGCCGCGTTTATCGTCCTGATTCAGCTATCTCTTTGCGTCCTCATCCAAAAGAAGATCAAGGTGCTGCCCTATCCGCTTGTCAGCACCAGGGGTTGATGACATGGCAGGCCTATCACACCTTGATCTCGCAAAAATCTTGAACCTACTATCCGCCGATTCGTTGAAGGGGCAGGCAGTCCTGCCGCCAGAATGCGCGACGCCATGATATCACCAGACACGATCCCGACCGCCTTCCTGACGATTGCGTCTTTCGCTGCACTGTCCATGGTCTTCTTTGCCTGGGGCATGCTGACGATCAAGAACCAGATCTTTCCTTATCAATTGATCCAGTCGTTTATCGGCGAAAAGAACAACCGCAAAATGATCCTCGCCAAAGCGCGGGGCTTTGATTTGTTCAGCCTTCCTGTCGATGTGACGTTCATTGGCGACAGCATCACCGAGGCCGCTCAGTGGCACGATATGTTTCCGTCGAAGAGGATCGCCAACCGAGGCATTGCCAGTGATACCACAAAGGGAATCCTGGCGAGGATGGACGGCATTCTCGCGACCACGCCGAAGAAAGCCTTCATCATGGTGGGCTTCAACGACCTGAATACCGGCGAACAGGTCGAGCAGGTTTTCGATCGCTATTGCGAGATCGTGAACCGCCTAAGGGAAACGCAGATCCCTGTCGTCATGCAATCCACCATCGAATGCAGCGTCCGCCTGCATCGGGTTCGCGACAAGATCAGGCGTCTGAATGACAAGCTGCAGGCATTCGCCGCGGCCAATGGCCATCAATGGATCGACCTCAACGAGAAGCTCGCCTCGCCGGACCGAGGGCTGAACGAGGCCTACACCTATGACGGCGTGCATCTAAATGGCGATGGCTACCGGCAATGGTATGAGGTGATCAAAGATGCCGTTCTGGCTGTTGAGGCCGGTGATGACGGTCAGACCGTGTCGGCGGTGGAGGCAAGCCCAGGAATCGCGCCGCCCGATCGCCCATCGTCTCCGATCGACCCAGCCGCCAATGCGGCCATGGCAGATGCGAACGGCCACTCCCGTCGGCAGGCGAGCTAAGCGCCAATCCATTCCTCAATTATCGGAACACAAGAGACATGACAGGGTTCGCTGCCCCCTTCGAAATCCGACATGCGCCGCTTCGGCAGTATTGCGAGGTGGTGTTCAGCGGTCACGATCACTACCGCTCGATCGAACTCCAATATCTGGAGATCTCCCGTAAGCGCCGTGGGTTCGTGGTGTTGTTGAACACCAAGGGCGAGGGGCTGGATGTGCTGTCCGAGCCGAGCCTGTCGCTCGATGAGGAGTGGTGCCGCAACGACCCTTCGGTTTCCGACTACCGCTTGGGCAGGGTCGAGACGGTTGAACTGAAGGGTGCCTTCCTGAAGAGCGGCGCTGACGGTGTCGACGCCCGCGTCTCGTTTCAAGACCATGCCGGCCGTCAGATCGATATGGCGGTCGCTTCGGCCGCCTCGGGACCTGCGAAGTCACGAAATCTCTTCGTGCCGGCGAACCCGAAGCCGAAGGTATCGATGCTATGGTTCTTGTACCTCTTCGAATTCGGACCGCTTCGCTTTTCCGATAAGATCGATATCCGCATCGACGGTCAGCCGATCAAGCCGAACAAATGGCCATGGCCGATCAGACCCTGGCCTTATGTTCAGGGGCGCTATGCGAATGACATAGCCTTCTTCTCGCTCAATCCGCCGGCCGCGACGTCGATGCCTATGGTCGACAATGATGATGCCTTCGATCTGGTTCCGATCGACGGTGCTGCGATGCCCGCCATCCGTTCGTGGACGAAGCGTGAGCAGGGGCATGATCTCGAGGCACGCTTCGACCCGCCGCTTTCGACCATCGACGGGTCGGGCCAGGCTATCGCCGGCAATGGGACGTTCGCGATGGCCATCGACGGCATGGACATCGCCAAAGGACGCTATCAGCTCTCATCGGCCGATGGACAGACCGAACTCGCTTTCACCGACGTCAATCAATATTGGCGCCCGCCCGAGAAAGATTTCTCGGTTTGGATGCTTGAATTCTATCATCGGCTGAAGGCCGGGCGGCGCCGCTGGCATTGGACGGCAACGATGCGCCCCTCTGACGATCAGATCTGCTGTGACGGCGGCTGGGTGCTGCGCTAGGGCACCTTCGCTCTCACACAGCTGGCACCTTTCCTCGCGACGCCCCGCATGATCATCCGACAGGAGCGATGATGCACGGGCATTGTCCGAGCGCATCCTGTCAATATCACGCGCAGCAATTCACATTCGGATTCTGTAATTATTGTTGTCCTTCATTAGAAGTGACTAAGCAAGTTCGTCGAGCGCTCAAGCCGCCATGTGTTCGTATTGCATCACACGAAAGAAACAATGTGCAATTGGAACACCAACTATGCTGACGATATCAATTTTAATGCACTTTTCTTGGATGATAAATCAACCATAGACATGAAAAAACAAGAGTGAGAGGGGCTTTGTCAGCCTTAATAACGCAAGAGGTGAATTTTACTCTAAATAGCTATCCTTTAAAGATATAACAAAGCGATTGACATAGAGGGGGTTTCTCATTTTTTTTACTGGTGTTTTCCACACCCCTGTATGCGCTGTGTCGTTATTCCAAACAGCCTGGACGGGAAACTCGAGAGTTGCTGACAACGGTGAGATGCTACGGCACAAAGTCGAGCATCTTCTATTGGAGGAAGTAATGTTAAGTCGAGTCGTTGGTAGCGCCTTCCAAAGCAACGAAGTCCTCGGCCGTCCCACAAGTTTTCTCAAGTTTTGGGCAGACAGGCAGAAAGTAAATATCGATCTGCCCATGCTGTTTCGCCTCATATGTGACATTATTTTACTGAATGTGGCAATTGTTGCAGGTTTTATTCTGCGGCTTCTCTGGGAAGTTGGCACGAGTCCGGAATCACTTGGAGAGGGGCTCGACCTTTACATTTCGATGTATACCCAATTCGTTTGGGTGTTGAACGCGATTACGGTCCTGCTGTTCGTCGTCTCCGGTTTCTACGCCAAGAGCGGCGCCTATTACACGAGGATGAAGGCGGTTTTGGTGGTACAGACGCTCACCGCCGCCTACGCCGTCACCGGCGTGGCTGCCTATCTCATGCGTGGTTTTGATCTCGCGCCCGTGTCGTTCAGCATCCTTCTGCTCGCCTGGGCGATGTCGGTTATGTTGTTTTTGACCTCTCGCCTGTGGTCGGCGAGCTGGCGCTACCTCATGAGGCGGGAAGCAACGTCATCCGATCGGGACCGGAAAAAGAAGATCCTGGTGATTGGCGGCGCCGGCTATATCGGTTCCGCCCTGTTGCCGAAGCTCCTGGCGCAAGGTCATGAGGTGCGTGTCCTCGACCTCTGCCTCTATGGCACCGAGCCGATCAAGGACGTGATCGGTAATCCCAATCTCGAAATCATGCGTGCCGATTTTCGCCAGGTCGATGTGGTCGTCCAGGCGATGGCTGACGTCGACACCGTTTATCATCTGGGTGGCCTCGTGGGTGATCCCGCCTGTGCCTGGAATGAAGATCTGACGATCGACATCAACCTCGCTGCCACGCGACTGGTGGCGCAGATCGCCAAGGGTAACGGCATCAGGCGTTTCATCTTCGCCAGCACCTGCTCGGTCTACGGTGCAAGCGAACAGATGCTGGACGAGCAGTCCGAACTCAATCCGCTGTCCCTCTATGCCAAAAGCAAGGTCGCCTCGGAGAAGGTTCTGCACGAGCTCGCCGATGAAACCTTCGCGCCGATCGTGGTGCGATTTGCCACCATCTTCGGTCTTTCCGGACGCACGCGCTTCGATCTGGTCGTCAACCTTCTGACCGCCAAGGCCAAGCTGGACGGCGAGATCACCATCTTTGGCGGCGACCAGTGGCGGCCTTTCCTGCATGTCGATGATGCTGGTGCGGCGCTGCTGCGCATGAAGGACATCCCGCTCGGTAGAGCCGTCGAGATCTTCAATGTCGGTTCGAGCAAGGAAAACTATACGATCAATCAGGTCGGCGATCTCATCAAGCTTCAGGTGCCGGAAGCCGAGATCGTCAAGTCCGGCAGCGACGGTGACAACCGCAATTACCGGGTCGACTTCTCCAAGATCAAGATGATGCTCGGCTTCGAGACTCAGTGGACGGTCGAGGGCGGCATCAACCAGGTGATCGCAGCGATCGATGCCGGTCTGATTACCGACTACAAGCACCCGAAATACTCAAACCTGGCTTATCTCAGTGAGACCAAGGGCAATCAGCTGGCACGCCCCGACGGTACCTGGGCTCATCAGGTCATTCGCACCATGGACGGTGAGACCTTCGATACGATCGCCGCCGAATAGGTGGACGGCATGGGGCCTGGTGGGAAAACGCCTTCTATGTTGAAACGAGGAATCGATATCGTCGTTTCGGTCACCGCGCTGATCACGCTCTCGCCGCTGATGGCGCTCGTCGCCCTCTTGGTTCGCCTGTTTATGGGGTCGCCGGTGCTGTTCGTCCAGGAACGGCCCGGCCTCGGCGGCGAGATCTTCAGGCTTTATAAGTTTCGCTCCATGCTTGATGCCTATGGGCCTGATGGCCGGCCGCTGGCCGATCACGAGCGCATCTCCGGCTTTGGCAATCTCCTTCGGACGCTGAGCCTGGATGAGCTGCCGCAGCTTCTGAACGTGCTCAAGGGGGATATGAGCCTGGTCGGCCCGAGGCCTCTCCTGGTCGATTATCTGGACCGCTACACGCCGGAACAGGCGCGCCGCCACGAAGTCCGCCCAGGCATCACCGGTCTTGCCCAGGTCAACGGCCGCAATGATCTGCCCTGGGAACAGAAGTTCCGTTTGGACGTTCACTATGTGGACCACCAATCCATGGCCCTCGATGCTCGTATCCTGATGAAGACCGTGGTCAAGCTGATCAGGCCGGAAGGCATTGACCAGCAGGGTCAGGCGGTCGGCAGTGAGGTGTTCATGGGCACGGCCACCGAAGCTTCGAACCAGAACGAGGCGCAGATCAAGAAGGTCGCTTGAGCGCCGCCGACTTGCCATCGAAGCCAATCCCTTTGCGATGCGGTGCCGGTTCTCTCTTCCTCGATCAGGAGGATGAGGGGACGCCTTGGACGCCAACCTGAACCGATAATTCAGAAAGACGGTGATGAATCCGAATACCAACGATTTTCCGAGCTGGCCTTCCTTTGATCAGGACGAACGGGACGCGGTCATGGAAGTGCTCACCTCCGGCCGGGTCAACTACTGGACCGGCGGTCGCGGCCAGGCGCTCGAGCGGGCGATTGCCGATGCCTGCGATGCTGAACATGCGATCGTGATGGCCAATGGTAGCGTCACGCTCGATGCGATCCTCAACGCGTTCGGCATCGGCGAGGGCGATCAGGTGATCGTCACCCCCAGGAGCTTCGTCGCTTCGGCGAGCTGCATTGCACTCACTGGCGCAACGCCGATTTTCGCCGACGTCGATCAGGTCTCGCAGAACATCACGGTCGAGACCGTCCAGGCCAAGATTACCCCGAAGACCAAAGGCATTATCGCGGTTCATCATGCAGGCTGGCCTTGCGATATGGAGGGACTGAGGCAACTCGCGGACGAGCATGGCCTCGGGTTGATCGAGGATTGTGCTCAGGCTCACGGGGCCAAGCTGAACGGCCGGCCGGTCGGCGGACTCGGCGATGCCGCCTCCTTCTCGTTCTGCCAGGACAAGATCGTCACGCTGGGCGGCGAGGGCGGGGTGGTCGTGACCAACAGCGACGAGATCTGGGAGCGCGTCTGGTCCTTCAAGGATCACGGCAAGAGCTACAAGAAATGCAAAAGCCAGGATCACCCGCCGGGCTTTCGCTGGCTGCACGAGACCATTGGCACCAATCTGCGCATGACCGAGATGCAGGCCTCGATCGGCCTCCTCCAGTATCAAAAACTGCCGGGCTGGACAGAGACGCGCCGACGCCATGCAGCGTTGCTGAATGACGCGTTTCGCGACCTGCCGGGCCTGCGCATCACCGAGCCGCCGGCCAATGTCGAGCATGCCTACTACAAATATTATGTGTTCGTGCGTCCCGAGCGGTTAAAGGACGGCTGGGATCGCGACCGCGTCATGGCCGAAATCAATGCGAAGGGCGTTCCCTGCATGACCGGCGGCTGCCCGGAGCTCTATCTGGAAGGCGCCATGGTCGGTCTGCCCACGGGCGCGTCCCTGTCCGAGCGCCTGCCCGTGGCCAAGCGGCTTGGCGAGGAAAGTCTGATGCTCCAGGTGCACCCGACTCTGACGTCAGCGCATATCGAACGGGTTGCGGAGACGATCACTGCCGTGATGGCTGACGCGACCGACGGATAGGGCAAGCCTGCCGAGGCTGCCGCCATGACGGAGAGGACTTTCCGATCACGATACCGGCCCTGACGGGGCCACGATCATCCGGATGAGAGGTGATGACAGCGAATTTCATGGCCACTTCCCCTGACCAAGAGCGCCGGTCTGCGACGCCGCTTCAGGCCGGCATGGTGTTCAACGCCTTGGCCGATCCCACGAGCGGCGTCGACATTCAGCAGGTGGCGATCACGCTTGAGGAAGCGCTGGACGTCGAACGCTTCACTAAGGCCTGGCATGACCTCATTCGTGATCATGCGATCCTGCGCACGAGCTTTGCCTGGGAGGGCTTGAGCGCGCCGGAGCAGGTGGTGCATCACCACCCTGCACTTCCGATCGTGCGACAGGACTGGTCCGATCTCGACGAGACGGCGATCGAAGAGGCGAAGACAGCACTGCTGCGCGAGGAGCGGGTTTCGGGCTTTGCCATGGATGCCCCCTCGCTCATGCGTCTGACCGTCGCCCGAGAGACGGATGACCGCTGGTGGGTCCTCTGGACCTTTCATCACATTATCCTCGATGGCCGCTCCTTCCCCCTGGTGCTGGAGCGGCTGTTTGCGCTCTATGATGGTCTGGTCAGTGCCATCTCACCCAAGGGACCGACCTTCGCGGAATACGCCGAGGCGCTGGCCGCGATCGATCAGGCGCCGGCGAAGGAGACGTGGCGCCAGCGTTTGGCACCGCTGGAGAGCCCGACGTCGATCGACATTCCTTACCAGACGATTCGCGAGAAAGAGGGCGCTCCCAGCGTTTCGGCCGTCGAAACCCGTCTCGATCGAGAGGTTACGGTTGGGCTTCGCAAGCTCGCCGCCGAGACCGGGACGAGCCTGAACAATGTCGTCCAGGCTGCCTGGACGCTGTTGCTGCATCATTACAGCCAGCAGCCGACGCTGGCGTTCGGCACCACGCGGGCAGGGCGCCACGCGATCGAGGATGCGAGTAACATCATCGGGCTCTTGATCAATACCGTGCCCTTTGTGGTCACACTCGGTTCCGAGGACACGCTCGGCGATCTGCTCGCCAAGATGCGCGTGGAACAGCAAGCCCTTCGTCCACTGGAAACGACACCGCTCGTCGAGATCCAGGCCGCAAGCTCGCTCGGCACCACGCCGGTGTTTGACAATATCGTGATGTATGACGAAGCGACGCTGAATACGCGTATGGCCGAGCGCTTGGGGGATCGTGCCGAAGGGCGACGATTCGACTATTACGGGCAGACCAATTTCGACCTGA
>JBCCIN010000066.1:0-15970 GCA_039028235.1 Pseudomonadota bacterium
GAGCGGACAGGTCGGTTCGAGACTTGGGTTCCAGCTCATGTTTCGGAGTCCTTCACTTGGGATTGGTCGTCCTGTTCCCTCGGTCGAGCGACGATCTCGATCCAAAGCCCGGTTCCACGGGGCCAGTTCGCGATCGCATCAATAGCTGCATCGACTTCAATGCCAGAACCGTAGTCGGAGATATAGTCCAGACGCGGGCGCACCGTCTTGCCATTGAGCACGAACGTATCGAAGCCCAGAACGGCAATTCGACCTGACAGTTCCTGAAGCACGTCATCAATCCCATCAATGTCGATCATGATGATCCAACTTGGTGACCAGTAAAAGCGCACACCGGCGGAAAGGCAGGCCTTCAAAATTAATCGATCAACGTCGTTGGGCTGATAACCTTGGGCCAATATTCGCCCCCCTTGCAGCGCGCCTCCCAATGGAGAATCAAGATCGCCGCAAAACCGATTGACCCCCCTTCCCTTCGCCATCAACTTGGTCACCATTGGCGACAGGAGAAAGGTATGCAGTGCACCGGCATTCATCATCCGACGGCAATGACCGCCAATGCCGCCGTCGATCAAGCCGTTATACGCACGTTTTCGACCTGCGGATGGTCAAGAAGACAGCGAATCAGGACGACGTCAGTGACCATCACCTGTTCCATGCCAATGGCGAGGGTTCGCCTGGCAGCGACAACGCCTTTGTCGACTGACCGATGCTGCAAGCCAGACCAGGCGCCGACGGGCGCCCCGTAGGCTAGGTGCTGAGATCAAGCGTGGGCTGATTCCGACCGCATGAGCAATTCATCGCATGGGATAAGATTGTGAGGCGCGCCGACCGACTGCTGGAATTGCTGCAGACCCTTCGCAGGCTGCCGCCGCCCGTCACCGCGGCTGCGCTCGCGCGTTCGCTGGAGGTGTCGACACGCACCGTCTATCGCGACATCGAAGCCCTTCGCCGTCTTGGTGTCGGTATCGATGGCGAGGCAGGCTTCGGCTATCTGCTCACCGACGATCACGCACTGCCGCCATTGAAGTTCACCGGTCCCGAGGTCGATGCGCTGGCACTTGGCCTCAGGAAGGTCATCGCGATCGGCGACGCCGAGCTTGCGGCCGCCGCCGAAAATGCGCTGACCAAGCTCGGGCCGGTTATCCCGCAGCCGGTTCGAACCGAGCTGGAAAGCGGCATACTCCTCGCCCACTCTTACACGCGTCAGGGGCGTCTGGCCGAGCTTGCGAAGAGCGGGACCGCTCAGCGCAGGGTCGATCCGGCACTGATCAGAAAGGCGGCGCGCGACGAGCGCAAGCTGCAGATCCACTATAGCGACGAACAGGGCCGGGAAACGACCAGGACCGTCTGGCCGCTCGCCATTGCCTATCTCGATACGGCCGATCTGGTGATCGCCTGGTGCGAGCTCAGAACGGACTTCCGCACCTTTCGCCTCGACCGCTTCATCAGCGCCGAGATCGCGGACGGGAGCTTTCGGCCGCAGCGCGTGCCCAAGCTTCGAGCCTTCCTCGATCGGGCCGCTTCCGAGCACCGTGACGTCCAGACACGCCGCCTCGACGCCGCTAGTTGAAGTCCAGCCCCATCTCCTGATAGCGCTCCGGATCGTCGGTCCATTTGTCCCGGACCTTGACGAACAAGAAGAGATGCACGCGCATATCGAGAATCTCTTCTAGTTCCGTGCGCGAGGCCTGCCCGACAGCCTTGATCTGCCGCCCGCCTTTGCCGAGTACGATGCCCTTCTGGCTCGCACGCTCGACATAGATCACCTGGTCAATGCGCACCTCATCGCCGTCCTCGCTCTCGACCCAGCTTTCGGTCTCGACCGTCAGGCTGTAGGGCAGCTCCTGATGCAGGTCCAGGAAGAGTTTCTCCCGCGTGATCTCGGCTGCCATCGCGCGGTTGGAGAGATCAGAAAGCTGATCTTCCGGGAAATGCCAGGGCCCCTCGGGCAGCGTCTGCAGGAGATAGTCTAGAAGGTCGTCACAACCGTCCCCGGTCTCCGCCGAGATGACGAAAGTGCGGTCGAAGAGCCCGGTCTCGTCCAACTCCTTGATCAACGGCAAGAGCGTCGGCGGCTTGACCAGATCTAGCTTATTGAGGGCCAGCGTAACCCGGCGCCCGCTCTGCCGGAGCCCCTCGATGATGCCCCGCGTGTCACGATCGATACCGCGCTTGGCGTCGACGACCAGGAGTAGACGATCGGCATCGTATGCCGCGGACCAGGCGGCTTTGACGATGGCCTGTTCCAGCCGTTTGCTCTGACGCGGCTCGAAGATGCCGGGCGTGTCAACGAACACGAGCTGCGCCTCGTCCTTCACCGTGATGCCGAGCACGCGTCGGCGCGTGGTCTGCACCTTGGGCGTGACGATCGAGACCTTGGTGCCGACTAGACGATTGAGCAGCGTCGACTTCCCGGCGTTCGGCGCCCCCAGAATCGCCACAAAGCCGCAACGTGCGGCTGCGTTGACTTGGACCTCGTCAGATGTTGGGGCGTTGGGCAAGCTTGGCTCCCGTTGATGCCGGCCATCATATGGCCCGATATCTGGGCCAGGAAGGTTTGTCTGGCAAGGGCAACTTCCCTAACCCGCCGTTTTTCTGTTAGCGTTTGAGTCAAATGCGATTGAAGGATGAATTGATGTCAGATCAGCCGGCCTTTCATCTGGCCCAGGTCAATATCGCGAGAGCGCGCTTTCCGATCGACGATCCGGGCATGGCCGACATCATCGACCAGATGGAAGAAATCAACGCCTCGGCAGAACAGGCACCTGGCTTCGTCTGGCGGCTCAAGGACGAGAGCGGTCGTGTGAGCAGTTTTCAGCCTTTTGACGATTCGCGCATGCTCATCAACCTTTGGGTCTGGAAATCGGTAGAAGCGCTTCATGACTTCGTCTACAAGACGGCTGACAGTAAGGTGATGCGTCGCCGAGATGATTGGTTTGAGAGACCGCACACGCCCGATATGTGCCTTTGGTGGACGCCCGCCGATGAGCATCCGACGACGCTCGACGGCACCACACGGCTGCTGCATCTCAGTCAATTCGGACCGACGGCGAGCGCTTTCACCTTCGAGGAACGCTTTCCCGTACCCGCCGCACGAGTATGATGTTTCCAACGGGCTAAGGCATCCAAGAGTTCTCCGCAAACCGCCGATCCAGGCTCCCTCAGGTGACAAAAAACATGACTGAACGTGTGCTGATCCTCGATTTCGGCGCGCAATATACGCAGCTCATCGCCAGGCGCGTGCGCGAGGCTGGTGTCTATTGCGAAATCCTGCCCTGCACGGCGGACGACCAGCGCGTTCGGGATTTCGGTGCGCGGGCGATCATCCTTTCCGGCGGTCCCGCGTCGACCACCGAAGCCGACGCGCCGAGGGCGCCGGAGGTCGTTTTCGACCTGGCCGTGCCCGTGCTCGGCATTTGTTACGGCGAACAGGTGATCTGTGCCCAGCTCGGCGGCAAGGTCGAGATCGGGCATCATCGCGAGTTCGGCCGTGCCATGCTCGACATCAAGGCCAGCTGCGCGCTGTTCGATGGCGTTTTCGATGTCGGTACCGAAGAACAGGTATGGATGAGCCATGGCGACAAGATCGTGGCGCTGCCGCCGGGCTTCGAGGTGGTGGCGACGTCCGAGGGCTCGCCGTTTGCTGTGATTGCCGACGAGCGGAGAAAAATCTACGGCGTGCAGTTTCATCCCGAAGTGGTGCATACCCCGAAGGGCGCGGCCCTGCTTACGAACTTCGTGAGAAAAATCGCCGGCTGCAGCGGCGACTGGTCGATGGCGGCTTTCCGGGGACAGGCGGTCGCGCGCATTCGTGAGCAGGTCGGTGATGGCAAGGTGATCTGCGCTCTCTCAGGCGGCGTCGACTCATCCGTGACCGCCCTTCTCCTGCATGAGGCCATCGGCGAACAGCTCACTTGTGTCTTCGTCGACACCGGGCTGTTGCGTGCAGACGAGGCGAAGCAGATCGTCTCGCTCTTCCGCGGCCATTTCAACATCCCGCTGGTGCACGCCGACAAGGGCGACCTCTTCCTGGGAAGCCTCGCCGGCGTGACCGATCCCGAACAGAAGCGAAAGATCATCGGCAAGACCTTCATCGATGTGTTCGAAGCCGAGTCGGAGAAAATCGGCGGGGCGGATTTCCTGGCACAAGGCACGCTCTACCCCGATGTGATCGAAAGCGTCTCCTTCAAAGGCCCGAGCGTCACCATCAAGTCCCACCACAATGTCGGCGGCCTGCCTGAGCGCATGCGCATGAAGCTGGTCGAGCCGCTTCGCGAACTCTTCAAGGATGAGGTTAGGACCCTCGGCCGCGAACTTGGCCTGAACGACGCCTTCGTCGGCCGTCATCCCTTTCCGGGTCCAGGCCTTGCCGTCCGCATCCTCGGCGAGATCACCAAAGAGCGCGTCGCGACCCTCCAACAGGCTGACAAGATTTTCCTGGAAGAGATCCGAAAGGCGGGCCTGTACGAACAAATCTGGCAGGCCTTTGCCGTGCTTCTCCCAGTCAAGACGGTCGGTGTCATGGGCGACGCCCGCACCTACGAAGACGTATGCGCCCTTCGCGCCGTTACCTCGGTGGACGGCATGACTGCCGATTTTTTCCACTTTGACATGGCCTTCCTCGGCCGGGTCGCGAACCGCATCGTCAACGAAGTCAAAGGCATCAACCGCGTCAGCTACGACGTCACCAGCAAGCCGCCCGGCACGATCGAGTGGGAATAGGCCTCATTACACCGACACTATCCGAGCTGCGCGTTCTGTCGCAGGTCTAAATCAACTCTAAAGCTGCCGATTAGGACGGGCGACTGAAGCTGGTTTTCTGCAGTTTGTGTGAAACGCTTCACACATGCAGCCAGCAAGCCGCGCTACTTTCGATCCGAGTTTGGAACCCTTCCAATCTGCGGAAAGAAACATGGCACACTCTTCTGGCTTTAAGTTCGATGCCATCGCCCCTCGTTCGAAATTTTATCAGGGACCCTTTGGCCGCATTTGTCCGGAACTGGCCCCTTGGGAACCGGAAGGCACGATCAAGGAACAGGACGCGTATTTCCTTCAATTTGCCCGCGAGAACATGGTCGAGCGCCCCGGCCTCGATCCTGCTGAGATTGCAGGTGACAACAGCATCATCGCCGAGCTCGATCAAGAATTCGGCTCGCAAGTTCCAGCGGGCTACACCTACTTCGGCCAATTCATCGACCATGACATCACCTTCGATCCGACCGCTTTGATGATGCGCCGGACGGATCCGAATGGGTTGCTCAATTTCCGAACACCCAGGCTTGATCTGGATTGCGTCTACGGGCGCGGCCCGTCGGATCAGCCCTACCTCTATGACAATCATCCCGATAGGAAGGGAAAATTCCTGATCGGAAAGGTCGTAGACCCAGACGACCCCGACATCGAACTGCGCGATCTCCCAAGGAATTCTCAAGGACGCGCCCTTATCGGCGATATGCGCAATGATGAGAATTCGATGGTAAGCCAGCTGCAGCTTGCCTTTCTCCTCGCGCATAACGAACTCGTGGACAGAGCCGAAGCTGCTGGCATGAGCGATGCCTTCGGCGCTGCACAGCGAACTCTACGCTGGCTCTATCAGCACATCGTCTGGAACGACTTTCTTCGCCGCATCACCGCGGATCAAGTGTACAAAGCTGCGCTGAAACTGGTCGACACGCCGGATGGCCGAAAGACGTGGAAGCTTGGTCTCAAAGACGTCTATAACTGGAAGCATCAGCCCTTCATGCCCGTGGAGTTCGCCGGCGCCGCCTATCGTTTTGGCCACTCCATGGTTCGCAACAGCTATCAGACCAACCATCCGCATCGCGGCTTTGGCAGCTTCGCGCCGATCTTCGACAATACAACTGATCCAAGGCCGGAAGAGGATGACATCGACGACCTTCGTGGCTTCCGTCGCATGAAAAAAGAGAACGTGATCCAATGGGACTGGTTCCTGCCGATGACCTCGTCGCAAGGCCCCTTCCCACAGCTTGCGCGGAAGATCGACACCAAGCTCGCCAACGCCCTCTTACATCTTCATGAAGGAGGCGCTGGCGTTGCAGATAACGTGCTCGCCTTCCGCAATCTCAAGCGCGGCGTGATGATGGGGCTGCCGTCCGGCCTCGCCATGGCGGACAAGTTCTGCATCAGGAAGGCCGCCCTTCAAGAAGGCGATCCCGAGTCGCTCTGGTTCTATCTGCTGAAAGAAGCGGAAACCGTGCCTGGCGCTAACCGCGGCCAGATGCTCGGTCGCATGGGCTCGGTCATCGTTTGCGCCGTGTTTGCCGGTCTGTTGAAAGGCGATCCGTGCTCCTACGTCAATGTCGATCCTTGCTGGACGCCAAACGACGATCCTCTGCTTCGTTCGGGTGAAGACAATGTCGACGACGACAGCTGGACGCTGGCGTCGATTATTCGCCTTTCAGGTCTGCCGGTCGATACAGGAGACGTTGAAGAACAGTCCTAGACATCAACGAAAAGTAACCCCTCGCTGCGAACCCTATGACATGTGTCTATCATTTGAGGCTCGGCAGCGAGGGGCAACATCACATTACACAGAATATTGAGCTGCTTATGTGAAGTCGTTTGCGTTTGACCGACTTCTGCGGCACTTGCTAAATCTCAGCTCCAGAACTTCGAGTGCCCATGCTGTTGCAACAAACTGACAGGCTGGAGCCTAGCGGCTCGGTTACGTCACAGATCTTCAGCTGGCGGGGTTGACATCCGGTCCAATCTGAGACGTTTCCCTGGAACGCAGTAGACGATGTGCGAAGCAGGAGAAACGTGGTGAGCCAGCTTGAAGCAACCCGGGATGTCGAGGATGCCGGCATTAGCGGTCCAGGCTGGCTGCGCGCGCTTTACAACTGGACTCTGCGCCAGGCTGCCTCGCCTTATGCGCTTTGGATTCTGGCGCTGGTCGCCTTCGTCGAGAGCTCGATCTTCCCGATCCCGCCCGACATTCTGCTGATCCCGATGGTCATCGCCATGCGTCAGCGCGCATGGTTGATCGCGGGGATTTGCACGGTCGCTTCGGTCGCCGGTGGCACGGCAGGCTACGGCATCGGCTATTTTCTCTATGAGAGCGTCGGTCAGGCGATCCTGGAGTTTTACGGCAAGCTGGAAAAGTTCTCTTCCTTCCAGGATCTCTACAATGAGTGGGGCGCTTGGATCGTGATGATGGGCGGGCTTACGCCCTTTCCCTACAAGGTGATCACCATTGCGAGCGGCGTCACGGGTTTGAATATCGTGACCTTCACGATCTTCTCGATCATCGCCCGTGGTATGCGCTTTTTCCTGGTTGCCTGGCTTCTCTGGAAATTCGGAGCGCCGATCAAGACCTTCATCGAGAAATATCTGGGCCTGTTGACGATCGTCTTTTTCGTCCTGCTGCTCGGCGGTTTTGCGCTCCTGAAACTCCTTTGATCCCGCGAGGCTCGTGCTAGATTAACGCCACGTCCATCAAGAGCGGAACGCTCCTCATGCCGGCCGGTTTCTATCATCCGAAGAACGCCTCTCTGCTGCTGGCACTGGCGGCGCTGGCGATTTTGGGGACCGTATTCGTCATGCAGTATGGCTTCGGTCTGGCGCCCTGCCGTATGTGCATCTGGCAGCGCTGGCCTTTTGCAGCACTGGCGGGCCTCGGCCTTATCGGCGCCTTCGCCTGGCCCAGAGTCATGTTGACGCTGGCCATGTTGGCCCTCCTGGTGAGCATCGGCCTCGGCGGCTACCACGTCGCGGTCGAGCAAGGCTGGCTGGCATTGCCGGCGGGCTGCTCGACCGTCGGCGAGGCCGGCTCGGTCGAAGAACTGAAGGCGATGCTAAAAGCCGCCCCACCCACCTGCGACCAGGTAGCCTTCACCTTCCTCGGCCTCTCGCTTGCCGCCTGGAACGTCATCGCCTCGCTGGCGCTCACCCTGTTCACTGCCGTCGTCCTCACCACCTCCCGGCGCCATCCCTCCTTCATGGCTCACCAGACCTGACGGCAAGTTACGCCTGTAGCCGCCGGCTACGGGATCTGGTAGGGAACGGGGTCTTTCCCTTTGTAATCCTGTGATCTCCGATGAGCGAACGCCTCTATATCTACGACACCACCCTGCGCGACGGCGCGCAGATGGAGGGGGTCGATTTCACCGCGGCCGATAAGGTGGCGATCACCGAGATGCTCGATCGCCTCGGCATCGACTATATCGAGGGGGGCTGGCCGGGCGCCAATCCGACCGACGACGCTTTCTTCGCGAACCCGCCAGTGCTGCAGCGCGCGCATCTCTGCGCCTTCGGCATGACCCGACGGGCCGGCCGGAGTGCTGCCAACGACCCGGTGCTGGCGCCGCTCTTTCAGGCCAAGGCCGACGCGATCACGCTGGTCGGCAAGACGTCGGCAGGGCAGGTGGAAAAGGCGCTCGGTGCGTCTCTCGACGAAAATCTGAAGATGATTGCCGACAGTCTGGAAGAGGCGAAAAAGCGCGCCTCCGAGATTATGCTCGATGCCGAGCATTTCTTCGACGGCTTTGCTGCCGACCCCGGCTATGCGCTCGCCTGCCTTGAAGCGGCGATCGGCGCGGGCGCCCGCTGGGTGGTGCTCTGCGATACCAATGGTGGCCGCCTGCCGCACGAGATCGCAAAGGCGGTCGAGCGGGCGCAGAGCGTGGTGCCGTCGGAAAAGCTTGGTATTCACACTCATAACGACACCGAAAACGCGGTCGCGAACACGCTCGCGGCAGTGCGCGCGGGCGCTTGTCAGGTGCAAGGTACGCTGAATGGCCTGGGCGAGCGCTGCGGCAACGCCAATCTGATCACGCTCCTGCCGACCTTGGTCATCAAGATGGGATACGAGACCGGCGTCAGCGAGGAAGCCCTGGCGAAGCTGACCGAGATCTCCCGCTCGATCGACGAGCGCCTGAACCGCAACCCGGATGCGCATGCCGCCTATGTCGGCGCCAATGCATTCACCCACAAAGCCGGGCTGCACGCCTCGGCCGTCGCCAAAGATCCGTCCTTCTACGAACATATCGAGCCGTCAAAGGTCGGCAATCGACGGACCATACTGGTCTCCAACCAGGCCGGCCGCTCCAATCTGATGGCCAGGCTTTCCGAGATCGGCCTGGACACGGCCGTGACCGACGATCAGGCACGGGACCTCCTGGGTGTCATCAAGGAACGCGAGGCGAACGGCTATGCCTATGAGGGCGCCGATGCCAGCTTCGAGCTTCTCGCCAGGCGCTCGCTGGGCGAGGTCCGTGACTATTTCAGCCTGATCAGCTTTCGCATCATCGACGAACGCCGGTTCAACGCTAAAAACGAGCTCGTCACCATGTCCGAGGCGACCATCAAGGTGAACGTGCATGGCGAGACGCGCATGATCGTCGCCGAGGGCAACGGCCCGGTGAACGCGCTGGATTCTGCCCTTCGTCAGGCGCTTTCGCCCACCTTTCCGGGCCTGGAGCACATGCACCTCGCGGACTACAAGGTGCGCATCCTGACGCCGGATGCAGGCACGGCGGCGGTGACGCGGGTGATCATCGAAAGCGTCGACGATCAGGGCCAGCGCTGGTCCACCGTCGGTGTCTCCACAAACGTGATCGATGCCTCCTACAACGCGCTCCACGATGCCATCACCTACAAGCTCTTCAGCGACGGCGAGGCCGCAGCGCGGCCGGGCTCGACGATGAGGGGCGACGTTGCCATCCTCGGCAGGTGACACGCATGGCAGAAGGTGAGGGCTACCGAGCAGCGTCAATTGAGGGCCTGCCGCCGGCGCCGGCGGTCATTCTGGTCGGCACGCAGCTCGGCGAGAATATCGGCACGACGGCCCGTGCCATGCTCAATTTCGGCCTTTCCGATCTTCGCCTGGTTCGCCCGAAATGCGGCTGGCCGAGCATCAAGGCGCTGAAGGCCTGCTCGGGTGCTACCGAGGTGCTGAACGCCGCCCGGCTCTTTGACAGCGTCGAGGAAGCGAGCGCCGATCTGCGTCTGGTTTTCGCCACGACCGCCAGACCGCGCGACCTGCCGAAGCCCGTGGTGACGGCACGCGAAGCTGGACAAAAGCTGCGAGACGGCATGGCGCAGGGCCTCGACGTCGGGGTTCTTTTCGGGCCGGAGCGCACCGGCCTTGCCAATGACGATCTGATCTACGCCGATGCCGTGCTCACCGTGCCTCTCAACCCCGGTTACAGCTCGCTCAATCTGGCCCAGGCCGTGCTCTTGATCGCCTATGAATGGTATCAGGCCGGAGAGGTGAAGCGGCCGCCACCGAGCACCGCAACGGCAAGGCGTCCCGCCACCAAAGGCGAGCTTGCCGGCTTGCTCGATCACATCGCCGGCGAGCTCGATCGCACCAGCTTCTTTCGGACGTCGGAGCGCCGGGAGAGCATGCTCAAGACAATGAAAGTGGTCATCGAACGCGCCCGGCTGCGCGAGCCCGACATCCATCTTCTGCGCGGCATGATCAAAGCGCTCGCCGGCGGCAATAAGCACCCACATCGATAGGCGATCGCTTTTTTTGCCTTTCGCTAACCTTCGGTTAACCCTGATCCTTCATGATGGCGCGGTGAACGGAGACGTGCCTGCGATTGGATGATGGGATTCTGGATGCAAGGTAATGCGCTGAAGGGGATTGTCGAACGGCGACGTGCCACGTTGCGATTCGGTGATCGGCCATGAGAAGTCGGCGCCGCTGGGCAGAGATGCGTGATCGGCTGAAACGCCAGGTCACAGACACGCAGCCAGCCTTCAGCGAGCAAACGAGCACCGACGCGGCCGACACACCCACACTGCCGTCGAGCGAGGAGATGGGCACGCTCCCGGAGCCGGCAGCGTTGAAGGCCGTGCCCGAGACGGCATCTGAAGAAATCGAGCAAGTGGCCGAGGCGGCAGAACCACCATTAACGCATTCGGGATGGCGAGCCGAGGACGCTCCGACGGATGAGGCCGTTCCTGAGATTTGTCGGATAGAAGAGGATCCAAGGGCCTCAGATCAGGGAGACGTGCCATCTCCCGATGATGCCCCCCAGAGCTTCGAGGATCAGCTTCTCGGTCATGTCATATCGGTGTCGGGATCGATCATCTGGGGCCTGTTCGAGCCTGGCTCGAGCCATCCGGTCGAGCTCGGCTCGCTCGTTCGTCTTCAAAGCGCCTCCGGGCGCAGCTTCGGTATTGTCACGAGCCTCAAACGTGACGGCAGACGCATCGGCGATGACCTACGCATGGTGGAAGTGCGGATGCTCGGCGAGGTTCTCGAAGGATCACAGACATTTCAGTGCGGGGTCTCGCAGCACCCGGCGCTCGACAGCCCCATCTACCTTGCCGATCGCGCCGAGCTGTCACTGATCTATCGCCAACCTAACGCCTCCACAGTCAGGCTGGGCACCCTCCGACAGGCGGACGGGCTCCCGGCCTATGCAGTCACGGATCAGCTTCTGGGCAAGCATTTCGCCGTTCTGGGTACGACCGGCGCCGGCAAAAGCTGTGCCGTCACGGTCATTCTAAAAGCCATCCTCGAGGCCAACCCGTTCGGCCATATCGTTATGCTGGATCCGCATAACGAATACGGCAAAGCCTTCGATGGCTCGGCAGAGATTCTAAATCCTCAGACCTTGAGATTGCCCTACTGGCTCCTGAATTTCGAGGAAATTTCCGAGGTTTTGGTCAACAAGGAATCAGCCGAATCAGCCTATGTCGAATCGGCAATCCTTCGCGACGCTATTCTGCGCGCACGCAAGCAGCCCTTCGGCGCGGATAACGATAGCGACCATATCACCGTTGATACGCCCTCGCCCTATCGGCTGTCCGAGCTCATCAGAATCATCAAGGAGGATATGGGGGCTTTCAATCGCGCCGAGCAGGTCGCCTCTTTTCAGCATCTGATCGCCAGAATCGAACGGGTCGCATCAGATCGGCGCTACAGCTTCATGTTTTCAAGCTTCATGGTCCAGGACACCATGAAGCAAGTTCTCTCTTCAATTTTGCGCATCCCGGTGAACAAGAAGCCAGTCACGATCATTGACCTTTCCGGTATGCCGTCGGAAATCGTCGACGTCGTCGTATCGGTGCTCTGCAGGCTGATATTTGAATTCGTCCTCTGGACCGATCGCCGCAAAGCGCCACCGATCCTCCTGGTTTGCGAGGAGGCCCATCGCTATGTGCCGAGGGACGACGAAGATGCGTTCGCACCTACCAAGCGGGCGATTTCCCGGATCGCTAAAGAGGGGCGGAAATACGGCCTGAGCCTCGGCTTAGTCACACAGCGGCCGGCTGAACTTTCGGTCAGCAGTCTCTCTCAGTGCAACACGATCTTCGCCCTCCGCATGGGCAACGAACACGACCTGAAGTTCGTGCAACACGCCATCCCGGAAGGATCCAGATGGCTGACCGAGACGATGCCGTCTCTCAACACACGCGAGGCCGTCGTGATCGGCGCCGGCGTGTCAGTGCCGATGCATATCCGTTTCGACGAATTGTCATCCGCTCACCGTCCAGCCAGCACGACACCGCCATTCTCGACCGCCTGGCAAGGGGATCAAGGCGACTTGGCACTCATCGATCTCACCATTCATCGCTGGCGACATCAGATGCGTGACGATCCCGACGCCGCATGACCGCCGGGTCCACCGTCTTCAACGCAACCGATTTCTGCGGATGACCTGAGATCACCGCCGAATTCCTTTGACAAAAGGACAACCTTCTCTATAAAAGCTGACGTTCGAGCGGTTTGCGTAGCATACCGCCCCTTTTGCTTTGTCTCAAACGTCGATCAGGTAAGCATGTCCAAGCGCGTTGCAGCGAAGAACAAGATCTGCCGTCGCCTCGGGGTCAATCTCTGGGGTCGGGCAAAGAATCCGATCATCAAGAAGGACTATCCGCCCGGCGAGCATGGCTCGAAGCGTCGGAAAGTGTCGGATTACGGTGCGCAGCTCGCTGCCAAGCAGAAGCTTAAAGGCTACTACGGCAACATCACGGAAAAACAGTTCCGGCGAGTCTACAAAGAAGCGTCTAGACGGCGCGGCGATACGGCGGAAAACATGATCGGTCTGCTTGAACAGCGCCTCGACATGGTAATCTTTCGCTTGAATTTCGTGCCGACGATTTTTGCAGCTCGGCAATTCGTCAATCACGGCCATGTCCTTGTGAACGGCCAACGGGTGACGATCCCGAGCTATGTCGTTCGCGAGAATGACGTGGTCGAGGTGCGTGAGAAATCGAAGAATATGGAGCTGGTGCTTGGCTCGGTCCAGCAGCCAGAGCGCGATGTCCCTGATTATCTCAACGTCGATTTCAAGGCGCTTAAGGGGACGTTCGTCAGGGTTCCGAAACTGGCCGATGTGCCCTATCCGGTGCAGATGGAGCCCAATCTGGTCATCGAGTATTACTCGCGCTGATCGAGGCGGCTTTTACAACATTTCGTTCGGGTTTCGACAGAAAGGGGCGTGACGGTGGTCACGTCCTTTTTTCGTCGGTCGTCCTGCCTTGATACGGACCGCAAGATCTGACGACGCGGCAGCAATCCGACAAATCGCCGAGCATGCCTACCGAGGCTATGTAAAGGATCTCGGAAAACCGCCAGCGCCAATGGTCGCCGACTTCACGCGTCATATCGATCGGGATTGGGTGAGCGTGTTCGAAAAGGACGGTATCGTCGCCGGTTATGCGATCCTGATCATCGGCGAGCGGCAAGCTCTCTTGGACAACATCGCCGTAGCACCAGCACAACAGAGCAAGGGGATCGGGCGGGCGCTGATCGACGCAGTGGAGCGAAAGGCCGCGTCACAAGGCCATCGTCAACTCGAGCTCTACACCAACGTCGTGATGACGGCGAATATCGCCTGGTACCAAAGGCTCGGTTTCGTCGAAATCAGACGGGCTGAAGAATATGGCTTTCACCGGATCTACATGAGCAAAAGCATCGTCTGACTCGGAGACAGTTGACAGGCAGTCAATGAGGAGGACGAACGTTCTTTCTGAGAGACGATCAGTCAGCGCCGTTCAGGCAGCAACCTGGGTCTCGATGCCCTTGTCTTTCAGAAGCTGGGCCAGTTCGCCGGACTGATACATTTCCCGAACGATGTCGCAGCCCCCGATGAACTCACCTTTGACGTAGAGCTGCGGGATTGTTGGCCAATGGCTGAATTCCTTGATGCCCTGACGGAGATCATCGTCTGCCAGAACATCGAAAGCCTTGAATTTAACACCCAGCAGCGAGAGTGCTTGGACAACCTGAGCGGAGAATCCGCATTGCGGGAAGACAGGCGTACCCTTCATGTAGAGCACGACCGGATTGGCATTCACGTCGTCCTCAATTCTCGCAAAGACCGGGTTCGCATCGTTCATGACGGACTTTCTCCCTCGCAAGCGTCGAGCCATCTTCCCGAAATCACGCGGCCCGGCTTATTGGTGCACCCGCATCTTATTTGGGCGCTTCGGTCGTCAGTGCAAGAGCGTGCAGTTCACCGCCCATGCGCCCGCCAAGCGCCTTGTAGACAAGCTGGTGCTGCTGGACCCGCGATTTGCCCTCGAAAGCCGGGGCGATGACCTTGGCGTGGTAGTGATTGCCGTCACCTGCCAAGTCGTCGATCACAACATCCGCACCTGGCAGGGCCTCAACAATCAGGGTCTTGATCTCATCAGCGGTCATCGCCATGACGTCATCGCCATCCCATTTCTAGCTTGTCGTTACGCCGACATGTAGCTGGGCAGCCACCCCTCATGCCTCACGACCAATTCGCTCAAGCATATGGCATCACAACCCATAAGCGTCAATGACGACCCGCGTGTTCTGCCAATGACACGAGCGACGACGCCGGCATCGCTGGTGGTCTTCAGCAGTCTGTCCAGCCTGTTCGGATCAACGGCCAGAAGATAGCGGCCCTGATCTTCACCGAACAGCCAGCCCGCTTCACTGCCCCCATCTGCCGGAAAATCCAGGTCGACACCGATGCCCGAGGCCATGGCCATCTCGGCGAGCGCAACAGCAAGGCCGCCATCGGCGATGTCATGACAGGCGATGACGTCGCCATCGTCGATCAGGCGTCTGACAAGATCGCCGTTTCGCCGCTCGATCGCCAGCTCGACAGGTGGTGGAGCACCTTCTTCACGGCCGCAAATATCGCGCAGATACAAGGCGTTACCGAGCCAGCCATGGGTTTCGCCGATCAGGACCAGTGTCAGATCTTCGCGATCATAGGCGATGGAGACGCTGTTCCTGAGATTGTCGAGCAAACCAACACCGCCGATCGTGGGCGTCGGCAGGATCGCTTGGCCGTCGGTCTCGTTGTAGAGCGAGACATTGCCGGAAACGATCGGAAAATCAAGGGCTTGGCAGGCCTCGCCGATGCCTTGGAGGCAGCCGACGAACTGGCCCATGATCTCTGGGTTTTCAGGATTGCCGAAGTTCAGGCAGTCGGTGACGCCAAGCGGCCGGGCGCCGACCGCGGTCAAATTGCGCCAGGCTTCAGCCACGGCCTGGCGACCGCCTTGGATCGGATCTGCGTAGCAATAGCGCGGCGTGCAATCGATTGTGAGCGCTAATGCACGATCGGTGCCGTGTATGCGCACGACCGCCGCATCGCCGCCCGGACGCTGCACGGTGTCGGCCATGACCATGTGATCATACTGCTCATAGACCCATTTTTTCGAGCAGAGATCCGGAGACGCCATCAGCTTCAAGAGAGCCTGATCGTGTGGCATGGGCGGTGCGACGCTTTCGGCCACGATCGGAAGCGGCGGTGTCTTCTTCTCGAAGGGACGTTGATAGACCGGAGAGGCACCGCTCACCGGCGCGATCGGGACGTCGGCGACCACATCGCCATGCCAGCGGAGGACCATCGAGCCGGTATCGGTGACCTTGCCGACGGTGGCGTAGTCGAGATCCCACTTGGCCATGATCGCCCGGGCCTTGTCCTCGGCCCCTTCGCGCAGCACCAGCAGCATGCGTTCCTGGCTTTCCGAGAGCATGATCTCATAGGGCGTCATGCCGGTCTCA
>JBCCIN010000067.1:0-15934 GCA_039028235.1 Pseudomonadota bacterium
CCATCGGCTCTCAGCCGGCTTCGAACATGCATCCACTCAGGTGCCGGATGGGCGCTTCCTTGCGCTTCGATGTTGAAGCTCGGCGCAAGTCCATTGCTAGGTCGCGAAGGCACGCGCGTGCCGATGCGTGAGCCACCGGCTTCCGTCGGCTCGATCATGCGTGGCCGCACCGTTGGAGAGAGGGTGCCGACGCCGTGATCGCCAGGGGGCAGGAACGCGGCGAGATCATTGTCGAGGATGAAAGGCGAGGCATCGGTCGTGGGCGGCTTGAAACCGGACTCGAAGCCGCCAAGGGCTGGCTCGCCCATGTTTTCGTTGTGAATGCGCCGTATCTTTTCGTTGATATGCTTGGCGTCGAGTGAGACGGTCAGTGTCCTGCCGAGCAGGCAATCCGGGCCGGAGAAGAGCTTGTGCACCGGGACCCAGAAGTCCAGATCGCCGTCCGGCGCCGGCACGGATTGGCCGCCGATTTCCAGGCCCCGATTGAACTTGAACGGGCCGAAGTCGCTGGCATCGCCCTTGGACTGAACGGCAATGTAGGCGCCATATCGGCAGGGCAAGGCGCGGAAGGCGAACGGATCGTCGGCCTCGTCACGCGGCACGTAGGCCCGTGCGGAGCCGTCCCATTTTGCATCGAGTGTGCCCACCCGTGCGACACCTGTGCGCGAAAATACCATGTCGGCATGGCGTCCATGCACGGTCTTCGACGCCTGGCGATAGTCGCGGGCGAAAACCACCAGACCGAGGAGGGTATCGCTGGCGAAACGCGCCATGATCGACTCGACGGTCGGTGGGATGATGCCGAAGACGACGTTTTCCGAGATGTCGAGATCCGCGGCCGTCGGGAAGGACGTCAGTGGGGTGCCGTTGGGTGCTGTGGTTACGCCTGGTGAGGCGAGCGCGTGAAACAGGATGCTGCGCGCCGGGCTGCCGGGCTCGATCGGCCGTACTGCCGTCGGCGCGATGTCGCCGAAGCCTGGGATGAGGGCGAGCTCCGTCGGTGACAGGGTCGTCGGTGATAGCAAATCTTCTCGAAGACTTGTGCTGTTCGGATCGATGGACAGCACCTCGAAGATCTGACGCCAGCCATGACTGGCAAGCCGTTGGAGAACGCCTCGAAAAGTCTCGATCATCACTTTCATACCCCTGGAAGAAGTTTGTCGCCCTCGCCGTACCGGCCTGATCTCGCAGACCGGCGCTCAAGTTTTGGACGATCCTCAGGGCATTGTCTGTGAAGTGAATTACACCTGCCACCAGTGACATTGGATCGAAACATTTCTGCGGGAGTTCACGCCGCGTCTGCGTTGTCCTACGCTTGTTAGGAAGGGAGCGACGGTTTGCCGTGATGACGCCGATCAATTTCAGCGAGGCCGTGGCGCTCGCCGCCCACATGACGCCCGATCGGATTGGCGCCTCCGATCTGGAGCGCGCCATGACCTTCGAATCCTGGGACCGACGCGCATCGCGCCTGGCGAACGCGCTTTTGGGTCTCGGAGCCGAAAAGGGCGATCGCATCGCCGTTCTCGCCTATAACTGCGTCGAGTGGCTGGAGATCTATGCGGCCGTGGCGCGCGCCGGGCTGATCGCCGTGCCGATCAATTTCCGGCTGGTCGCCGACGAAATGCGCTTCATTCTCGAGAACTGCGGGGCGCGGCTGCTGATCGTTCAGGATGCGCTGAAAGAACCTGCTCTGACCTTCGACGACCTGACGGTCATTCACTTCGGTGACAAGGAAACGCCCACGGGACTTCTCGGCTATGAGGATCTGATCGCGACAGCTTCGGATCGACCTTTAGACATGGCGGTATCGGCCGATGATACCTGGACCCTGATGTACACCTCCGGCACCACCGGCAAGCCGAAGGGTGCGATACGGTCCCATCGCGCAAGTGCCTTCTTGTCGCTCACCACCGAGGTGGAGCTCGGGTTCAGCCGGCGGGATGCCGGGCTGCTGGTCATGCCCATGTGCCACGCGAACTCGCTCTACTTCATGGGTGCACTCACCTATTGCGGTGCGCCTGTTCAGGTCTATAGCCGCGCGAGTTTCGATCCCGAACATCTGTTGAAGACGCTGGCTGACGGCCAGACGACTTTCACCTCGCTGGTGCCGACCCACTACGTGATGATGCTCGGCCTTGAGGCCAAGCTGCGCGCAGCGCATGTGCCGGAGCGCGTGACCAAGCTGATGATCTCTTCCGCCCCGGCGAGGCGCGACACCAAAGAGGCCATTCTCGACTTCTTCAGAAACTCCGGCCTGTTCGAGCTTTACGGCTCCACCGAACAAGGCTGGGCCACCATGCTGCAGCCGGAGGAACAGTTCACCAAGCTTGGCTCGGTCGGTCGTGAATGTGTGGGATCGAAACCGATCAGGCTGCTCGACGAAGACGGCAACGACGTACCGGACGGCGAGGTCGGCGAGCTGTTTTCGGCAACACCCTATGCCTTCGACGGCTATTGGAACATGCCGGAGAAAACGGCCGAGGCTTTCCGGGGCGATTACCTTACAGTGGGGGATCTGGCCAGGCGCGACGAGGACGGCTTCTACACGCTGGTCGACCGCAAGAACAACATGATCATCTCAGGCGGCGAGAACGTCTATCCGTCCGAAGTCGAGAACGTCATCGGCGCTCACGACGCGGTCAAGGATGTCGCGGTGATCGGAGCACCCGATGCCAAGTGGGGCGAGCGCGTCCACGGTTTTATCGTCCTGCATCAGGATCGGAGCGCAACCGAGGGCGAGCTCATGGCCTTCGCCAAGGAGCATCTCGCCGGCTATAAGCGTCCACGATCGCTGTCGATCATTGCCGAAGACGACATGCCTCGCAATGCCACCGGCAAGATCCTGCATCGGGTCTTGCGTGACAAGATTGCCGACGAAAACCATTGACCAAAGGAACGGCTGCCGATGGGCATAGATCTGGGCTCGGGTGAGAAAAGCTGCGCGGCGCGTATCGCGTCCTTCCTGAAAGCACGCGGCATCAGCCGCGTGTTCGGCCTGCAGGGTGGACATATTCAGCCGATCTGGGACTGGCTCGGCCTTCTCGATATGCCGATCGTTGATGTTCGCGACGAAGGCGCCGCCGTGCACATGGCCCATGCCCATGCCGAACTCACCGGTGAAGTCGGTGTAGCCATGGCAACGGCCGGGCCAGGTGTGACCAACTGCGTGACGGCCATCGCCAATGCCTCACTCGCACGGACGCCGCTGCTCCTGATCGGCGGCTGCCCGCCACGGCCGCAGGTCAATATGGGGCCGCTTCAGGACATCCCTCATGCCGACATCTTGGCACCGGTCACCCGGCAATCGCGTACGCTCAGGGTGGCGGACCAGGTGATCCGCGAGTTCGACGAAGCGCTCGCACGTGCCAGCGGCGACTTGGGGGAGCCTGGCCCGGTCTATCTTGAAATCCCGACGGACGTGCTGCGCCAGGACCTGCCGGACGAGCTGGTGCTGGACGAATGGATGACGCCAAGAGAGGGTTCTGCCTCGCCGCCGGCCTCGGATCTGGTGACCAAGGCGGTGGACGCGATCTGGTCCGCGAAACGTCCTGTGGTGGTTACAGGAAGAGGTGCGCGTCAGGCGTCGGCAGCGCTGGTGCGCTTTCTCGACGCCTCCGGCGCGCTTTATCTCGACACCCAGGAAAGCCGCGGCCTGGTGCCGCCCGATCATCCCGGCTTTGCCGGTGCCGTGCGCGGCCGGGCCATGGCAGAAGCGGATCTTCTGTTCGTCATTGGGCGAAAGCTCGATTATCAGCTCGGTTACGGCTCACCCGCCGTGTTTCCGGATGCCCACATCGTCAGGCTTTCGGACAATGCGGGCGAGTTGATCGACAATCGTCGTGGCATGCCCGAGATCCTGGCGGACCCGGCACTGACGCTGGATGCCATAGTCGAGGCCGCCGGCAATCGCGAGCCCGCGCTGGATCATAGCTGGGCAGAGGAGCTACATGCCAAGCAATCCCAGCGAGCCGCTGGAGGCAAGAAGGCTCCGGCAGTCGCCGAGGATGGTAAGATCCATCCGAACCGAATCTTCGATGCGATCGCTGAGGTCGCCGACCCGGACTATGTCGCGATCGCCGATGGCGGCGATCTGCTGAGCTTCGCCCGCATCGGCCTTCGCGCCCGAACCTATCTCGATGCAGGCGCCTTCGGCTGTCTCGGCGTAGGCGTGCCGTTTGGCATCGCAGCAGCGCTCGCCTGCCCTGATCGGCAGGTGATCTCGGTCAATGGCGACGGCGCCTACGGCATCAATGCCATGGAGATCGACACGGCGGTGCGCCACGACGCGAAGGCGGTGTTCATCGTCTCGAACAACGCGGCCTGGAACATCGAACGCTACGATCAGGAAGAGAATTATGGTGGGCGGGTCGTGGGCACGACCCTTCGGCATTCGGACTATGCCGCCATGGCGCGAGCACTCGGTGCCCATGGCGAACGGGTCGAGGACCCGAACGAACTGGAGGCGGCACTCAAGCGGGCACTCGCCAATGCGCCGGCGGTGGTCGACGTGGTGACCAGCCAACGCACCGTTTCGTCAGACGCGACCAAGGGGCTTGGCTTCGTCCCTGACTACCAGCCGCTCGTCGCCTGGGACGATGCCGAAAAGGCGCGCCGTGGCGAAAGTTGATCATCTCGAAGAAAGTGACATCGGACGAGGTGGCCGATGAGCATTCAGAACAACGATAAGCTCGGGCCATGGAACCCAGGCCTGAGTTCGCAGCTACCGGCAGCCGCACGCCGCCTGTCGACGGTCTATCGCCCGGAGAACATCCAGGGCAGCCTTGAACAGGCCTTGGAGCGCAGCGCGTTCACCGGCCTCGAGCCGGAAAATCTCGTCGCATTTCGACCGGAACGGCTCACCATCCATGAATTGCTGATTCGCGTCACCGGTGACTTCTCCATTCCTGACGGCAAGCGATATGCCGATCTCGGGATCAATTTTCGAAGCGTGGCCGACACGATTCTGAAGCAGGACATTCAGCCGGCCATGCCGGCGATCCTCGAACGTTTCGGTGTTCTCAAGAGCGAACTTGAAGCCAACATTGAAACAGAGCTTGCGCGATTGACGCCGCCGACCTCTCTTCCCGACACCGACCCATCGTCAGGCTTCGGCATTCTTCGCTGGCTCGGCCTCGGTAGGAAAGCAGCCCCATCGGCGCCTCCAGAAAGCACCGAGGACGATCACCGGGAGCGCCTTCTGACGGCATGGCGAAAGGAGAGTATCGAGGGTGACGATCCGAAGCGTCGGCGCCTCTGCAGGGCGCTTTCGACCGTTGCCGACGCGGTCTCGATCAGGCAAGGGCGGCTACCGGCCGAGATGAGCGCCATCGCCGAGATCGTGCTGGATCTCGTCATGAACGACCACGGTAGCGCCGTGATCGGCGGGATGATCCAACCGCTGATCGCCGCCGCCGCCAAACGCGAAGGCTACCGGCTCCTGCCCGAGCAGAAAGAGCCGGTCGTGATGAACGTCAAAGGTGCGTCCGCAGCCGGCAAAAGCACGCTTCGGCCGCTGCAGCGGCGGCTGGCCGAACGTCTGGGTATTAGCTGGGCCGACTTCGCCCTGATCAGCCCCGACATCTGGCGAAAATACCTGCTGGATTACGACAGCCTCGGGGAATTCTGGCGCTACGCCGGCACGCTCACCGGCCATGAACTGCGGATCATCGATCAGAAGCTCGATCGCTATATGGCAGAGAAAGCCGGGCGCGGCGCGATCTCGCATCTGCTGATCGATCGTTTCCGTTTCGACAGCTTCGCCGAGACTGAAGGCGGCGAACAGGGAGCTCGCCTGCTGACGCGCTTCGGCTCGACCGTCTACATGTTCTTTGTCATCACGCCGCCGGAAGCCACGGTGGAACGAGCGTGGAAGCGCGGTCTCGAATTCGGGCGTTTCAAAGCCGTCGACGATCTCTTGCATCACAATGTCGAAGCGTTTACCGGGATGCCCGATCTTTTCTTCACCTGGGCACTAAGAGCAGACAAGAAGGTGCACTACGAATTTCTCGACAACAGCGTGCCGCAAGGGGAGCGGCCGCGCACAGTCGCCTTTGGCTGGAATGGCGACATGACGCTCCTGGATATCAAGAGCTTCATCGATGTCGACCGCTATAGGAACATCGATATCGAGGCGACGTCACCGGAAGCGGTCTATCCCAATACAGGAAGCATGGCGACCGCCGCCAACACAGCGTTTCTCGAGCGCTGCGCCAAGCTGATAAAACGGATCACGGTCGCCGATCAGAGCACGGGACGGGTTCTGGCAAGGATCGAGGATGGCCGACTTTCCTGGTTCGATCCAGGGGCATTGCAGCAAGCCCCTTCCCACCTCGACATCGAGGCCGGCCTGGACGTTCTGGCGCCGGAGGCTGCGCGTGCCGACGCGGGGACTGCAGAAGAGCCGGTCTTTCTTGAGGTCGATGGAGCGCCAACGCTTGGTGCCTATGGAACGGCTGGATCGGAAGGCAGCTGAACCTGAATCCTGCGGCCGGATCAGCCTCTCAGGGCTGCAGCGCGCGGATGGTTGGAGATCATCTGCCAAGCCTTCCACGTCATCGCGGGCCGCAGCAGCGCGGTCGCAACGAAGGCGGTGATGAATGCTGCGGCCGATCCGACAATCAGGAGCACCCAGCCTGCATCGCCGGCGCCGTGGCGGTGGATCAGCCAAGTCACGGCTGCGGCGGCGCCGAGTACCAGCACGTCGAGGCCAAGGTCGAGAAGCTCGCCCCGCCAGCGGCGCACGGTCATGATCAGTGCCCGGTAGATGATCAGGCAGTAGCCGAGCATCGGCTGAACGGCGCGGAAGATGGCGACCGCGGTTAGCGTGACCGGGTTCAGCAGAAAAAGCGCCGCGACCACCAGCCCGGCTTCGAGCAGATAGGCCTTAAATGCGATCTCGGAATGGCCGAGAGCGTTCAGGGCGACGTGATCCATCAAACGGCGCAGCTGGATGATCGCGCCGATCGCCAGGATCTGCGTCGCCATGCCGGCCGGCAGCCAGGCTTCGCCCAGGATCAGTCGGATGATGTCCGTGCCGAAGACGGCGATGACCACGAGGCCCGGGAAGATCGCCGGCACCAGCCAGCCATTGGCCTCACGCACCACCTCGCCCAGGCGCGCCGGCTGGTCCTGGACCTTGGCGAAGTGGGAAAGCGAGACGTGGTAGAGCGCGTTGGTGACCGTGCGCTGCACCGTGTCGATGATGCGATCGGCGAGGCCCCAATAGCCGGCCGCGGTCACGCCGCTGACCCGGCCGACGTAAAAGAGGAGCAGGCGCTGGGCGAGCTGAATGACGAACTGGGTGGCGATGATCGATGCGGTGAAGGCGAGAAGCGGCTTCAGCAAGCCGAGATCGACGTTCGGCCGGAGCCTGAAAGGCGTCCACCAGGCGATGATGGCGAGGCCGAACAGGCTGGTAACGAGCTGCTGGCCGACCATGCTCCAGACGCCATAGCCGGCAAAGGCCATGGCCACGCCGATCACCGCGCCGAGCGCCCTTGCAAGCAGATATTGAATGGTCACCAGCCGGAAATCGAGGGCGCGCCTGCGCTCGGCGATGAGGGGGGCGGTGATGGCGTCGGGAATCAGGGTGAAGGCGAACGCGATGAAGACCGGGGCTAGCCTCGCGGCATCATAGTAGTCCGCAAGCGGAGCGGCGATCAGCGTGCATACGAGGAAGGCGACGATCGCGAGAACCAGCGACACGGTCCAGGCGGCGTTGACATGGCGGTCGCCCACCTTGGGATCGCGCACCAGGGCGTCATGGAAGAGGCTGCCGATGACCACGGTCAGGATCTGCACCGTGCCGAGCCCGAGCGCACCGAGGCCGAACTCGGTCGGTCCGATCAGGCGTGCGATGCCGAGGAGTGCCACCACCGAGACGAGCACCGACGAGACAGCCTCGATCCCGGCCCAACCCACATTCTTCAGGCCGGCCAGACGCGCTTTGTCAGCCATGGCGGACGTCCGACGATCCAGTGGTGCCGTCGCTCCTCACCCCGCCTTCTTTCTCAACGTATCGGCAGTTCTAATCGCGCGCTCATAGCACGCACTGGCATCCTCGGCGACGGTGGAGGGGGCCATGAAGCCCCCGTCGAGAGCGGTCTTGGCGCTGGCCTCAGCGAGTTCCGCGGCTAGCGACGGGTTGGTCAGGACGCGCTCGATGGCGGCAGCAAGCGCCGCGGGATCGTTCGGCGGCACCACCAGGCCCATGCCGGTCGAGCGCACCAGGTCGCCGATCTCGCCGACGTCGCTGACGACCGCAGGCTTGCCGAAGGCGGCGGCCAGCGCGAGGATTCCACTCTGCGAAGCCTCGATATAGGGAAGCACGACCAATTCGGTGTCGAGAAACAGCTGTGTGACCTCCCCGTCAGGAACGAAGCCGTCATGAAGCTCGCAGCCGTCGCCCTCGATCCTTGGCCGAAGATCATCCAAAGCAGGTCCGCGTCCCGCGATGACGAGATGGAGATCGGGCAGTGCCGTCTTCGCCATTCGGGCGGCATCCAGGAGGACCGGCAGGCCCTTATAGGCCATAATGCGGCCGAAGAAGAGGATGTTACGCCTGCCCGTCTTCGGGCGCGGGGCCAGCCCCTCCCGCTTGGCGATCTCGGCGTAGCGCATGAGGGCGACATGGGGGAGGATGTCGATATCGTCGGGCGAGCGGCCGACGCGGCGGACCAGGGCCTGCCTTATGCGATCGCCGTGAACGATGATGCGCGTGCCGGTGAGATTGAACCGGTTGATCATGAATACCGGCATCACCCCACTTTCATCATCACCGGGGTGCGCTTCCGCATCGTGAACGGTAATGACCGTGGGCCGTCCGCCGATCAGGTAGGGCAGAAAGTTCAGCCAAGTGACATCGTCACCGAGAAAGTGGACGAGGTCGACATCGCGCGACCGGATGACCTGTGTCATCCGGCGAAGCAGGCCGATATTGGCAAGACTCCTATGTCGCGGCCAATCGAGACGTGTCAGGGTCACGCGCGGATCGAGATAGCGGTCCCGATCTCCAAGGGCACGATCGCTCGCCAGAAAATCGACGTCGCCAATCGACGCGATGGCGTTGACGTAATCGAGACAGTAATCGATGGGAAAGCTTTGGACGCAAGCGATACGCATATAACAGTTCCGTGCTCACGGTTGGCGGAGCGAAAGAGTCGTTGATTCGTGAAGCAACCACATCGCAAGATCCTTGGCGACCTGGCAGGAACGACGGCTTCACATTGGTGGCACTCATGACAACGTCAGGGCGGCGAACTTCCCGCCGGCTGCATCGGGAGACGATCCGTTCCTTCTTCTCTCTGGGACAACCCGCCGTGCACCGTGCTTTCTATCAAACGTCGCCTGTTCAAGCTGCCTTCGGTGAATCCGAGCTGCTACTGTCGGCCTGTGCCTCATAGCTCGCTGCATACTGATTGTACTTGTCCTGATAGGCGAGCCGGTCGGCATCTTCATATTTCAGGTGCTCACGCAGATTGACCTGGGTCAGGACGACACCGACGATCTTGGCGTCCATCCTCTGCAGATCGCGAATGGCGGCTTGCGCGGCCGAGCGCTCCGTCGTCTTCCAGCGAACAACAAAAAGCGTGTCGTCCGCGAGGTCAATCAGCGTGCGCGTTTCCGATACCGCCATAATCGGCGCTGCATCGATAACGATCAGGTCATAACGCGGTCGCACCGCCTGCAGAAGCTGAGACATGCGCTCGCCCCGCATCAGCGTGAACGCTTCCGCCACCGGGCCAAGGCCAAGCATGATATCGACACCGCTCTCGGGCTCGGTAACGATGGCGTCGTCGGCATAGTGGACCTCACCCCTCAGTATGTGAACCAGGCCGATATCCGACTTGATTTTGGTCATGCCTTCCCGCATGCCGGGCTTCCTGAGATCACCCTCAATCAACAGCGTCTTCAGACCGCTAAAGGCCGCCTGTCTTGCCAGGCTCAGCGCGACGGTGCTCTTGCCTTCGTCAGGAAAGCTCGACGTAATCGACAGAACCTTCGCTGATTCGCGCTCGTGACGGTCTATCCTCGGGAGGACGGTATAGACAAGATTTCGAATCGCTTCGGTCAGACCATAGGCCTCGAGAATCTCCCATCGCTTGTCTTTGGAGTTACCCGCACGGTGAACCGTCGGTATCAGGCCTAGAACGGGGAGGCCGAGTTCTTTCTCCACTTCTATGGCGTTTTGGTAGCCGGGACGAAACAGCTCTATCAGGAAAGCGAGTCCGACACCAAATGCACAGGAACCGAACGCTGTAAATCCGAGCAAGAGAAGACCACTGAAATTGCTAGATCTGGCAGGAATCTGCGCCGGGCCGATGATCCTTGCCGTATCGAGCAAGAGCTTTTCCTGTTCACGCGCGCGCTGGTAGCGATCGAGCATCGTCTCATAGACGCGCCTTGGCGCTTCCGCATTGCGCTCCAATTCCTTCAGCCGAATACGGTTGGTCTTGGAACTCGACAGTTCAGCTTGGGCTGTTGCAACCTGCTCTCTGAGCGTTTCGTGTCGATTTTCCGCTACCGTAACCTCAAGCTGCAGTTGCTCAACCACTCGGTTGACTTCTTGTCCGATTGACTGGCGCACATCGCGGAGCTCGGCTTTGGCATTCGTCATGATGGGATGATTCTCGCCGAAACGCGTTGCCAGATCAGCAATGTTTCGGCGAAGCTCCGTCTCTTTGTCACGCAACGTCGTAATGACAGGCGATGTCTGGACTTCACGGATGCTGTCCAGTGCCTTGCCCTGCCGAACCACATCGTCAGCTTGAGAGAGACGCGATTCCGCGTCAGTCCAAGCCAGCCGTGCTTCGGTCAACTGCTGGGAAAGTGTATTATACCGCTGTTCGGCTGGTGATGCGCCGCTGACAGCGTAAAGATCCGAATCGGCTCGAAACGTCTCGATTTCGCGTTCTCTGGACTTCAGCCAGTCAGCGAGTTCATCGACACTCCGTCCCAAATTCTCAGCGGTCTCGCTCAACGCCTTGCGCTTCGACTCGACTCGATCCTCCAGATAGATTCGCGCAATCGTGTTGGCGACAAGTGCGGCTTTGGCACGATCGACCGACTCATAACCGACACTAAGTACGTAAGCTAACGGATCCCTCTCAATCGTGAGGTTCTTGCGAAAAGCTTTGAGGCGCTTGCCAGTCTCCAACTCACTAGCAACTCCATCGTCGGGCTGTGCCACCGCAACACGTATCCAGTCGAAGACGGTGTCGATGAAAGAAGGTTCGGTTTCGAAGACACTTAGATCGAGTTCGTCGATCACCCTTCCAATCACATGCGCCGACTCAATCAGGCGTACTTCGCTCTCCAACTCCGCAGGACTTATAGCCGTGGGCAGTTCGAATTTCTCAATGTCAAGATTTCCCAGCTCCGTAACATCAGGCTGGATCAGAATTTCTGCATAGGCAGTGTATTCCTTAGTTCTCATCAAGAGATAGATCGTCACGGCGATGCTGGCCAATGTCACAATCGCGACAATCTTACCAGCATGTTTGCGGACAGCACGCCACATCCAGGTCAGTTCGCGACCTTGCTCAGCGGTGCTCACGTTTGAGGTGGCAATTGTCATCGTCGTCATTCCAACCAGGCGTCATTTGTTCTTGTCTGAGTCTTGAAATTACAAGAGGTTGCCTGATCAGTGCGTCAAACACTGACCGCAGCCTTCGGACATCAGAGCGCCGTCACCATCCGCGCTTGAGGAGAACAAATGGCGCTACGCCGATCGGAGATGGCACGTTGCTATGAGAACATCAAGATCTTGTCGTGATATTAGACGAGGATCGATCAGAAAGGGGCCGAGACAGGCGTCCATCATAATCGAATATGCCCTAAGCAATTGAATCGCGTAGAACGAGCACCGCAAGCGCTGGCAAGCTGCTTTTGGTGGCATTTCGGGCATCATCCGCCGTCATCCGCTCGGAAGGCACCATCAGGCGATGGGATTCATCGACTTAGGCGTGCCTGATCTCCGTTGCCGAGCCTCTTCTAGCGTACGATGCGCCAATCGGCTTTTCCGGCCGGATGATCCCTGCTATTTCAGAAAAATGCCGGATCTCAGCCCAGAACTCCTGCTCTGCGCTTATGGAAGCGGTATCTTTCCCATGGCCAACGATCGGCATGACCCCGCCATTCAATGGATCGATCCGCATCATCGCGGCATCATCCCCCTTGATCGCTATCACGTTCCGAGAAGTCTCAAGAAGGTCATTCGACAAAAACGCTTTGAAATCCGCGTCAACAGCGCCTTCGAGGATGTCATCACCACTTGCGCTGAATGCCGCCCGGACCGGCCACGCACCTGGCTGAATGATCAGTTGATCGAACTCTATTGCGCGCTACACGAGATGCGCTATGCCCACAGCGTGGAGTGCTGGATCGACGACCGCCTTGTCGGTGGCATTTACGGCCTTTCCCTTGGCGGCGCGTTTTTCGGAGAGAGCATGTTCTCCAGAGAGCGTGATGCCAGCAAGGTCGCCTTGATCAATCTCATCGAGCGTCTGAACGAGGGCGGCTACCGTCTCCTCGACACCCAATTCGTCACCGATCATCTGATGCGCTTCGGCGCCGTTGAGATTCCACGCGACGCCTATTTGCGGCGGCTGCATGACGCGCTCCAGGTGGAGGCCCGATTTCACTCGGATACGGGCGTCCTAATCTCAGGCACTCCCTGGCCATTAAGTGCCGCATCCGTAGGCTCTTCGCAGTCCACCACCCAGATATCGTAGACCGCATGCTCCAGCGCCGAGACGGCGGGGCTGGAGGCGAACATCCAACCGGAGAAGATCATTTCCGGCTCGCGCTCGCGATCGGCATTGGGAGGCAGTTCGCGAATTTCGAGAAAAACGGCGCTTTCCGGTGGTTCGGTCGGTGGCGTCTCGCGGCAGGTGCGCACCACGATCTCAAGCGAGCCGAAATAGGTGGGAAGCCCCAGCGTCGCGTAGATCGGGGAGATTCTGGCTGTGATCTTGTCCAAACCCTGAAGGATGGCGACCTGATGCTCGATGTCGGGCGCATAGCCCTGCCTGTCGTCGCTGTCACCGCCATTCTGCTGGGCAGCCAACGGCGTGGCCGTCAGCAGCCAGACGGCTGATGCCGTAATGAGGGTGCGCCGGATCAGCCCTGCCGCCATCACTGGGTGACCGGAGCCTCGTCGCCTTCGCTTTCACTGCCGCCGGACCCGCCGCTGTAGATGAGCTGACCGATCAGATCCTCCAGGCGAATCGAGGACTGGGTGAGCGTCACCTCGTCGCCGGCCTCCAGCATGTCGATATCGCCGCCGGGCTCGATCGACAGATATTTGCCGCCGAGGAGACCGTCGGACATGATCGCCGCCGAGCTGTCGAGCGGCAATTCGACGTCGTCCTGCATGGTAAAGCCAACCTGGGCGCGATAGGTCGCAGGGTCCAGGACTTGCGACGTCACCGAGCCGACCTTGATGCCGCCGATGCGCACATCGGCACCATTGTCCAGACCGTCGATGCGATCGAACTGCGCCACCAGCGCGTAGCTGCCGCTCTCGGCTCCATCATTGTTCTGATAGGCGTAATAGAGAAATCCTGCCGCCACCAGGAGAACGACGGCGCCGAGCACGGTTTCGAGGAAGTTTCGGTTCATGATCCATCCATCGCTATGGGCTGGCCGACGGCGACCGAGCCTGGAACAGCTGGCGATCGGCTAGGGTTTTACAATCACCCAGGGGTAGCGGACACCTCACGGGTCAGCTCGCCCTCAATCGCGGCGCCGATGGGGATGTGTCCTAGGATCAATTGGTCGATTTCTCAAGCCCTAGAAGTGCCGCGGCGAAACTGTCGGCATCGAAGGCGCGGAGATCGTACACCCCCTCGCCTACCCCGAGAGCATGCAGGGGAAGGCCGAATTGCCGCGCGAGCGCCACCACCACGCCGCCGCGCGCCGTGCCGTCGAGCTTGGTCACCACCAGCCCGGTGAGCGGCACCATGGACTGAAAGGTCTCGACCTGGGCCTTGGCGTTCTGTCCGGTGGTCGCATCCAGCACGAGCAGCGTCTGATGCGGCGCTTCGGCGTCCTGCTTCTTCAAGACACGCACGATCTTGGCAAGCTCGTCCATCAGCGCGGACTTGTTGTGCAGGCGTCCGGCCGTGTCGATCAGGAGCACGTCCGCGCCCTCGCCTTTCGCCTTCTCGAGCGCCTCGAAAGCGAGACCGGCGGCATCGGCGCCTGGCGCCTTGGCGATGACGGGGCAATCGGTGCGCCGTCCCCAGATTTCGAGCTGCTCGATCGCCGCCGCGCGAAAGGTATCGCCGGCCGCCAGCATCACACGCTTGCCGTCATTGACCAGCTGCTGTGACAGCTTGCCGATCGTCGTGGTCTTGCCGGTGCCGTTGACGCCGCAAACCAGTATCACTTCAGGGCGATGGCCGGGATCGAGGACCAGGGGCCGCGCCACCGGCTCCAGCATGGCAGCGATCTGGTCGGCGAGCGTGCGCCGCACGTCATCCTCGCTCACATCCTTGCCGAAGCGGGCTTCGCGGAGGCCCTCGGTGAGGTCCATTGCGGTCTCGACGCCCATGTCGGCCGTGATCAGGGCCTCCTCCAGCTCTTCCAGCAACGCCGCGTCGATCTGCTTCTTCCCGGTGAACACCGAGGAGATGTTGCTCTGCAGATTGGCGGAGGAGCGGCTGAGACCGGCGCTGAGCCGCTGAAACCAGCCTTGACGAGTTTCGTCACTCATGCCGCGAGCTTGCCGATCAGCATGCCGTCTTCGACGCGCTCGGCGACCACCGATGCGAGGCTGCCGGGTGCTGGCGCGTTTGTGGGCTCGGCGAAGCGAAACGGCGCGAAGGTCTCGGTATGACCGCCCTGGCTCTGTTCGACCAGGAGCGTCGCGGTTCTGGTCTTCTCCCGATCGAGAAAGCGGGCGAGCGCCCGGTCGCCGGCATCGCGAAGCCGGGCAGCACGCTCCTTGGCGACCGCCTTGGGCAGCTGCGGCATGCGCGCCGCCGGCGTGCCTTCCCGCGACGAATAGGGAAAAACGTGGAGATAGGTGAGATCCGCCTCCTCGACCAGGCGAAGGGTGTTCTCGAACATCGTCTCGGTCTCGGTCGGAAAGCCGGCGATCAGATCAGCGCCGAAGGCGATCTCAGGGCGAAGGCCCTTGCAGATCTTAGCGAGCGTGATGACGTCATCCCGCGTATGGCGCCGCTTCATGCGCTTCAGGGTTAGCGTATCGCCTGCCTGCACAGAGAGATGCAGATGCGGCATCAGCCTTGGCTCGGAGGCGATCAGCTCGAACAGATCGGGATCGACCTCGGCGGGATCGATCGAGGACAGGCGCAGGCGCGGCAACTCCGGTACCAGCTTCAGGAGGCGGCGCGCGAGCTGACCGAGCGTCGGCTCGCCCGGCAGATCGCGGCCGTAGGAGGTGAGATCGACGCCCGTCAGCACCACTTCCTTGTGGCCGTTCTCGACCAGACGACGCGTCTGCGCCACCACCTCGCCGACGGGAACGCTGCGGCTGGGGCCGCGTCCATAGGGGATGATGCAGAATGTGCAGCGGTGATCGCAGCCGTTCTGCACCTGGACGAAAGCGCGCGAGCGGCCTTCGAGACCATCGACAAGATGTCCCGCCGTCTCGCGGATCTCCTCGGCATCACCGACCATCACGCGGGCTGGCTCAGCCCTCGCAAGCGCCTGCCAGGCGCCCAGATCGAGCTTTTCCCCATTGCCGATCACCTGATCGACCTCGTCCATGCCGGCATAGACATCAGGCGAAATCTGGGCGCTGCAGCCGGTGACGACGATCCTGGCGTCGGGCCGCTCGCGCCGTGCTCGCCGGATCGCCTGGCGCGCCTGGCGCTCGGCCTCGGCGGTGACCGCGCAGGTGTGTACGACCACGACGTCGTCGAGTCCGGCCTGGGTCACCTGACCCCGTATGATCTCGGATTCGAAG
>JBCCIN010000068.1:0-15902 GCA_039028235.1 Pseudomonadota bacterium
GGCAAGTCTAGGCTGGTGGCCCTGCCATCCCGCCGAGTTCGGCGGTGATGTCGTCGGCTGTGGCTTGCACCATCTGCCCGAGGATGGGGAGGCGATCATCGGTGATGCGCGCCATCGGACCGGAGAGAGAAATTCCGGCTAGGGCCTCACCATGCTCGTCCCGGATGACCGCGGCGACGCAGCGAAGGCCGATGGCGTTTTCCTCATCGTCGATCGAATAGCCGCGTTCGATGATCGTCTTGAGATCTGCTTTGAGATCGGCGGGCTTGTGCAGCGTCTTTTCCGTGACCTTGGGCAAGCCGTGCTTTTGCAGAATTTTTCGGACCTCGGAATCGGACTTGGTTGCGAGGATCGCCTTGCCGATGCCGGAGCAATGCATCAGCACGCGGCCGCCTGGCCGGGTGATCGCGCGCATCAGCTGACGGCACTCCACCTGGCTCATATAGATCGCCTCGCCCTGATCCTCGATCGCCAGATTTACGGTCTCGCCGCTTTCCTCCATCAGCCGGCGCATGAAAGGCCTCGCCATCTGCACGACATCGCGCGTGCGCAGGAACGCATTGCCCACGAGAAAGGCCTGCACGCCCACCTGCCAGAGATTGCTGCCGGGATCGAAGCGCACGAAGCGCTGCTGCTGCATGGTGGTAAGCAGGCGATGGGCGGTGGAGGGTGCGAGGCCGACAGTCTGGGCGATGTCGGCAAGGATCATGCCGTCACCGCTCTCAGCAAGAGTGTTGATGATGGTCAGCGCTCGGGTCAGCGCTTGAACCTGCCCGGGCGCCTTGTCCGCCGCCGTCTCCCGTTTCGGCCGCCCGCGGCCCTTCATTTTGACAATGTCGGCCATTCTCTCTCCGGCGATGTGCAGATGTCGACATAGTCGTTGACATAGGAGCGCAGCTGGAAATGCGTCAATGGCCTATCCCTGAAGAAAACAATCCAGCCTGCTCAGAAGTGAATGGTATAGCCGTTGAGCATCGATGTTTCTTCCTCCTCTGAACAAACTTAGCAATATGCCCTAGGAAAATTTCCTCTCTGTCCGAACCTGGCACGACCCCTCCGCCTCGACCATCGGCGCCGCGTTCACAGTCTTGGATCGGAAAGCGGCCTCTGGTCGGCCCATCGAGCAAAAAACCTGTCACGGCCAAGCTCTTCCGACCGCTTATCGGCGCATTTTCCGCACCCCGAGGCGGAGCGCTACCGGAAGGACCTGACCCTGACCGGTCGTCATTTCTCGTTGTCGGCGTGACTTTGATCTTGAAGCTACGGTTCCGTCTGGATGTCCATCTAAACAAATCGGCGCTTGGAGCTATGTTGTCCGATCCGCCATTGCGAGACATCATGGTGCCGCGGTACGGTCAGAAGATCGTCAAAGGACGATAACGACAAGAATACGCAAATGCCTGCGATAAGGGAGGCTTGTATGCCGTTCACAGCGGGGCCACCATCTTCGGGGTCGTTGTGATCGAAGCCGATAATCATACGCACCCTTCCTCTGGTTTTTCCGACATCGTGCGTATGGAGGGCGTGCAGAAATATTTCGGCGCCATCCATGCCCTGCGTGACGTCAATCTCAAGGTCGGGCGCAACGAGATTGTCGGGCTGATCGGCGATAATGGTGCCGGCAAGTCGACGCTGATCAAGGTCATGACCGGCGTGTTGCCGCCGAGCGCCGGGCGGCTCTTCGTTCGCGATCAGCTGATCGATCCCGCCGATTATTCGGTGCGGATGGCTCACGACCTCTCGATCGAGACCGTCTATCAGGACCGCTCGCTTGCCGACAAGCAGCCGCTCTGGCGAAATTTCTTCGTCGGCCGGCAGATCACCAACCGCTTCGGCTTCATCGACATCAAGAAACAAAAGGCCATCGCCGAGGAGATCCTTCTGAAGTCGATAGGCTTTCGCGGCGTTGGCATCACCGTCGATTCCGCCGTGTCTCAGCTCTCCGGTGGGGAGCGCCAGGGCATCGCGATCGGCCGCGCAATGTATTACGACGCCGATCTTATCGTGCTTGACGAACCGACCGCGGCACTCGCGGTGAAGGAAGTACGAAAAGTTCTGGACTTCGTCGGCAAGATCCGCTCTTCGGGCCGCGCCTGCGTCTACATCGAGCACAATCTTGCCCATGTGCACGAGGTCGCCGACCGTCTGGTGGTGCTCGACCGCGGCGCCGTGGTCGCCGAGATCAAACCGGAGGACATGACGGTCGCTGAGCTCACTGACTTTCTGATCACACTGCAGCATCAAGCCGATGGCTGATCGTTTGGCCATACCGATCACGCGGCGCATTGAAGGCCTGCCGATCATCGTGGTTTTCGTCCTCCTGCTCGGCCTCTTCATGACCACGGCACCACAGGTTTTTCTGGCGCCCTTTATCTACACGACCTTTCTGTCCACCCTGCCGCCATTGATCCTGCTCGCGATCGGCCTGACCTTCGTCATCGGATCAGGTGAGATCGATTTATCCTTCCCGGCTATCATCGGCTTCGCTGGCTTCGTCTTCGCGGTATCGTTCAAGGAGTACGAGCTCGGCTGGTTTTCCGTACTCGCAGGCCTTGCCGCGGGCACTTTGGTGGGATTCCTGAACGGCGTCCTGATCGCCAAGGTCGGCATCCCGTCCTTCATCACCACCCTCGGCACCCAGTTCCTCTGGTTCGGCATGGCGACCGTGCTCTCCGGCGGTAAGTCCTACGCTCTCCGCGGCGCTCACCAGACGTCGGTCTGGAACGTGATCGTTGGCCGGCCGCTGACCGGTGTGGACGGTCCCGGATGGCTCTGGCAGCTGCCGATGCAGGCGCTCTGGACGGCGCTGATCGTGGTCTTCCTCTGGTTCATCCTGAACCGTCACCGTTTCGGCGAGCACACCCTTTTTATCGGAGACAGCAATGACGTCTCGCGCGTGGTCGGCATCGACGTCGATCGCGAAAAAATCAAGATCTTCACACTGATGGGCCTGCTCGCAGCGATGGCAGCGATCATGCTGACCCTGGAGAACAAGAACTATTTCGGCAATCAGGGCCAGGGCTATCTACTGACCGCGATCGCCTCGGTGCTGATTGGCGGCACCTCGATCTTCGGTGGACGCGCGACCATCATTGGCACGGTGTTCGGCTGCCTGATCATTGGCATGATCGAAGCGGGCCTGGTCGCCTCTGGGCTGACGGGTGCTTGGGTGCGCACCATACAAGGCCTGGTTTTCCTGTTCGCGATCATCTTCTATCTCTATGTCGACGAGCCGCAAAAACGGGCCGCATTCTTCACGCGTTTCGGCAGATCCGATGAGGCCGCCCCCAAGCGGACAGCTGTATCCATCAACCAAAGGGAGGAACGATCATGAACAAGACAGCGAAGGCGATTCTGGCGACGACGGCGATGGTGACCAGTCTGCATGCGGGAGCGACGTCCGCCCAGGACGCAGCGCCGGGTGAGGGCCTGGTGATGTATATGCAGATGGGCGGCAATCCCGGCGACGGGGCGACGCTCGCCCGCCAAACCGGAGCAGCGGAGGCAGCAAAGGCCCTCGGCGTCGAGTTGAACGAGCAATTCTCTGCCTGGGCGCCGGAGACCATGATCAACCAGTTCAAGGAAGCGGTCGCCGCCCAGCCCAGCTGTATCGCGATCATGGGCCACCCCGGAAGTGCCGCCTTCCGCGATCTGGTCGCCCAGGCTACGGATCAGGGCATCGTCGTCACCGTCGGTAATTCGCCCATGACCGACCTGCAGACGGATTTCGGTGCCAAGGGCACGGGCTATGCAGGCGTCGATCTCTATGAGGGCGGCAAGCTCACGGCGGAGCACATGATCGCGCAGGGCCTGGAAGCTGGCGACGAAGCGATGGTCTACGGCGTCTTCAGCCAGGCCGAGCGTGGCCAGTCGGAAAAGGGTCTCGCCGACACGCTCGAAGCCGCGGGCCTCAAGGTCGACCGGCTGGAAATCACCCAGGAAGCCAACAGCGATGCCTCGCTCGCCGTGCCGGTCCTCGCCGCCTACGTCCAAGCCAATCCCGATCTGAAGGCGATCGGCACCCAGCATGGCGGCATTACCAGCGTGCTCGCCGACACCTTGCAAAAGGCCGGCAAGCAGCCTGGCGAGATCATCGTCGGCGGCATTGACCTTGCCCCTGCGACCATTGACGGCCTGCAGTCCGGCTACATCTCGGCGACCCTGGATCAGCTCCTCTATCTCCAGGGCTTCATGCCGGTGCTGCAATGCGTTCTGACCGCGAAGTACAAGATGCCCGGCCTCTCGCTCAATACCGGCGCCGGCACGGTCACGCCGGAGACGATCGATGACCTCGTCGATCTGATCGACGCCGGCATTCGCTGAGCATCTGACTTGGAGTGAAAGGGCGTGTTACGTCTGGTGCACGCCCTTATCTCTTGGCACGGTACAGTATCGCCGGTCGTGGCCACCGCGCGTCCGAAGCTGTCGAGAAAAGCCGACGGAACGGTTACCTGCTCGCTCTAAGGGCAGGTATCCGGGTCGAATCTGGCCCACCGCCGAAGCCTTGCTCAATAGCGTTCGTGACCCAAAGCCGTCTCTAACGACTGGCAGCCGGCCTCTCTCCAAAAAGGCTTCTTGGCCCTGCATTCGAGCTGCACGTGCGGGGGACAAGCGCCGTCTCATATCCCCACCAAAAGCGGCGACGCGCGTGGGGGCTAATTCGAGCACGACGAGACAAGACGGCAATCGCTTGGTAAAATCAGCCTAACTTGGCCGAAGAGAAAGAAACTCACACTCAGAACGGCGGAGGATAGCTCGTGAAGAATTTCGAAGTGCTCGATGTCCGTCCCCTTTCGCCGGCCCTCGGTGCCGAGATCGTTGGGATCGATCTCAGTGAGGATCTGAGCGACTTACTGTTCGCGTCGATCAAAGAAGCGCTCGGCAGCTATGGGGTGATTTTCTTTCGCGATCAGGAGCTCACGCCGGAGGCACACATCGCTTTTGCCGAGCGCCTGGCGCCGATCGACATCAACCGCTTCTTCAGGCCGGTCGATGGTTATCCGATGATCGCGGAGGTGCGAAAAGAGCCTGATCAGAAGCTCAATATCGGCGGCGTTTGGCATTCCGATCATTCCTATGATGAAGCGCCCGCGATGGGTTCGGTCCTTCTCGCGCGCGAGCTTCCTGATGTCGGCGGCGACACGCTTTTTGCCTGTATGGGGCTTGCCTATGAGACGCTGTCCGAAGGGCTGAAGCAGACCCTTTCGGGTCTCAAAGCCTGGCATTCGAGCCGGCACGCGTTCGGTCACGGCGGCACGACGTCGGAACTGCAGCGGGAGGGGCGCATCCAGAATCCGGATCTTGCCACGCAGAATGCTTGCCATCCGGTTGTGATCAGCCATCCTCAGACCGGCCGGAAGACGCTCTACGTCAATCCGGGGTTCACCCGGCGGTTCGATGGCTGGACCGAGGCGGAGTCGAAACCGCTTCTCGATTTTCTCTACGCCCATGCCACCAGGCCGGAATTCACCTGCCGGTTCAGCTGGAAAGCAGGCTCGATGGCGGTTTGGGACAACCGCGCGACCTGGCATTTCGCCATGAACGACTACGCCGGCCAACGACGCCTGATGCACCGCATCACCCTCGAAGGCGAGCCCCTGCACTAATGCGGGTTTGGCATCGCTCGCTCGTTTGAATACGCCTTGGCGCTCATATTCGGTTGAGAATGCCGTCGTCGACCCGCCTCGGGCCTTGATGTCGAGATAGTCTGGCGTTGAGCAGAGCGCTGTCGTCCAAGCATTCATTGCTCTCCTGCAGGCCTTATGGGAGAATTCAACCGTGCTCGACTGAAGCCTTAATCGCAAAGAATGCAAAACGATCAGGGAGGCGTCGTCATGGCAGATCAGAAAAACTGCACCCTCAGAACGATTCAAGCGGCCGACACACATCGCCGCACACTTCTAAAGTCCGCGCTTTACGGTTCGGCGGCGGCCGCTGTCGGTTTGCGCGCGCCGGCCGTGCTCGGCCAGTCCAAGCCGTTCGCCGGCGTCACGATCAACGGCGCCAGTTTCCAGCACGTCTTTCACACCTATCTGAAGGAATACATCCCGGAGTTCGAAGAGCAGACTGGGATGACCGTGAATTTCGAGCTCCAGGCCTTTCCGATCTACAACCAGCGCATGGATCTGGAACTGTCGACGGGAGGCTCGGCTTACGACTTTTGCAACGTCACCTTCATCTATACCGGCCGTTGGATCGGGGCGGGCTGGGTCGAGCCCTTGGATGGCTTCCTTGCAGATTCCAACCTGACACCCGACGACTGGGACGCCGATGACTTCGTCGGCGGCGCTCAGAGCGCCTTGCAGGATGCGGATGGCAACACTTACGGCTTTGCCTGGGAAGCCGGCGCGATGATCATGGGCATCGGCCGCGCCGATCTTCTGGACAAGGCGGGGGTCGACACGCCGACGACGTTCGAGGAGCTGGTCACGGTCTGCGAGGCGATCCACCGCCAGGAAGGTGCTGCTGCCTTTGTCGCCGACAAGCTGCATCACTGGAACTGGATTCCTTACCTGATGGGCCATGGCGGCGGCGTGTTTCGCGATCCGCCTGCCGATCTCATGCCGGTTCTCGACACGCCAGAAGCGGCGAAGGCGGCCGAATACTACGCCAGCCTGCTCACCACCTACGGCCCCTCAGGCGTGCTTTCCTATACCGACGATCAGGCGATGCGGGCGCAGCTCGCGGCCCGCGCCAATATCCGAACGCAAGCCATCGGCTGGATGACGCCGCTCGCCAAGCATGAGGAAAGCAAGGTAAAGGAAACCGTGCGTTACGCGCTGATGCCGGGCGGTCCCGCTGGCAACTTCCCGGGCTCCAATAGCCATGGCTTCGGCATTCCAAAAGGGGCCAAGAACAAGGAGGCCGCCTGGGAATTCATTAAATGGGCCATGGGCAAGGAGATGACGCGGCGAATCGCGCTGGAGAAGGGTTACTCCGCAGTCTGTCGCCGCTCGGTGATCGAGGACCCGGCCTACAAGGAGGCTCTGACCCTGAACGGCCAGGACGTCGCCGGTCTTTACCTCCAGGTGCTCGAGCTTGGCGGCAAATCCGGATACATGAAGTACCGCACCGTGCCGGTCTTCCCGCAAGCGGGTGACAAGATCAACAAGGCGATCGAGCGTATCGCCTCTGGCCAGCAGGACGGCGCCGCCGCCATGGCTCAAGCCCAGGAAGAAGCCATCGCCGACCTCAAAAAAGCCGGCGTCGACCTCTGACGGGCCGCCGGCCCGGCGGTTCACTAGACGGTGACCGTCGGGCCCAGCGCCTGAATCTATCATGAGCACGCTGACAGCGGTGCAGCAAGTCAACGGGTCCAGCGCGTCGCTGGTGTCGGGGCATTTTCAGGCACGGCAGCAGTTCTATTGGCGACTGCTATGGCCCACGCTCGCCGTGCTTATGGTGGTGACGCTGCTGCCGACGCTTTATCTGATCGTCACCAGCTTCACTCCGCTCGATCTGACACGCCCCGAGACCGCCTGGAATTTCTCGAAGCCACTTGGGAATTACGGCCTGCTGCTGGAGGATGGGCGGCTCCACGACAGTTTCTGGACCCAGGCGAAACTGTCCTTCTGGACAGTCGGCCTGCAGCTTCTTCTCGGCCTCCTGTTCGCGCTCATGCTGAACAGCAGCTCGCGGCTCTTGCGGGCGCTGCGCACCGTGTTCCTGATCCCGATGGTGCTGCCGCCGATCGTCGTCGCGATCATCTGGAAGGTGCTCTACACGCCCGATATCAGCCCATTCTACTGGATGTTTTTCGAGCTCGGCTGGGACGTGCCGGCGCTGATCACCCATGCCGACTGGGCGCTCACGGCGATCATCATCGCGGACACCTGGGAATGGTTCCCGTTCACCATGCTGATGATCCTGGCAGCCCTCCAGATGATGCCTGAGGAGTATATCGATGCTGCCAAGATCGACGGCGCCACGGTCTTCCAGACCACGCTTTACGTCACGCTGCCCTACCTGAAAGGCGTGCTCCTGGTGGCGGGCCTGTTCCGCCTGATCGACAGCATCAAAGCCTTCCCGCTGATCTTCATCCTGACCGACGGCGGCCCCGGCACGGTCACCGAAGTCACCAACTTCTACAGCTACATCCAGGCCTTCAATTTTTCCTATTTGGGCTATTCGAGCGCGATTACTGTGGTGCTTGTCGCCGTCACGGTCCTCCTAAGCTGGGCGATCATTCGCATGGTCGGGTGGGGGCAAGGCGTTGAGTAGTGCGGATCAGCGCGCGCGCTTCTGGCTGCACGTGTTGGTGCTTGCCCTTGTGCTGATCATTCTCTTCCCATTCCTCTGGCTCTTGATGATGTCGTTCAAAACCGACAGCGACATCTTTGCCTGGCCGCCCGTTCTCTTGTTCTCACCGACGATCGATCACTATCTCGCCCTTTGGCAGGGCAATTTTCCGAAGTCCTTCGCCAACAGCGCGATCGCCAGCATCGTTTCGACAGCGCTCGCGATGATCGCAGGCGTGCCCGGCGCCTACGCCCTTTCGCGCACCGCCATGCGCTCGGAAAAATCCCTCTCCCTCCTGATCCTATCCTCGCGCATGGCCCCGCCGATCGCCTTCACCATCCCCTACTTCCTCGTCTATCGACATCTGGATCTGTTGGACACGCTCACCGGCCTGATCATCATCTACCTCACCTTCAACATATCGCTGGTCGTCTGGCTGATGCGGAGCTTCTTCGATGCCACCCCGCGCTCCCTTGAAGAAGCTGCCTGGATCGACGGCGCAACCCTCTGGCAAGGCTTCACCAAGATCATCCTCCCGCTTTCCGGCCCGGGCCTCGCGGCCACCGCCATCCTCTGCTTTCTCTACAGCTGGAACGATTTCTTCTTCGCATTGATTCTGACCAGGACCGAAGCGATGACGGCTCCTGTGGCCGTAGTCAATTTCATGAATTACGAGGGCTGGGAGTGGGGCAAGATCGCCGCCGGCGGCACCATGGTCATGCTCCCGGTCCTGATCTTTTCCATCCTGGTCCGGAAATTCTTGATCCAAGGCATGACCGCCGGCGCGATAAAGGGCTGAGTCGATGCGATCGGTAGCGTTAACTTGTCTGAGCAATTTGCGGGGCAGACCGAAGAGGGGGGAAGTACATGCGGACGATCAAGGGGCCTGCAGTGTTTTTGGCGCAGTTCATGGCACCGGAACCGCCTTTCGACAAGCTGGAGACGCTCGCGGATTGGGCAGCGGCAATGGGTTACAAGGGCGTTCAGGTACCGACCTTCGACCCCTCGATTTTCGACGTCGAGATAGCCGCCCGAAGCCAGGACTACTGCGAGGAAATTAAAGGCCTGCTCGCCGAGCGCGGCCTCGTCATCACCGAGCTTTCGACCCACCGTCAGGGGCACCTTGTCGCCGTACATCCCGCCTATGACCTCACCGTCGACGCGCTTGCGCCCGAGGCCCTGCGCAATAACCCCGCGGCGCGCAGCGAATGGGCGCGAAGTCAGGTGCTGGCCGCGGCCAAAGCTTCCGCCCGTCTCGGCCTCGATCGCCACGCAAGCTTTCCGGGCTCCCTGCTTTGGCCCTATCTCTATCTGTATCCGCCCAGACCCGACGGCCTGGTCGAAGCCGGCTTCCAGGAACTCGCTTCACGCTGGCGACCGATTCTAGAGGCCTTCGACGAGGCGGGCGTCGATCTCTGCTTCGAGATCCACCCGGGCGAGGATCTCCACGACGGCCTGACCTTCGAAATGTTCCTGGACGCGGTCGACCAGCATCCCCGCTGCAACATGCTCTACGACCCCTCACATCTCTATCTGCAGATGATCGACTACATCGACTTTCTCGACATCTACCGGGACAGGATCAAGATCGCCCATATCAAGGACGCCGAGTACAACAGGTCCGGCCGCACAGGATTCTGGGGCGGCTACCAAAACTGGCCGACCCGCGCCGGCCGCTTCCGTTCCCTCGGCGATGGCGACATCGATTTCGGTGCCGTCTTCGGCAAGCTCGCCGAGATCGACTATGACGGCTGGGCCGTTGTTGAGTGGGAATGCTGCATCAAGGACCCGCATGATGGAGCCCGCGAAGGTGCAATTTTTGTCCGCGATCACCTGATCAACGTCCAGCCTCGCGCCTTCGATGCCCACATGCAGGCAAAGGGTGTCAATTCAGAACGAAATCGAGCGATCTTGGGGCTCACGCAAACGCCTGCTTGAAGCCGGTGCCCGATGTCAGCCCTTGCCACACTGATCATAGACTTGGCTAGCGGCCGCAATTGGCACAAACACGAAGCCGACCTTCCGGTAAGAAGCAGCTAAATAGCGGACCTTTCGGGATAGTTTCGGCTGGAGAGACGGCTTCACGGTCCCAAGCAGACGCTACGACGCAGGCCGTTCGCTACCGCCGTTGACCCGAACCCGACGCTGGGAGAGCGGGCCTCGCGGCAATTGGCCGATTCGAAGAATTCTGCGAGCCTGACAGGGGCGACGAGACGATAGTCCAGAGATACCAAGCCAGAGAGGAAATGTTGATGATCGCTGCCATCTATGGCGGGTATCAACCATCTGGCCGTTGATTAGGATGACGCAAGCTGCAACGGGGCGGGGGAAGGTCGCACACCATGGACAGGATTGATCGGATAGCCGAGAAGCTCGCATCGGAGTGGTTTACAAGGGCGCGTCACAAGATGCTGGGCAGCGAACTCACGCCCTCCGGTCTGAATGAAGCCTATGAAGTCCAGCGCGCGCTGCAGGAAAAGTTCATGACAAAGCGCGGCCCCATCGCCGGGCGCAAGATCGCGCTCTCCTCGAAAGCTATGCAGACGATGGTTGGGATTGACCATCCCGTTGCCGGCGCGTTCTTCGCTGCAGACATTCGGCATTCGCCGGCGACACTGGCGGCATCCGAATTCCGCCACCTGGGCATCGAGTATGAGCTGGCCTTTACGCTTGCCAGGAACGTCACTCCAGAGATGGCACTGCATGGCGCGGACACCGTGCATAATCTTATCAAGACGGTGCAGCCGGCGTTTGAGCTGGTTGAGGATCGGGATGCAGACTACGCGCAACTCGATGCGCTCAACCTTGTCGCAGAGAATGCGTGGTGCGGTGGTGTCGTCCTCGGCGACGAGATTTCTGGATGGCGTGACCTCGACCTTTCAGATCTTCCTGTAACCCTTTACCAGAATGGCCAAAGTCCAGAGCGCGCCATGACAGGCGCAGCTGACCCGCTCGGCTCGCTAGCTTGGGTTCTGAACCATTTTGCTCGGCGTGGTGAAGTCCTGGCGTGCGGTGAGATTGTTATCACCGGTTCGGTGATGCGCACGCGTTTTCCCATGGTCGGCGATCAGTTCCGATACGAGATTGACGGCAAGGCTGCGGTGACTCTCAGTATTATTTGAGGTGCTGATGGTTGCTGCGCCGGCTTCAAAAGCGCAGGGCGGCGGCTGAAATCCGTGCGACTCCGGACGCGCTGAAAATGGAGCTCGATTCCGTGGTTGACCCTGAACAGCTGCTGGCGTTGGTCTTTGTCAGTATGCTTGTGGTCTCTATTTCATCGTTTTGGTAGGCTGTTTGCTAATTGTTAGCGTCGACATCGGATGAGTGCATTGGAGATTCTAGCTTGGCTGCGCGAACTCGGGCTTCAGCGCTATGAACGCATGTTCCTAGAGCATGAGGTTGATGCCGTAATCCTCCCTAAGCTTACAGCTGAAGATCTAAAGGATCTCGGCATCACCGCCGTCGGACATCGGCGAAAGCTACTCGAAGCGATTGCCGCCCTTGCTGAACAAGCTCAGATAGAGAACGAAAGCCAAGCTCAATCGGCTGAATCTGTATCCAAAGCAAAGGCGACAGAAGCAGAGCGACGCCAGCTAACAGTCATGTTTATCGACTTGGTCGACTCAACTAAGCTCTCAACGCGCCTTGATCCTGAAGACTTGGGCCAGATCATCAGGGTTTATCAAGAAAGCTGCACAAAGGTGATCGATCGTTGGGGCGGTCACATCGCGAACTATATGGGCGATGGTGTACTGGTTTATTTCGGGTATCCAAAGGCGCGTGAGGACGACGTCGAACGCGCGGTCTATGCTGGTCTAGAAGTGACTGACGCGATTCCCAAATTGACGCCGAAGGCCGGAGTGTCGCTCGAAGCGCGAGTTGGCATCGCAACCGGGTTGGTCATGGTTGGGGATCTGACTGGCGAAGGAACGGATCACGACGGGACTGTGGTCGGCGAGACCCCGAATCTCGCAGCTCGTCTCCAGGGGATCGGCAATCCTGGAAAGATCGTCGTCGCACCCGAAACACGTAGGTTATCGCGTGGCGTCTTTAGTCTCATCGACCTCGGAGAACAGACGCTGAAGGGATTTTCGGCGCCGGTAAGGGCGTGGGAGGTTGTTGGTGAGGTTTCGACAACGACACGGTTCGAAGCCGCGCGTCGACGGTCCGTCACACCATTAGTTGGGCGTGATGACCAGATGGAGCTTATCGCCAGACGATGGGAACGCGCTAAGGCAGGTGACGGTCAAGTAGTGCTAATCTCGGGCGATCCCGGTATCGGCAAGTCGCGGCTTTGCACTACGTTCTGCCAGCGCTTCATGGGCGATGCGGGTATAAGTTTGGCTTATCAGTGCTCAGCGCACCACGGTGATGCCGCCTTTCACCCCGTGATCCGACAACTGGAGCATGCCTCGGGAATCCAATCAGAGCACGATCCGAACGAAAAGCTTAGAAGACTAAAGGTTCTGCTTCGACCTACGCATGCGAAGTTTGAGGAAGATATTGCGCTGCTAGGAAAGCTCTTGTCTATAACTCCGGAGGCGGATGATGCGGTAACGGTGTCTAGCACGACAGCACTTCAGGATGAGATATGCCGGGCACTCTTTGAACAACTTGAGAGCTTGGCTTTGGATAAGGCCTTGCTTGTGCAATTTGAAGACCTGCATTGGGCCGATCCATCTACCCTAGATCTATTGGCTTGTCTCGTAGAGCGTATCGCTGCACTGCCGATCCTGATCTTGTTGACGACACGGCCCGGATTTGCAGCGAGCTGGACGGATCAAGCTCACGTCACGCTCTTGACTTTGAACCGCATAAGCAACCGCGAGAGCCGAGACCTCATCGGCGCGCTGGCGGGATCAGTCTCTCTTCCTGACACTGTCTCTGCAGAAATCATTGCGAAGGGCGACGGAATTCCGCTGTTCATCGAGGAACTGATCCATTCGGTATTGGAGACACATACGAGCGATAACGTGGACGACATCGTCACTTCAAGTTGGGAAGTGCCTGCATCTCTCAAGGATTCGCTTATGGCCCGTCTTGATCGGCTGAGAGGCGCGAAGACGGTCGCTCAAAGGGCTGCGATCCTCGGTCGCGAGTTCACTACAGATATGCTGAAGCTGATGACCGACCTAACGGTTTCAGATCTCAAAAGCGCATTAGACGAGTTGGTCGAGACTGGTATCCTTCATCAGAAGAACGTTACGCCTGATGGAGGTTACATCTTCAATCACGCATTGGTACAGGAGGCCGCCTACAGCAGCCTTCTAATTAGCACGCGCCGAGAATTGCACCGACGCGCTGCAGAAAAACTTAGTGAGAGCTGGGCGGCGGCTGAGCCTGCCATGTTAGCCTATCACTGGGAGAACGCAGGAGATCTCGAGCGTGCAGTTGCGTGCCGTCTCGAAGCTGGCGAGCGTAGCGCAGCGGGCGCTGCGCCATGGCAAGGAATCGCCCAATACTGGCATGCCCTAGGTTTACTTCAGCAGCTGCCGCAATCCGATTCTACGGACCGTCAATTTTTGGAAGCGCTTGTTGCTTTCACGAACACTGTCTTCAAGACTGGAATTTCTTCATGGCAAACATTTACTGATCAGAGTTTGGTCGAGCTCTACATTGATAAGGCAATCAATCTTGCGGAAGCCAACAAGAACTATTCAGTGCTTGCGAGACTTGAAGCGATTAAAGGTAATCATTGGCTGAACACAGAAATGTTCTCCAATGCCCTAAAGCATGCGCGGCTGGCGAATGATCCCGAACTTTTGGCAGAAGTGGAAGGCCAAATCGCTGGTCGTCTAGGAAAAGTTGGAAAGTTTGACGAAGCCATTGCCCATGCAAATCGAGCGATAGAGATTTACGCATCAATTGGGGCAGAATTACGGCAGGCCTATACAATGGCCGGCGTCGGCCGCTGCTATTGCGCACGGACAGGCAGAATAGAGGATTCGCTTCTCTTCGCGAGCCGCGCGCGCAAGATCGCCCAGGCGACCAACGATGCAGGCCTAAAATCAATGTTGGCGATGGAAGCAGAACCGCTCTTCTACAGGGGCCTGTGGCAACAGACAGTGGAATTGGTTGAGCAGGATCTTGGAGCCGCTCAGACATTCGGCAACTGGTCGATCGTCTTGTGGTGTTCTGCATGGTCAGCGCTTGCGGAACTCAAACTCGGCCGCACTGCGGCCGCTCGCTCAAGGATCGAAGACGCTATGTCCACCGCAGGGTCTAAGGTGGGTGAGACATTTCCTTTGCCATATGCGCTCGTGGCGCTTGCCCAAGTTCGGCTTGCCGACGGTCAGTTCGAGGCTGCACTAAGTGAGGCTAACCGAGCGTCGGAGCTCTCCCAAGAAGCACAGCTGATGCTGGAGCAGGGAGCAGCTCATCGCACGATTGGCCTTATTCACGAGGCAAGAGGTGATAGCGTCGAAGCAGAAGCGGAATTTCGGCGCAGTTTCAACATACTCAATGGTATCGAATCGCGGCCCGAGTTAGCCCAGAGCATGCTCGCTTATGGACGATTTAAGCTTCGTGAGGATGTAAAGGAAGGTCAGCGCCTTCTCAAAGCAGCTCTCTCTCTATTCGAAGAGATAAATGCGTTCGGCTGGGTTAGAGAAACGAAGGCAACCATCGATACCGAGGAAGCTCTCGCGGACCCATCATCGAAATAGAAAATGCTTTGTTCTGCTGTTGGCACAAACGCGAAATCGGTCACCTTGCAAGATGGCGCCTGAAAGCGGACATTTCGCTCGCGGGCTGGCTGGAGCGACGGCTTGCGGGTTCCTTGCAGCACCGGGTGGAACCGAAGCTCCACCCGATTTACGATCAATCCTTCTTCGCAGCCGGCTTTCTAGCCGTCCGCTTGCGAGGCGCCTTCTTCGGCTCAGGCTTCCGGCCCAGCCCAATCTTCTTTGCCAGGGCTGAGCGTGTTTCTGCATAAGCCGGTGCGACCATCGGGTAGTCGTCCTTCAGGCCCCAGCGCCGGCGATATTCGTCGGGCGTCATGTCGTAGTGTGTCTTCAGATGCCGTTTCAGCATCTTCAGCTTCTTACCGTCCTCAAGGCAGATGATGTAATCAGGCGTGACGGACTTCCTGATCGACACCGCAGGCGTCGGCTTCTCCGGTTCCGGCTCGGCTGCCGCTTGGCCGAGATCAGCGAGCCCCTTGCCGACCATCTGGATCAGTCCCGGCAGGTCCGATGCGGCGACTGTATGATGCCCCACATAGGCGCCGACGATCTCGGCCGTCAGGGAGGTGATTTCAAGGACATCAGCTTGGTCATGCGAAAGCTCAGCCATTGACCGCGTCCTTTAGGGCCTTGCCGGGTTTGAACTTCACAGCCTTGCTGGCGGGGATGTCGATCGCCTCGCCCGTCTGCGGGTTGCGTCCCTGGCGCGCGGCGCGATCGGCGACCTCGAACTGGCCGACACCTGGCAGGCTGACTTTCTCTCCCTGACCAAGCGTGGTCTGTAGATGTTCGATGAACGCGCCGAGGGCCTGGTCGGTTTGGGATTTAGAGAGGCCTGCTCTGGCGGCGACAGCGGATTTAAGATCTTCGAAGCTCATGTATTCTCGTCCTTTTGTGCACGATGCGCGGTCCGTATCACATAAATAATTGATCGGCCAAGCTTATCGGAGAGGGACATCAGCCACGGGGTGGTAAAACGAC
>JBCCIN010000069.1:0-15857 GCA_039028235.1 Pseudomonadota bacterium
CATTTTTGTACTTTTTGGACGGGGACGATATCGCGACCGTGGGCGCCATGCGGGGAATGCATCGTCTGCTGGTTCAGGAGAAGGCCGACATCATCTACGGCAAGACGGCCAAGCGGGTGCCGCATGGCGTCGATCTGCACGCCCTGGCCGCCGATCCCGATGCGCCGCACAGCGTGTCAAGAAAGCCGCTGGAGGCGGTCCTTGGGGGCGGTTTCGTGCGCATAGCGCTGATGTGCCGGCGGGATATTTTCCAGGCCGCCGGCGGTGCGGACGAGCACATCTTCGTGCAGGATGAGAGCCTGCCTCTTCGCCTCGCCGCCAGGGCTGGCCGGCTAGTCGACTGGCAGGCCGACGTCATCACCCCACAGGCGCTGCCGCCGGCAGACGGCGGACTTAGAGTGTCTGGCAACAAGGACCAGCTTCATCACGACGCGTTCCTCGCCTATCGCAATGCGCTGCACCAATTCGGGGAGGATTACCCGCATCTGGCGCCGAAGCTCTATGCGCGTGCGGTGTCGGCCTTTTGGAAATTCGCCAGGCGGCAACCGGGAATGTCCTTTTCAAAGACCGGTTTCTGGCGCTATCTCGCGACAAAATCTGGAACGGCTAAGCCGGATTGGAACGTGCTCGCCAAGATGGCGGACGAACTCGCCGAAGTCCCCGGCATCCGCCGTCTGTAACGCAGGCTTAGGTCGAAGATTCGGGCAAGTCTACGCCGCCGTCCGCGACGGCCGAGCGATGGCTAAGGCCAGGCCGATGGCGAGCCAGAACAGCATGGCGTTCCAATTGGCGAACAGGCTCTTCGAGACCATCACCGGCCAGAGGAACATGACCAGCGAGGCTGCGGAGGCGACCACCAGGGGGAAGTCCGGCCGGGCTGGGCGCCAGCCGGCGACGATTTCTTTCAGGATCAGCAGGATCAGGACGAGGAAGAGAAGCAGGCCGATCGCGCCCGTCTCCGACAGCACCTCGAGATAGGGGTTGTGGGCGTGGTTGAAGCACCAGGTCGCGATCGGTCCCTTATGCTCGAAATTGTCGTTCTCGCAGGTCAGGCGAAAGTTCTTGAGGCCGACGCCGGTGATCGGTGCCTGCTGCCACGCGTCGATCGCGTGCACGAAGATGATGCCATAGCGATTGTTCCAAAAGTCCTGGAAATCCGAGGTGGTGTGGCCGACGAAGCGCTCGCGCAGCTCCTTATCCTGGCTGACGATGGCGCCGACGCCGATCAGGCCGATGATGCCGATCAGGAGCAAAGGCCGGCGGATCGAGCGGACGGCGAGGATCAGAATTCCGAGACCCATGGCGTAGCTGACCAGCGCCGTGCGCTCGCCGGTGAGGAGGATTACGAGGCCGATCAGAAGGGCCAGCATACCGCCGATCGACCAGGATAGGTTTTTTCGCGCGGCAGACCAGACGAACCAAAGGCCGAGCGCCGGCAGGCTGACCTTGGCAAGAAAGGTCCCGGCCACGTCGTTATTGAAGGGACCGCTGAGGCGAAACAGCCCTTCGGCCTCCTTGCCAAAGATGTCGACGCCGTTCGCGTACTGATAGAGACAGTCGACCAGAACGAAAACGACGACTCCCGCGAGCACCACGAGGAAGCACCGGACGGTGCCCGGCTCGATCAGGAGCCAATACTGCAGGGCTGCAGCAAAGAGGACGAAACGCAGGAAGGGGAGGGCGCGGCCGAAGCTGTCCGCCGGCGAGATGGCGAGCGTGCTGGCCAGTAGCAAATAGGCCCAGAAAACGACGGCAGCGACCACCCAGTATGTTCTGAGCCATCCCCAGCCGAACCCGAGGGCGCTGCGCAGAAGAAACAAGATGGCGATCAGGGAAACCGCGATGTCCGAAGGTGCGCGGCCGACGATGAAGAGGACCGGCAACCCATAGAGCAGGCCAAGGGCGGCACGATCGAGAAGGGCGATCTTCGAGAAGCCGATGCTGTCGTCGCGCTCGATCTGGTGGTCGTCCGCAAGGGCTGACGATTCAGCCATGCCGTTCCTCCTTTGCTGGTCTCGTTATCGCTTGAACGAATCTCTCAGCTGCGGCAAAAGAAAGAAGCGAGCGATTGATTTCCATCCTTGACCTCAATCGAGACGAGAAGCTCTTCCCCAAGGCAGACAAGGACGTCGATCAAGGATGGTCCCCATCTACTGCAGCGCGTGTTCAACGTCCAGCCGGCAAACCTCGACTGGCGCCAGACACTCGGAGACGCCGCCAGCATGAGCCAGCTGCTCGCGCCGCCGCCAACATGTGCTTTGCGTGATGCGGCCCTCTTCTTCGACGTTGACGGCACGCTGGTGCCGATCGAGGAGAAGCCGGAGGCGGTGGTCGTGTCGGACACCCTGCGTTCGCTGCTGCAGCGTCTGATGACGGCGACGAACGGCGCCCTCGCTTTGGTCAGCGGCCGGTCGATCGAGCAGCTGGACCGGCTTTTCGAGCCTTTGAACTTCTCAGCCTCTGGTCTACACGGCCTGGAGCGACGCCTGCTGCCGGACGGTGTTAGAAGAGCGTCATCTGCGAGTAAGGACCTGGAGACGGCGAAGCATGAGCTGGAGCGCTTCGCGGCGGATCACCCCGGCACACTATTCGAAGACAAAGGGCTGACATTGGCGCTGCATTATCGTATGGCAGCGGAGCATCGTGAAAAGGCGGCGGCGCTGGTGCACAGGCTGGTCAGCGCCGATCCCGACAGTCTCGTGCTGCTCGAAGGCAAGATGGTGTTCGAGCTCAAGCCTCCAGGCTTCGACAAGGGCCGAGCGATCGCCGAATTCATGAAGGAACCACCATTTCGAGGGCGATGCCCGATTTTTGCAGGTGATGATGTGACCGACGAAGCAGGATTTGCCACGATTGATGCCCTGAAGGGCATGGCCATCAAGGTCGGTGTCGATGACCGTCCAACCAAGGCACGCTACGGTCTTCCGGACGTCGAGGCGACGCTTCAATGGTTCTCGAACCTCGCCGAGGGCAGGGGAGAGGGCGTATGAACTCGCTTGATCTCGGCATCGTCGGCAACTGCACCATCAGTGCTTTGATCGACAAGCAGGGCGACATCGTGTGGAGCTGCTTTCCACGTTTCGACGGCGATCCCGTCTTCAACAAGCTTTTGAACAATGGCGACAGCGAGCAGGGCGTTTCCCAGGTCGAACTCGACGAGTTGGAGAGCGCCGAGCAGCACTATATCGAGAACACCGCCGTTCTAGTCACGCGCCTGACCGACAAACACGGCGACGGCGTCGAGATCACCGATTTCGCGCCGCGCTTCAATCAGTTCGGCCGTATCTTCCGGCCGACCACCCTGGTGCGCATCATCCGCCCCTTCGGCGAAACACCCAGGATCAAGATCAGCATCCGCCCGACCTTCGACTACGGCGCGCGCAAGCCCGAAGTCACCCGCGGCAGCAATCACATCCGCTATGTCGGCAGTGACAGCAATCTTCGGCTGACAACCAATGCGCCGCTGACATATGTCCTAGACGAGACCCCCTTCATCATCGAAGGGGAAGTGGTGATGCTACTAGGCCCAGACGAGCCGCTCCGCAGCCCCGTCATCGAAACCGGCCGGGAGTTTCTGGAGCAGACCTGCGCTTATTGGCGGACGGTCAGCACGCGTCTCTCCGTACCGTTCGAATGGCAGGACGCGGTGATCCGCGCCGCGATCACCTTGAAGCTCTGCACCTTTGAGGAAACCGGTGGCATCGTTGCCGCGATGACCACCTCGGTGCCGGAAATCGATGGTGAGGGCCGGAACTGGGATTACCGCTTTTGCTGGCTGCGCGACGCCTATTTCGTGGTGCGCACGCTCAATCGCCTCGGCTATGTCGAGACCATGGAGGATTTTCTCGCCTATATCAGCAATATCGTCGGTGCGGCCGAGGACGGTTATCTCCAGCCGGTGTACGGCATCGGCCTCGAAGACAAGCTGATCGAACGCCAGGTCACGAGTCTCAAGGGCTATCGTGGCAATCAGCCGATCCGGGTCGGCAATCAGGCCTATGAGCACGACCAGCATGACGGCTACGGCTCGGTCCTGCTCGCGGCGACCCAGGCCTTTTTCGACCGACGCCTTCGTCAGCCCGCGGGCGAACATACCTTCAGGCGGTTGGAGACCATCGGCGACAAGGCTTTCGCGCTCTACAACGTGCCCGATGCCGGCCTTTGGGAATTCCGCACCATCGCGCGCGTTCACACCCATTCAAGCGTGATGTGCTGGGCGACGTGTGATCGCCTGGCCAGGATCGCCGGCCATCTCGGTCTTCAGGATCGAGCCGAGCACTGGCGCGGCAGAGCCGACAAGATTCGCGAAACCGTCCTTGAGGAGGCCTGGAACGAGGAGCTCAACAGCTTCGTCGCCAGCTTCGGCGGTGACGACATCGATGCCAGCCTTCTCCTGATGCACGAGGTCGGCTTCATCAATCCGGACGACCCACGTTTCGTCGGCACGGTCGAGGCGGTGGAGCAGCAGCTCAGGCGTGGCGATCACCTTTTCCGTTATATCAAGCAGGATGATTTCGGTGAGCCGGAGAACGCCTTCATCATCTGCACGTTCTGGTATATCGACGCTCTGATCGTCACCGGCCGAACCGAGGAAGCCCGAGAGCTCTTCGAGAATATGCTGGCGAGCCGTAACCATCTCGGTCTATTGTCGGAAGACATCAATCCGCGCACGGGGGAACTCTGGGGGAACTTTCCCCAGACCTATTCGCATGTCGGGCTCATCAACTGCGCGATGAAACTGAGCAAGAGCTGGGAGGACGTGGTTTAGCGTGGCCTTGCCACAGACCTTAGTCGGAGCCTGCCGTTGAGCCGATTGGTGATCGTTTCCAATCGGGTTACGCCGCTTTCCGGAGCGAAAGCGGCCGCAGCGGGTGGCCTTGCGGTCGGTCTCCTCGCTACCCTTCGCGAAACCGGTGGCATCTGGTTTGGCTGGAGCGGCGAGACGCCGGAGACAGCGACCAAGCTGCCCAAGGTTTTCCGAAGCGGCAACATCACCTACATCACCCTCGATCTCGACGAGCAGGATTTCGACCTCTATTACGGCGGCTTCGCCAATCGCACGCTCTGGCCGCTCTTTCACTATCGCCTCGATCTCTCGACCTTCGACAGCGACTGGTACAACACCTATCGCAAGGTCAACCGCCACTTCGCCGAGCAGCTCTTCCCCTATGTGCGCGATGACGACCTCATCTGGATCCATGACTATCACCTGATCCCGATGGCCGAGGAGTTGAGGAAGCTGGGCGTCAAGGCAAAGATCGGTTTCTTCCTGCACATCCCGTTTCCGGCCTGGGAGGTCTACGTCACGCTGCCGTGGCACAGTCAACTGATGCATGCCCTTTGCATGCACGACTTGCTCGGTTTCCAGACACGGAACGATCTTAGAAATTTCCATGACTATCTTTATCGGGAGGATATCGGCTACGCCCTCGACGACGGTATGGCGCAGGTGGGTGATCACCGGCTGCGCGCGAAGGAGTATCCGATCGGTATCGACGTCGACGATTTCGCTACGATGTCGACCTCGATCGAGGCCAAGCGTTCGAGCGAGCGCCTGTCGCGTTCGCTGCTCGGACGCAACCTAATCATCGGAGTCGACCGGCTCGACTACACCAAAGGGATTGTCGAGCGCCTGCGCGCCTACGAGACCCTGCTCTCGGACTATCCCAACCAGCGCGGCCAGGTGACCTTCGTCCAGATCTCACAGCCATCCCGTCAGGACGTTCCAGAATATCTCGACCTTCGGCATCAGGTCGAAGCGACGTCAGGTCGGATCAACGGCCGCTTCAACGAATATGACTGGATGCCGCTTCGCTACATCAATAGAGGCTTCACCCGCCGCACCCTTTCCGGCTTCTTCCGCCTGTCGCGCGTCGGACTGGTGACGCCGCTCCGTGACGGCATGAACCTGGTAGCCAGAGAATATGTCGCCGCCCAGTCCTCGGACGATCCCGGCGTTCTCATCCTCTCCCGCTTTGCCGGTGCTGCCGACGACATGGACGGCGCCGTGATCGTCAATCCCTATGACGTCGAGGCGGTCGCCGAGGCGATGTATCGAAGCCTTATCATGCCGCTGGACGAGCGTCAGGACCGTTGGCGGCGCCTGGATGCCAAGATCAGGGCGAACGACATCGTCAATTGGCGAAGAAGCTTCGTCGGCGATCTGCACGCACTCGCGTCTGATGTGGAGCCCGACGAGCAGCAGGCACTGGCGGACTGACGCTCAACCATCCTTCGCCGATAACAGCTCAAGAACCGTCTTTCGACGGCAGGCTGGTGGGAGGTGGGGACAGAAGATCGATCATGCCCTTCTGTTCGCCGAAGCGTCGCTCTGTACCCGACCGGCGTTGCTGTCGACCCATCACCATCTCGCCCCGCGCCAGACGTTCCTGCATCGCGTCGACTTTTTGGTGAAGGTCTCGGCTATAAGGCAAATCAAACGCTCGTGGGTGCGTCCGTGGTGCGGCGTCGACAGCAGCATCGGACACTGTCCCGACCTGATCGCCATCGATCTCCTCCCAAGGCGTGAGCCAGAGATAGATGGCGCCACGCTCGCGCTCGCCGGCAGCCGGCTCCTCGATCAGGGCGGCGTGCAGCTGGAACTGGGAGGGCAGAGGGGTGCGGCTCGGCCAGCCAAGTTGCGCTTCGATCGCAAGGAAGGTGCCGACAGCCGCCGGAAGCGCCAGACCGATCACCGTCGACTTCACGGTCCAGGGCCAATGACTCCTCAGATGCAGGCTGAGCAGCAGGAGGGCGATCGCTGCATAGAGGCCGGCCAGCGTCGCGGCGGGGGCGCTCATGCCAAGCGCCTGAGTATCGAGCATGGGGGCAATCATGAGCTGCCGCCTTCAGCGTTCGCCCGCAAGGACCGGCGTCGAAAAGGAACGATCGCCTTGGCGAGGCGGTTGACGTCCCCGACCTTGCCATCAGGTGCCACCGAAAAGCGCACGGCTGTCTGCTCCTCGCCGCGACGCTCCAGCGTGACGTCACCGTAAAACACCAGCTCGACCCGAGGGTTCAGCTTCTCGACCTTGACCTTGACCGGCACCGGCTTGCCGCGATCATCACGGTAAAGGTGCAGATTGACGACATATTCACCTGATGCGATGCCGCGGATCGAGACAATCTCCTGGTTCACCGGATTGACCACCTTCTTGCCGGCCACCTCGATCACATCATTGCCAAGGCCAAGGTCATCCCGATCCAGATGCATCAACCCCGCTTCGCGTGCGCGAAACCAGACCAGGCGCCCGTCGGGATCGGCGACATAGAGGTCGACGTCCTCGCGCCGGCCATCAGGCCAGGTCAGCGTGATCAGAAACTCCGCTTTGTTGTCGACAGCGCCGGTCTTGGCTACGGGATTGATCAGCAGAAAGGCGATGACGAACATCACGACAAAGCCGAGAAGGGCGTTAAACAGGAGGTCGGTGAAGCCAAGCTCGACGCTTCGGCGCCTAACCACGAGCCGTCTCCGGCTGTTCGATCAGCGAGGACAGGGCGGAGCGATGGGCGAACATCGCGCCCCTCGACGGATCGCGCCTGGTCGAAAGCTCCGTCACCCACTTCATCCGCCGGATAACATCATCAGCACCGCTGTCCAAAAGGAATCCCTGGATCTTCAGCCAAACAGCACCGATCAGCCCCGCAAGCGTGGTGTAGAGGGCGATCGCCATGCCGCCGCTCATCGCGGTCAGGGCCGCCTTCAACGCCGCCTGGTCGCCGCTTTCCAGCTGGCCGATCGGCACCAGCATGGCGATGAAACCAATCACCGTACCCAGAAGGCCGAGGGACAGGAGCACATCGGCGACGAACCAGCCGAAGCCATGGCCTGCGGTCACCTCCGTAGCGAAGGCATCCATCAGCATGTCCGGCGCCTCGCCCGCAGCCGGCGTGCGCCGTCTTGCCAGCGCCTCGACATAGCGCCGCACCGGGCCTTCCGGCAGGGTTGCCGGCAGCTCGGAGTCCGACGTGATGCGCTGCTCGATCAGACGGAGCGCATTCGAGGTACGTGAAAGACGCCAGACGGCAAAAACGCCCTGCAGCACGGCGATGAAAAAGATCAGCGCGATCGCAGAAGCGAGGCCAGACGGATCGTCGAAAAGCACCTGCTGCAGGAGCCCGTAATGCCAGGCGGCGAGCAGCGCCAAAGCCGTGAATGTCAGGAGAATGAGGCTCTTCAGCCACAGCAGATGCTCGTCGTCAAAGCGGTCGCGAGCAGGCGGGCGCGCTTGCATCCAGATCTCCAGGCGATGTCAATGGAAAGGGGGCGTCGAAGGACAGCAATACTATATAGGAATTATTACCTTTTTCAAGTCATATTTCCTATATATGACTGAGAATGCAGGGGATGACGTCCAGAGGTAATCTGTTAACCACCGACATGTCGTGTTATGCAGGCCCTGGTCGCCTCGACGAAAGCAGAGGTGACCGTCTGATCACGCCGCTATTATCACGAACCAAGCCTCGGTCCGCCATGATGACACGCCTGATCCTTCTGATTGTCGTCGTTCTCTCGACGCTCGCCGCCTGTGGCGGCAGCGATCAGCCACTACCACAAGCTGAGCCGGATCTCGTCCGCGTGCTTAAGGCAAGGCCGAGCCTGACGCGTTTCGCCGAAGCGCTCGAAAGCTCAGGTGTCGCCAGCAGCCTGCAGGCCAACGGCGCCTACACGGTGTTCGCGCCGATCAACAGGGCGGTCACCGGTCCGCTCGACGAGGCGACGATACGCCATCACATCCTGTCGAACCGTGTGACGTTCAGCGACATGGCCGGTGAAAGCACCAGCTTCGACACGCTCAACAACGATCAGATCGAGATCGACGTCACCGAGCAGATTGCGATCGGCGACGGCCTCATGGTGGAAAGCGACATCGCCGCGACCAACGGCATCATCCATGTGATCGACAGCGTGCAGGAGCCAGAGGCGGTGGCCGTCCCGCTGATCGATCAGCAGCCGCTGGAACCGGAAGCCGCCACCGAGACCATCGACAGCACCGTCATTCCCGCAGCACCGGCCACCAACTGACACTGGTACGACCAGAACGCTGGCACAGCCGGAGCGTTCGCGCGGCCAAAGCGTTCATCTGCGACAGGGGCCTCCCCTAACCGCTCCGGCTAAAGTTCGATAAGATATATTATGACAAATTTCAAAGAACCATATTCCAAGAGCCCCCTCTTGACGTCCAGGCTCCCCCTGTCGACATGAATAGGGAGAAACAACAATGCTCCAGAGAGGAATCGCCATGCCAACCCGCCTCCTGATCGCCCTCGGCCTTCTCGCTAGCCTCGCTGCTTGCAACACCATCGCCGGCGCCGGCAAAGACATCGAAGCCGCCGGCGAAACCATCTCCGACACGGCAGACAAGACCAAGGACGAAATCACCAACTAACGGCGACGCGCCGGGCGACAGCCGCGGGCTGTACCGTTGACTTGTTCTGCGGGCGACGTCGCTACGACATGTTGACGGTGTTGCCTGAGCCCGACACCTGAGAGCTTTTGTTGTGGTGTCCGATGGTGGTCATGATCTGCTTCACGGGAGTGCCACCTTTGGCCTCGACGTCCTCGACCAGTGCCTTCAGCTTCTCGGCAAAGTCAGGATCTGCTTTGAGAGCATCCTCGATCTGAACCTCCAGAGCACCCTGACGACGGGCATCGTCCGGCTTGGCTTCGAGACTGGACAAGGCGGCAGCCTCGGCTGGCCCGGTGAGCTTCCCTTTGACCAGCGCCGCCAGTTTCTCGATACCAGCAAATGCCGCACCACCGACCTTCTTCGCAAACTCCTCCGAGCCCTTGACTAGGTAGGGCGACAGCAGCGCGACGGTGGCCGTTGCAAGTGCGGGGATGTCCATTATTCCTGCTCCAAGTTTTGAATTGCGTCGACAATCGATCCCAGGAGTTCCGCATCCGGCGTCTCGCCAAGGGCTTCGCAACGCTCGATGTACTGCTGACACATCGGGACCATCCAATGCATGAAACTGGGTGGAGTGCCTCTAGGCAGTTGGCATGAACAGCTAGAGATACAGCCAGATTGTGTGAGAAGGCATCTGGCCTTTCGATCGCCAACTTCCTCCTAAGGCCCACAGTCTCCTCGGTGGCTTCGAGCGCGTCCTCACGACGTCCGAGACCGCTCAACATGTTCGCCAGATTATTCAGCGACATGGCGAGATCTGGGAGGAACGCATCCGGCCTTTCACTTGCCAGCTGTCTCCTGAGGCCCACAGCCTCCTCAGCGACCGTGAGCGCATCATCACGACGCCCGAGATCGCGCAGCGTAGTCGCCAGATTGTTGAGCGAGGCTGCCAAGAGCGGAAGTGACTCGCTATGACCGTTCTCGACGCGTTCGCAGAGAATGCGACCTATCTCACCATCCAGCCTCGCTCGATGCTCGACAAGGGTCCGCGAGGTCTGGGGCAACTGATCCGCGATCAGCATCAGTAGGTCGACGTCAACCAGATTTCGATCGATGAGCACGTCCATCCAGACGAGGGGGCATAAGATCTCCTGACCCTGTCGCTCTTGTCCGACAAAGTCCTGAGCGCTCCTGATTATACTGGCGGTAGCCCGGGTTCCGGTCTGTTGAAACCCGCTCAAGGCGAGGTCGGAGCTGATGCCGTCCTGATCGAGGGCGAGGAGCATCGCAGCCTCACCGATGACATCCGGAAGGATCGCGGCGGCGCCGTTCTGGCCTGGAAGCTGATCGCGAAGCAGATCGGCGATGGGGCCGGCGTCGCCGGAGCGGTGCAGGTATTTTTGAACGATCCCGACCGCCTCTATCAGCGCATCCCGCTCAAGGCCCTGGCAAAGGGTGACGTAGCCGGCGAGGGTTTCCAGAACGAGCCGGTATAGCCCCTTCACCTCCGCGGCATCGCCTATGCGCGAGAGTTCGCGCTCGGCAAGATCCATCGCAAGATCGGTACGGCTGAGAGCTAGGACATCTGGGACACCATCCTGCGCCGCCAGCATGGCCGCCATCATCAGGAATAGCGGCCGCCCGCCCCAGGTGAGATCGGCGAGGCGGTTGTCGAAGTCCTCACTGTCCTCGACGGCAGGCGGTTCCTTCTTCAGTTCTTCCGCCGAGCGCGAAAGCGCTGCCAAAAAGATCTCGCGGCGAAGGGTCGATGCGGACAGCGCCTGGATGTCGATCGGCCTGCTTGGATCGAGCCGTTCTTGGATTGCCCGGTCCTTTGTCTTGCCACCGCCGAACACCGTCTGCCACCAACCCGTCTTCTCGTCCGCCTGACGCTCCAGCAGCAAAATGCGCAAGACAGGAGCTTCGGCCTTCACATGATCCACCAGCCGCCCGAGCCAGCGATGCAGCGTCTCGCCGAAGGTCGCCGCGTAGTCCACCACCACCAGCGTCGGCTTGGCCCAGGCCCAGGCGACCATCGACGCGTCCTCGCAGACCGTCTTCAGATCATCGCCATCGATGAAACCCGCCTGCCAATCCTCCTCCGACAGCCCATCGCAAAGATCGAGCGCAAGCCGCGTCTTGCCGCTTCCCCCCTGCCCTGTCAGCACGCGAATGCTGAGTTTTGCGTCCGCGTTGAGCCATTCACGAAGTGATCGCCGCTCGTCATCCCGCCCGACGATCTCGAGCGCACGCGCATAGGGCTTCAGCAGATCAAATTCGCGCCGGACCTCCGCCCGATAGTGCCCCTCGCCATATTTGGAAAGCACAAGCGGCCGGGCACCATTGAAGGTAATCTGATTGCCATCCTCGACAATCTGTACCGTGTTGTTATAGCTGCCGTCGGTCCTGGCTTCCTGGGACATAGCCAATCCAAAGTGATCACATCATCAAATATGATCGCTTTATAAGCGCACCCCCCTCCCCTCGCCAGATTTTTCGCAACGCCACCAAACCTACACGCGAGAAAAGCCGTACCCGCATTCGGACACGGCGTTCCCCGCGTTGAAGTCAACGCAATGGCGCGTCGCCATTACATATTTAACATGGAGGCTAGGAGCATGCCTTTGGCTGTCGTGTTGCTCGTCGTCTTGGCCTGACGGAATTCGGAGATTTCGATCGGCAGGTTGGCGTCTGCGAGGGCCTTTTTCAGTTCGGGCTCAAAGCCTTTGACCATGGCGGTGCCGCCGCCGAAGACCAGTGGCATGGAACGGAGGCTGCGTGGGAGGCGGGTGCTGGTGTTCAGCTCCTGCTCGAGTCTGTCGACCACGTGATTGATGACGTCCCGGTGGTAGATGGTCAGCGCCTGATCGACGCCGTCCTTGCCGTCAGCGCCCACGCGGAAGTCGCTGCTTTCCTTATGCAGGCGGACGGTGGTGTTGGTCTGGCCGGTGACCTTGGCGGCGGACTGGTCGATATAGTCCCCGGCGCGCTCGGTGCTGAACGAGAGGATCGGCAGGCCGAGATAGGCGACCGAGACGTTGCAGAGGCCGCCGCCGAAGCTGACGCCGATGCCTGTGAGGTCGTCATCCGCAAGCTCGGCGTAGACGATCGCCATACCCTCGTTCACCGCCTCCGCCTGGTAGCCGAGGCCGGTGAGCACGTCCTTGATCACATGCTCATGAAAAATCAGCTCGGACTGGCCGTCCGGCGGCGCACTCGGCACGCTGAAGCAGATCTTGGCGTTCTTCTTCGCCTTGCCGCACATTTCCTCGAGGGCGAGTGCCATCATCTCCTTGCTCTTGGGCTCGCCGGGATTGAGCACACCGGTTTTCATCGGCCGACGGGTGTCACCGCCGAGCATATTGGCGAACTCGTCGACGCGGTTGCCGAAGGCCAGGATCTCCCTGCCGTTGACCCGATGGTAGATCCCCTCGTCCACCAGCATCTTCTCTGTCATCTTGGCGTAAGGCAGCGCGATGAAGGCGTTCAGCTGAACATTATAGGACGGTCGTTCGCCGTTCGGCCTTGCCAGCACGATCCGGCTGGTGCCGACATCCAAACCCCGATAGTCGTCCTTTCCCGCAGCGTCCGCCATGAGCAATCCCCGTACGATGATGTGGCTGTTTGTGTTCTCAGGCTTTTTACATAAATACCAGGTATTTGCCCACGGAAAGTTGCGTCGATCCCGCGAAAAGTCGGCTGTCGGACACTGCTTTGGCGGGAGTTGGGATGGTCAGGCGTCGAGGAGGGGCCGTCCGGGCTGTGCTTGTCGTTCCTGCTGGCCGAGCCTGGCAACTGGGGCGAGTGCCGGGATCTTGGCGACGCGCTGTTTTCCCGCCCTCTTCAGCATCTCGAGAACATGGGCGTGAGGCTGTGTGTAACGGTACTGGGACGGCAGAACCGCCCAGACCTTGCGAGGTTCCAGCGGCAGCTCGAACAGATCGACGTCGAATACCATGCGGCCGTTCACCTGAGTCGACAGCATGGGCACGATTGCCATACCGAGACCGGCCTCGACCATGCAGAGCGCAAGCTCATGAGTTCGACAGCGGGCGACCTCCTGGAAGTTCGGAACGATGCGCCGGTACCAGCTGCTAACAAGGTCCTGATAGGACGTGCCGAAGTCAACCATGATCACGGAACGCCGGAGAGGCTCGCGTTTGCCGTCCATGCCTTTGGGCACGGCTAGAACATAGGGATCGCTGGTGAGCTCGACCTTGGTGAAATGCCGGGTTTGCTCGGCGGCCATGGCGCTGCTGATCAGCGCGATCTGCACGCGGCGCGACTGCAGCTGACGGACGACGGATTCAGGCGAGAGTTCGACCACGTTCAACTGGATCTCCGGAAAGCGCTCCTTAAGCTCGATCGAGGCGACGGTCACCAAGGAGCGAGCAAGTGAGGTGAGCGCACCGATCGAGAGCTGACCACGCAAGCCGCGTTCGAACTGGCCGAGCCCGATCTCCGCCTCCTCGACCATGGAGAGGATCGCTTCCGCCTTGCTCAGGAGAAAACAGCCGGCGTCGGTGAGGTGGAGGCCTTTGGCGGAGCGGTCGACCAGGCGCTGTCCGATATCGCCTTCGAGCTTACTCAGCTGCTGGGAAAGCGACGGCTGGCTCAGGCCAAGCTGTTTGGCGGCATGGGTAAGGGAGCGGTTGCAAGCGACGGCGCGCAGGATCTCAAGATGCCGCAGCGTGATGGTCATCGCCCGGCGTCCTCCCCTCGTGCCATTTTCTTCGACATGCCGACCATGCTCGATCCATTCGTCGAACTACGCTGCCGTCGATTATTGGGTGGCTTAAGCCACTCCTTATACTAATAAGCTATCCGATTCTCGGCGCTCGGCAAGCTTCCTGGCAGGTTCCGCCGGGATTTCCATCTCATCCGCTCGACGGACTGCCAAAGAAAAACCGGCAGGGCGAAAGACGCCCTGCCGGCTCACTTTCTCGGCTAGACCGCCATCAGGCGTCCTTGATGTCTTCCGGCCGGATCGGCAAGTGACGGAGACGCTTGCCGGTGGCATTGAAAATACCGTTGACGATCGCCGGTGCGATCGGCGGCACGCCCGGCTCACCGACGCCGGTCGCATGGGTCTCGAACTTGTGCGGCACGACGTGGACGTAGACCTCCTCCGGATAGTTGTCGATCCGGACCACGTCATAGTCATCGAAGTTCGACTGTTCGGCACGACCGTCCTTGAAGGTGATGCCGCTGTTGAACGCAACGGTCATGCCCTGCACGGCAGCGCCCTGCATCTGGCTTTCGATGCGCTCCGGATTGGCCGGGAAGCCGCAGTCGACGCCCATGTGCACTTCGGGCACACGGACCGTGCCATCCGCCTCGACCTTCACATGGCAAACGGCCGCGACATAGGTGAGGAAGCTTCGATGCACGGCAAGGCCAAGCCCCTCCCCTTCCGGCAGCTCCTTACCCCAGCCGGCTTTTTCGCAGGCGAGCTCGACGACATTGGCGAGCCTCCCGGTGTCGTTCGGGAATTCTTCGTACGGATCGCCGTAGTTCCAGAGATCTTCAGGCATCGCCGTGGCCTTCGGATCGATCACCCTGGGTGAGCCGATCAGCTCAAGGAGCATGTCCTTCTGGTCCTTGCCAAGCTCTTCGGCGAGCTCTGCGGCGAAGGACTGGACAGCCCAGGCGCGCGGTATGTTGGAGACGGAGCGGAACCAGCCGATGCGGGTGTGCGCCATCGCCTGACCGTTTTCGCAGCGGATGTTCTCGATCTCGAACGGCATATCCGCAAAGCCCATGCCATATTCGATGAAGAACTGGTAGCCGCTGTCTTCAGCGAAGGTCGCCAGGATCGATGGTGCCACGCTTCGGTAAAGAAGACCCGTCGGCTTGTCGTCGGCGTCCAGCGCCACCTCGAGACGTTCCGCCGAGGTGGTATGATAGAAACTGTGCTGGACATCGTCCTGGCGCGTCCACTGCACACGCACAGGGGCACCGACCTCCATCGAGAGCTTCGCCGCTTCGTGCACGTAGTCGCATTTGGACTTGCGCCCGAAGCCACCGCCCAAGAGTGTGACGTTGACCCGGACATCCTCGATCGGAACACCGGTATACTCGGCCACGTCCTGGCGCGTGCCGTAGGGGCTTTGCACCGGCGCCCAGATCTCGAGCTTGCCGTCGGCATAGTTGGCGAGTGCTGCCGGTGGCTCCATCGGGATGTGGGCCATATGGTCCTGGGTGTAGGTGCGGGCGAATGTCTTCGCGGCCCCAGCAAGCGCCGTATCGACATCACCCTGATCGCGAATGGCCTTGCCGGGCTGCTCCGCGGTCGCTTTCATCTCCTCCATATAGGTGGCGCTGTTGTAGACCGCATGCGGACCGTCGTCCCATTCGATCACCAGCGCGTCCCTGCCCTTCAAGGCCGCATAGGTGTTGCTGGCAACCACAGCGACGCCGCCGAGCGGCAGGAATTTCGCCGGCATCGTGTGGCCGTCCATCTGGATAACCGCCTCGACGCCCGGAACCGCGAGGGCTGCGCTGTCG
>JBCCIN010000070.1:0-15819 GCA_039028235.1 Pseudomonadota bacterium
CGATCTTGTCGAATCAGGCGTCGCACTGTGCTGACAACCGGCAAGAAGCAAGAGCATCGTCACGATTGCAACCCAAGGCCTACTCGATCCTGAATCCATCGACATGATCGTCCTCAAGGAAGGCGCGCTGCAGTGTCCGTTAAGCAGCCATCATGCCAGATATTTCCTAATTTTCGGTTAACCTTGTTGGCATGAGCGTTCACTTCGTCACTCGGTCGTGTCATTGGAGACTGGGGAATGGCGCTTTTGCTCATGCTTCGAAAGAGTTGCTGTGGCCTTGGATCAAGGGCATCGATGGGCCGAAAAGCGGGACAACATTTCGATTCGACAGCTGGATGAGCCGAACATGACAGTGAGAGTAGCGGTTGCCGGAACAGGATATTTCAGTCGATTTCACTATGACGGCTGGTCAAGGCTGGAAGGGGCCACGTTGGTCGGTGCTGCGTCGCTCGACCCCAATGGTTTGGCGGAGGTCGGCGAGCGCTTCGCGATCGATGGTCTCTTCGATCATGTCGAAGTGATGCTCGAGCAGAGCCAGCCTGATCTCCTCGACATCGCCGCTCCGCCCAACGCCCATCGCGAACTTCTCGATGCGGCGGCAGCGCGGGGCATCAACGTGATCTGCCAAAAGCCGCTCGGCGGTGACCTCGAAATCGCGCGGGCGATGGTCGCGCGAGCGGAAGAAGCCGGCATCACCTTTGCCGTTCACGAGAACTTTCGCTTTCAGCCCTGGTACCGGGAAGCCAAACGGCTGATGGAGGCAGGCGAGCTGGGCGATGTGACCAATATCAGCTTTCGCCTTCGGCCGGGCGACGGACAGGGGCCTGATGCCTATCTCGATCGGCAACCGTACTTTCAGACCATGGAGCGGTTCTTGATCCATGAAACGGCGATCCATCTGATCGACAGCTTTCGCTATCTGCTGGGCGAGATGAGCGGTGTCTACGCCCATCTTCGCCGTCTTAACCCGGCGATCGCCGGTGAAGATGCCGGTTATCTGGTCTTCTCATTCGAATCGGGTGCAGGCGGTCTGTTCGACGGCAACCGTCTCCTCGACTTTCCTGCGGAGAATCCGAGGCTCACCATGGGAGAGCTGTTGATCGAGGGGACTGGGGGCGGCCTCCGCCTGGATGGTGATGGTGGGTTGTGGCTGCGGTCACATGGCGGCGTCGAGACGGCCCATGCTTATGCGTGGCAAGATCAAGGATTTGGCGGAGACTGCGTCTTCGCCTTGCAGCGTCATGTCCTGTTGCACCTTCAGGATGGGATGCCGCTTGAAAACAGCGGTCGCGATTATCTACGCAATCTGGAGATCGAGGCGTTGGTCTACGAATCAGCAGAAACCGGACGGTTCCTGCGAATCGCTGACGTCTGAAAGCGTCTTTCGACCGTCGATGAACTGACGGCACGCCGATGACGCCTGCGCATGATGTCCGTGACCCGGGTCAGCATATCATTGCTGGAGGCGATCGCCTGCCGAATCTCGCGATATTCATCGAAGGAGATGCCGTCGACCGCATCGATGCTCTCTCGAATTTCGACATTGGCCTGCCTTCGTAGGGCTTCGGCACTCTCGGCACTGGCTTGCGTAATCTTCGGTCGCCAGATTGCCATCACGCCTTCCGCCGCCGCGGCCGCTTCGATGAACGCTTCCAGTTTCCGATCTTCGACGTCGACGTTTGCCGCCCCTCGATGGTTTGAGAGGGCCATGACAAGCGCGCCGAGAAGAATGGCGCAGCAGATCTTTGGCAGCTGTTGTCGAACCATATCAACTCATGCACCGTCGCCGTCGATATGGGGTCAACGCTGAAGAGACAGAGCTATTCCACCTGAACGTCAATGAATCTGAGATCGCGGGTCATCGATGTTCGGGCGAGTGTTGGATCGCTGTCATGCTCTTGCTCGAAACCTCTTGATGCGATCTCGCCGATCCCATGATTAAGTCTTTGATAGGCCGAGATACCAGACGTAGAGATAGCCGGTTCCGATGCCGAGCAAGATGGCGACGCCGAGAATGGCCAGCACGATCAAGCCGACCTTGCCGAGCTTGGCCAGAGGAACGCCTTCCCGACAGAACGGAATGAGGTTGAAGGCGAGACCTCCAAGCACCACAAGTCCTGCGCCAATGCTATAGAAAGAGATCGTAAAAGGTTGAAAGATCATCATTAGTGCGGCGAGGCAAAGGCCAATGATGCTATATTCGATGAGTCGTGCCTGACCGGCGTTCATCGCATTGCCTCCTTACGCCAGAGCGACGCCGGCGCCGGTCTCGAGGCCGATGCGCTGGCTGTTGTCGCCAAAGAGATGAAGCTGGCTCGGCCGGCAGCGAAGATGAACCAGTTGGCCGATGGCCGGTCTTTGGCGCCGGTCGACAACGACCCGGAGTTCCTGATCGTCGATCAGCAGGTGCAGGAGAGTCTCCGCGCCCATGGGCTCGATGATGTCGACCGTCGCACTGAGCGTGTCGGCGGCAGGTTCGCTCGCCAGCTCGAAGGCGCGGGGGCGAACACCCAATGTGGCGTGGTAGCCTGGGCGTAGAACCGACGTCGCTCCATCGATCGGCAGCAGAACTTTCTGGCCGGCAATCGCGAAATTGACACCATCGGCTGTACGTTCGATCAGCCTCGCTGGCAGGAGATTCATCTGTGGGGTGCCGATGAAGCCCGCGACGAACAGGTTGGCCGGCCGGGCGAAGATCTCGTGTGGGCTTGCGATCTGTTCGATCAGTCCATCACGCATGACGGCGATGCGGTCGGCCATGGTCAACGCTTCGAGCTGATCGTGGGTGACGATCACCGTCGGCTTGTTCAAGCCTTCCAGAACTTCCTTGATCTCGCCGCGCATGGTTTCGCGAAGCTGCACGTCCAGGCGGGACAGCGGTTCGTCGAACAAAAAGCAGACGGCATCCCGAATGATCGAGCGGCCGACCGCGACACGCTGTTTTTCACCCTCGGCAAGCTGTCCCGGCGTCCTGTTCAGGATGTCGTCGAGCTGCAGGATGCGCGCGATATCACCGACGCGGCGGTCGATGTCAGCCGCGGTCAGCCCTTCGGCGTGAAGGGGGTAGGCAAGGTTTTCGCGCACGGAAAGACTTGGGTAAAGCGCGTAGAACTGGAAGGACATGGCGACGTTGCGATCACGCGCGGCAAGCTCGTTGACCCGATGGCCGGCCAGCAGAACGTCGCCGGAAGTCGCCCATTCCAGGCCGGCGATCATGCGAAGCGTCGTTGTCTTACCGCAGCCGGAGGGACCGAGCAGGCAAAGCACCTCGCCTTCGCCGACTTTGAGGTCGACACGGTCGACAGCGGTCAGGTCCCCGAATGTTTTCGTGACTTGCCTGAGCTCGATGGTCATGCGCACAGGCATCCGCCAAGCGGGAGCAACCGCTGTCTTCGGTAGCGATCTTCACGTTCTCTTAACCTTAGGGCGTTAAGCATAGCTCGTGCTTGAGCGTTCATTTCTTCACGGTACCGAAGGTTACGCCGCGCAGCAGCTGGTTTTGCAGAAGGAAGGTGACGAAGAAAATGGGGATGAGAAAGAGGGTGACGATGGCCGCGAGCAGCCCGTAGTCGACGCCTACTTCACCGCCCAATGTTCTGGCCATGGCGACCGGCACCGTGCGGGTGTCGACGCCCGTGAGCAGCAGCGCGAACAGGAACTCGTTCCAGGTGAGGATCAGGCCAAAGACGAAGGTTGCGGCGAGCCCCGCTAAGATTTGCGGAATGCAGATGCCGAAGAACACACGGCCTTCGGTGGCACCCTCCATGCGTGCGGCGTCTTCCACCTCGGTGTTAAGCTCGTCGAAGAAGCTTTTCACCAGCCAGACCGAGAACGGAATGTTGAACGCGGTGTAGAGGAGAATGATGCCCCAATAGGAGCCCGCGAGGCCGGTGATGCGGAACATCAAGAAGATCGGGATGATCACCACGATGGGCGGCAGCATGCGGGTCGTCAGGATAATGAACAGATAGGTGTCGTTGCCCTTCAGCGGATGGCGTGAGAAGGCATAGGCCGCCATGGTGCCGATGATCAGGGCGAGGAGCACCGATGTGCCGGCAATGAAGATGGAGTTGAAGAAATAGAGTGGAAAATTGGTTTCCTGCGATGCACCCGCCGTGATGCTGGCGCGATAAAACACGCTGACGAAGTTGTCGAAAGTGGGCGTAAAAAACAGCTTTGGTGGGATGGCGAGCGCATCGGTACGCGTCTTGAAGGCGGTGAGGATGATCCAGAGCACGGGGAAGAAGTAGATGACGCTGATGACGCCGGCGAACGCCGTCCAGCCCCAGCCGGCTTTGCCGATTTCTCTCTTCATAGCCATGCGATGACCTCGTCGACTTGCTTCATCACGTACGGTCGTCCGAGACCATGGCGGGGCCGTTTCGCATTGCCGTGTCTGACGTCGATGTCTGGATCGAATCGCTCATCTGCAGTCCTGGAGACGGGCAACGGCGTTTGGTGAATCATAAACGTCTCCGCCTTGTTCGGCCGAATCCACCCGACACGCTCATTCTCTCGAACGGGAAAACGCGAGCGGCCCGACGTGACGAGGCAAGTCAATGAAGCCGTCATACGGCCTGTTCGCGGCGTTTGACCGCGTAGAGATAGAGGTTCGTAAGGACGATGACGACGAAGAGCATGATGTAGGCGATGGCCGCCGACTGGCTGGTGCGGAAGAATTGGAAGGCCATGCGGTAGACGTAGACCGCGATGGTCTCGGTGGAGGAGCCGGGGCCGCCTTCGGTGATGATGTAGACCAGGTCGAAGAGTTTGAAGGTTTCGATGGTACGGAACAGGACGGCTAGCAGGAGCAGGCTTCTGATATAGGGAAAGGTGATGGTCGAAAAGCGGCGCCACCAGGAGGCGCGGTCGATCTCGGCTGCCTCGTAAAGGTATTTGGGCACGCTCACCAGTCCCGCGAGCACCAGAAGCATGACGAAGGGAGACCACATCCAGGCATCGGCGATCACGATCGCAGCGATCGCGCCTGCCGGCGTGGCGAGCATCACGAACGGCTCCGAGGTGAAGTGGTTCATCACCCAACTGACCAAGCCGAACGTTGGTTCGTAGTAAAGTTTAAAAAAAACGCCGACGGAGACGAAGGACAGCATCATCGGGGTCAGCACCAGCATCAGCAGAATGCGGCGGAGCGGGAAAACGCGGGCGAACAGAAGGGCAAGCAGAAAGCCGATGATCAGCTGCAGGATCACTGAGGAGCCGACGATGATCGCGGTGGTCTGAAAGCGTTCCCACACTTTCTCATCAGTCAGGACGCGTTCGTAATAGGTGAGCCCGCGAAAAGTCGGGACCGTCAGCTTGTTGGCACGGTAGTTGAAGAAACTGAGGCCGAACGACCAGAGCAGCGGGAAGATGTTCATCACGAACAGAACGACGATCGCCGGTGTCACCAAGAGCGGTCCGCGTCGTTCCGGTGCCATCAGCCAGGCAAAGAAGCCGCTCGCTTCGATGCGCCGATCGCCCTGTCCTGCCGTTGTCGTCGCCATATTGATGTGTTCAGCCTCTCAAGGAAGATCGGGGCCCGGACGATGCCGGACCCCGGTGCAGGTCATTCGATGTGGCCGGCATCCTCCAGGGTGAATTGCTGGAAGTCGGCGACGGCATCCAGCGCTTCCTTCGCGGAAATCTGGCCGGTGATCGCCTTGTCGAACTCTTCCTGCTGCTGGGTCAGGAGCTCGAAGAACTCGGGGATGTGCCAGACGTCCCGCTGCCAATCCAACATCTCGACATGGGCCTGGTTCCAGGGACGGAGGTCGTTGTATTCGGGATCGGCCATCACGCTCATCAAACCAGACTGACCGCCATTGGCGACGAAGGTCTTCTGGGTTTCCGGGTTCAGCCACCATTTGACGACGTTCAGGGCCTCCTTGATGACCTCCTCATCGTTCCAGGTGGTGAGCACGAAGGGCTGGCCGCCGATGTTGCCGGTGCGGTCGATCGAGCCGTCTTCTTTTCTAAGCCCCGGGGCCACGCCAAAAGCGGACTTGTCATGCACGGTCGAGGTGTTGGGATCGAGCACGGGCTCGCCGAGGCCGACCCAGTCGATGATCGCCGCGACCTTGCCCTGCATGTAGAGGTCCTGGATCACGAAGATGTCCATTTGTCCGGTCTGAGCGACCGGCGGCATATATTCGAGCATAGAGAGATAGTGCTCGAAGGCCTCGACGGCGATGTCGGAGTTGACGACGCCTTCGGCCTGCGCTTCCGGAGCGCTCGTCTCATCCCAGATCGAGCCGCCATACTGCCAGACGAAGGCATTCGCCTGCATGGTCGAGAAGTCGTAGCCTTTGCCGGCCTGATAGGCGATGCCGTAGAAGTCGTCCTCCGCGGTGCCGTCGCCGAGCGGTTCGCCGGAAGCACGCTTGAAGTGCTCGCCGATGTCGCGCCAGGTATCCCAGTCGACGTCCTGCCAGTCTTCATAGGTGCAAGGCAGCTTCTTGCCAAACGCTTCCTGGAAGGCTGCCGCTTCACCCTCGTGGCAAAACAGGTCTTCGCGATAGAAGGTCACGTAGGTGTCCGGGAACTGCGGGAAGCCGTAGTAGCTGGTGTCGGGCGCTGGCCACTCACCCGCCTCTTCGAGCTGCGCGCGGGTTTTGTGCGGGTAGGTGGAATAGGCCGAGACCAGGACTGGATGCAGATCCTTCATGATCGCAGTCAGTTCCGGATCATCCTTCATGTATTGAGTGAGGTCCATGTAGTAGCCGCCCTCGACGAAAGAGCCGAGCCACTGGCTGTCGGTGACGATCATTTGATACTTCTGCTCGCCTGACGTCAGTGAGGCAGCGACGCGCTCGTAGAAACTAGGCCAGGGGATGAAATCCATGTCGAGCGTCGTGTTGTGACCGTCCGGCGACTGGTAGGTCTTGTCGAACTCCTCTTTCATGAACCGCGTCGGCGGCCAGTCGGGAGCGGCCATGGTGATCGTGATGTCGGCAGCCATCAGGCTGGTCGCCGCAGTGCTCGCCAGCAGGGACGCCCCCGCCAGTGTCAGGACAAGTCGTGATCCGGTACTCATGATCTCCCTTCCTTTCTTCCTTGGTTGCAACCTGCTCGATCGCAGGGGCATTCCGCTAACATCACGTCATTGAAGCGCTTTGCCGCTCTCCCTATCAAAAAGGTGAGCCATATCGGGCCGAAACGCTACCGAGAGCTCTGCGCCGACCGGGAAGGCAAGCGCCTCCTCCTCCGGCAAGGCCATTTTCATGACCGTTCCGCCGGCATCCACGTCCAGGACGGTGACGTCGCCAAGCGGCTCGGTCAGATGAACCTTGGCCGTCAGATGATGGGCATCACCGTCGGCGCGCTCGGCCTGCACGAGGTCGTGCGGGCGGATGCCGACCAGGACATCACCGGTCGCTTTGTTCTGCCAACGCCCGGCGTCGAGCTTGCCGAACGGCAGGGCGATGACGGCTGAGCCATTGTCGTCGGCCTGCATGCGGCCCGCGATCAGATTCATCGGCGGCGCACCGACCATGGTGGCAACGAAGCTGTCGATGGGCTTGTCGTAGAGCTCGTCCGGCGTCCCGGTCTGCACGATCTTACCTTCGCGGAGCACGGCGATGCGCTCGCCCATGGACAGCGCTTCGAGCTGGTCTGGCGTGGCGTAGACCATGGTCATGCCGAGCTCCCGATGCAGGCGCTTGAACTCGGCTCGCGTCTCATGGCGGAGCTTGGCGTCGAGGTTGGTCAGCGGTTCGTCGAGCAGCAGGAGTTCGGGGTTTTGGATGAGGGCCCGGCCGATGGCGAGACGTTGCTGCTCGCCGCCGGACATGGTGTTGGGCTTGCGATCGAGGGTGTGGGTAATCTTGAGCATCGAGGCGATGCGCTGAACCGACTCGGCCATATCCGCCGCCGGCGTTTTCTTCTGCTTCAGGGGATAGGCAAGATTGTCTCGAACGGAGAGGTGGGGATAGAGCGCAAAGGTCTGGAAGATCATCGCCATGCCGCGGCCCTGCACCGGCGCCCTGGTCAGATCACGGCCGTCGAAGTGAACAGCACCGGCATCCGGCCGCTCAAGGCCGGCAATGGTACGCAGCGTGGTGGTCTTGCCGGCGGCGCTCGGACCTAGGATCGCGAAGAATTCACCGGATTGCACCTCAAGATCGACACCGTCCAGTGCCGTGACCTCGCCGAAGCGTTTGACCAGACCGTCCAGTCGAAGATTAGCCATCTACGGCCGGTCTCCGACGATCGGTGCTGGGTTGGCGAGGCCAGGAGAACGAAACTGACCGAGGAAACATGAGCCCCCCTGTAAAGAGCTGTTTTTTCCATCGTAAGGGCGTCCCGGCGAAGAACGCAACTGTTTGCACGGGCTTGCCCTGGAGTTTCTCACAGATCCGGCGGCCCTGATGGCGTCGTTTTCGCCAATGGCATCTGTCCTCTCCATTCGCTAGGCTTGCTTCCGTCCAATTGGCAAGAGCCGTCATGATCCGGACTCCATTATCGGAACTGCCTCCATGACTGAAAACAAGCGTCCGAACCCGGAAGACCTTGACTCCGAAAAGCTGGCTCAAGAGATCGGTGCCTTTGCCGAGCAGAGCGGTCGCGCGGTCGGGCAGTTCTGGCAGCGACAGCTGAAGGAGCAGGCTGAGGGCGGTTTCTCCCTTGTCGATGCCCAGACCGTTTCGAAGGCGTTCTTTGACTTCGGCGCAAAGCTTATGGCCGATCCGGCGAAGCTCGCCGAAGCGCAGATGGCCTTTTGGCAGGGGCAGACCGATCTCTGGCAACACATGATGCAGCGGGCTCAGGGCGACGTGAGTGATCCCTTGGTCGAGCCGGAACGCGGTGATCGGCGTTTCAAGGATCAGGCCTGGAGCGACGAGCTTCTGTTCGACTACATCAAGCAATCCTACCTGCTCAGCGCTGACTGGATGCGCGATCTGGTCGACAAGGTGGATGATCAGGATCCGGAGACCCATGAGCGCGTCGCATTTTATACGAGGCAGTTCATCTCAGCGATGTCGCCGTCCAATTTCGCCGCCACCAACCCGGCGGTGCTGGAGAAGGCGAAGGCGACCGGCGGGCAGAATCTCATTGAGGGCCTGAAGCATCTGCTCGAGGATCTGGAGCGGGGCAAGGGCCGCCTCAAGATCAGCATGGTCGACGAAGAGGCATTCACCGTCGGCGAGAACGTCGCCGCGAGCGACGGCCAGGTGGTTTTCCAGAACGAGCTCATGCAGCTCGTTCAATATGCGCCGACCACCGAAACGGTGTTCAAGCGGCCGCTCCTCCTGGTGCCGCCCTGGATCAACAAGTTCTACATCCTCGATCTGCAGCCGAAGAACAGCTTCATCAGGCATGCGGTCGATCAGGGGCATACGGTGTTCGTAATCTCCTGGGCCAACCCGTCGAAGCAGCACGCCGACAAGACCTTCGAAGACTATCTTCTCGAAGGGCCGCTTGCGGCCATGGCAGCGATCGAACAGGCGACCGGCGAGGACAGCGTCAACATTCTCGGCTTTTGCATCGGCGGTATTCTGATCAGCACGCTGCTCGGCCATCTCGCCGCCAAGGGGGAGAGCGGACGAGTCGCGTCGGCGACCTTTCTGACCGCGCTTTTCGACTTCAGGAATGTTGGTGAGGCCCGCGTCTTCATCGACGAGGCGCAGATCGCGGAAATCGAGCGTCATGTTGCCGAGAAGGGCTATCTCGAAGGTCATCATATGGCCGACATGTTCTCGATGATGCGCGAGAACGATCTGATCTGGTCCTTCGTAGTCAACAACTATCTGATGGGCCGTGAGCCCATGGCGTTCGACCTCTTATATTGGAACGCTGATAGCACGCGCCTGCCCGCCGCCATGCTGGTGTTCTATCTGAAGGCGTTCTATCAGGAAAACCGCCTGCGCGAGCCCGGTGGCTTGACGCTTGCCGGCACGCCGATCGACCTCACGGCGGTAACGACGCCGACCTATCTGATGGCGGCGAAGGATGACCATATCGCGCCCTGGAGAAGCTGCTATCCGGGAACGCAGCTGCTCGCTGGCCCGAAGAGGTTCGTTCTGGCCGCATCGGGCCACATCGCTGGCGTGGTCAATCCGCCGGCTGCGAAGAAATACGGACACTGGACCAACACCAAGCTGCCGGCGGAGCCTGACGACTGGCTCGACGGTGCCAACTGGCATGATGGTTCCTGGTGGCCGGACTGGTATCGATGGCTCGCGCGCAAAGGGGGCAAGAAGGTCCAGGCGAGAGCTGTCGGCGAAGGACAGCTCAAGTCGATCGAGCCGGCGCCGGGTTCCTATGTGAAGGTGCGGGCGAGCGACTAGCCGTGGTGTCGCAATCCGGGATCGGGCGCCTATTTGGCGGCGATCGTCGTGCCCCTGCTGACATGGTTCATGTAGGTGACTTCGACGTCGACCGTCTCATCACAGCCTTTGACCGTCCAGAGTTCCCTCCAGCTGGTATAGTCGGGTGTGACTGCGAGCTTGACCGGCTGGCTCAGCACCTTGGTGTCCGTCAGCTCGAACGCGCGCGCGGGACATTCTTTGTCCGACATCTTGGTCACGGCGGCCATAATCACTGGCATTTTGGTATCATGCTGAAGGATGGCGTTGCCCAATGTCTCGCCCGGCACGCCCGTGTCGGACGCGGCAGGCCGGGTTTGCGCAGGTCCTTCGACCGACGCGCAGCCGACAATGGTCAGCACGCCAATCAACGAAATACATCCCGTAATGGTCCGCATAACGACATCTCCAGAATTTCGGGGCCATGAATTCGCTGGCCGAATCGATGTCGTCAGTCTCCATGCCGAGGCTTCGGCGGGCTGTGCGCTGCATCACATAGAAGGCATGGATCGGATTGGGCGGAGCAAAGTGTAGGAGGCGCCACCTCCGGTTTTTGCTTCAGCCCTTCTTGTTATCGCTGTCATCGGATGACGACGCACCGCCTGTCATGCCCGACATCCCGGTCATGAACTGCCGCCAGAATTGCTCCTGGATCTGGCCGAGACCCTTCATGCTCTCCGGTAGCCAGAGTTTGAGCATGGCTTCGGGGTCGGTATTTGCGAGATAGGCTGAGAGCTGCTGCTGAAGCTGGGCGAGGAGCTCATCTTGCATCGGCTCGATATTAGGGAGGCCGAGAAAGGCCCGAGCTTCCTGAGGCGTGCAGTCGATGTCGACGGTGATCTTCATGCAATAGGGCCTTTTTGTCCCGGGGTGGGCCGGACCTGCCCGTCGGCTGGCGTCAGGAGCCCGTACGCTCCATCATGATCTGGCCATTCGGATCGATGATCTGAAGCGACAGGGGCTCCAGGCCGCTGGCCACCGACTGCCAGCGATCGAACAGCGCATTCATGTAGCTGCTCTGACCAGCCTCCGGTACGCTGGCCCAGGTTTCCGTCGCCAGAACCTGGACACCGCCGCCGCCGGTTGAGCGTACATCGCTGAAGAGATCGATGCCGGCGACCGAGACCGCGCGGTCATTGAGTTCTGCGACCGTATCGCGAAAGCTCTTGACCGCGGCCGGCTCCTCGTCAGGCGAGATTGCGGCGGTCCGGGTCGATGCTTGTGGCTGGGCGGCGGCTTCGACTTGATTGACGACGTCGGGCTGCGGGGCTTCGTCTGACGTTGTCGATGCGGTGTTCCCACTTTCGGGCGTCTGGCGTTCCGGGCTTGGGGCCGTGGCTACTGAGGCGGCAGCCGCTACCGTTCCGGGTGACGTCAAAAGAGGTGCATAGACCCAGCCACGCTCGCCGCGATCCGGAAACTCGACGAAGAACCATTCCCCTTTCGATGCGATCTCTACGATCCGCTCACCAGGATTGATGGTCATGAGCACGTCGGTGCTTGTGCTCGGCCCGGACCGGACATTGACGTTCTGGCGATCGACGGACCAAAGATCACCCGCCGCAGCCTGGACTGGCCCGGCAGACGAGATCAGCATGCCGAGCAGGGCGACTAAAGGTGCAGCGGTGGCCAGTCTCATCGGCATCTCCATGCTTGGACGCATAAGCTTGCCGGCCGCTCTGGACGGCTCAGGCGGACGATCAGGGTCCAAAGGGTCGATGACATCGCATTCCATCATGCCAATCGGAAGATGGGATGTCCGCTGCCGAACCGATCAATTCGACTGGAGCGGCAACCTGATCGAAGGCGATAATCTGCATCGGGATAGCCGCGAAATTCATCGACCGCAAGGGGCAAACGGCCCCATTAACGCTTGCTGCTGTCGCTATGGTTCGGATCGATGATGTCCGCCATCAGGGCGTTTTCATTGGAACGCACTACGTCCAAGCTCGTGGGGCGGTCACGATTGTGGGATAACCAGCGGTGGTGCTATCCAGATAGGACATCGGCACCGACCGATGACAATCTCGGGGAACGTGATGAGCGGTGATCGAACGGAGAGGACGGGCTCTTGCCTATGCGGTGCGGTTCGCTATCGGATCACCGGCCCGATGAAGCAGGTGGTCGGGTGTCATTGCGGCCAGTGTCGGAAGCAAACGGGTCTCTATATGGCGGCCACTGGCGTACGCATGAAATATTTCGAGATGGTCGAAGAGCGTGGCCTGAAATGGTACCGGGCGAGCGAGCAGGCGAGCCGGGGATTTTGCAAGGACTGCGGTTCGACCTTGTTCTGGCAGGCCGATGGCGCCGACCGGATCGCTATTGCCGCCGGCTCACTTGACGGCGACACGGGTTTGAGCACCGCTGCGCATATTTTTGTTGCTGACAAGGCCGATTTCTATGCGCTCGACGGTGATGTCCCCCACTATCCAAAGAGCGGCGATCAGGTGCCGCTGCCGGAATGACGCGTTGAGCGCGATGATCGCCATGGATCACGTCGTCAGCAGATCGTCCAGTTCGCGGTAGTCCGGCAGGGTGCGGTCGATCGGTAGGCCGTACCGCAAGACGATCCGATTCTGCTGCGGACGGGACAGAAGTTCGTTCGTCTCGCGCGCCTTGAACAGCACCAGATCTGCGGGCGCGCCAACGGTGATGCGGCCGGTTTTGCCGAGACCCATGATATCCGCTGGCGTCGCCGTGACGGCGCGTGGCCAGGTCCCGAGCGGCCGATCGAGGTGTCCGATGCGCGCGGCCTCTCGGAACACCTCCAGCATGTCGTGGTCGCCATAGGCGTAGAAGGGATCACGGCAATTGTCGCTGGCGAGTGCTACCAACGTCCCTTGGGCTGCGAACTCATGCAGCAAGGTGATGCCGCGCCAGCGGGGCGTTCGTCCCGGCACTCGGTCCTGCAGGTAGAGATTGCACATAGGCAGGCTGACCACCGCAATGCCGGCTTCGCGCACCAGATCCAGCGTCTCCGCAGCCTTCTGCGATGGCTGGCGCGCAAGCGAACAGCAATGGCCACAGGTGATCTTGCCGGGAAAACGATGGCGTAGGGCAGCGAGCGCGATATCGCGCAGGGATGCGGCGTTCGGATCGTCGGTTTCGTCCACGTGAAAATCCAGATCCAGGCCGCGATCGGCGGCCAGCTTGAACACCCTGTCGAGCCTCGCCGGAAGATCAGGGATCATGAAGGTGACGGCGCCGAGGACACCCGAGGCGTCGGCCACCAGATCGGCGATCTCGCTGGCGAGCGGCTCGTCTATCTGATCGATCGGCAGGAGCGACACCGCCTGGAGTTCGATGCGATCAGCCCACGCATCCCGAACTTCCTTGAAGACGGGAAGGGAAATCCGATGTTGCGGTGGCTCGCAGTCCAGATGGGTGCGGATCGCGACGGTGCCATGGGCGTAGGCGCAGCGAAGACCGAACTCAAAGCGCTGTCGGACGTCCTCGGCCGACCAGTTCGCCCGCCGGTCGGCGCGCACCGCGTCGAGCGCGCTCTCAAAGGTGCCGTCCGGATTCTCGGCTCGGGGCCAGATGTGGCCTTTGTCCAGATGGGTATGCAGATCCACGAACCCCGGCCACACCATCCCGGCCCGTAGCACGTGCTGGCTCGCCTTAACGGTGCCCGGCTCGGAGATTGCGGCGATGTTGCCGTCACGGATTTCGATGTCGACGGTGACATCGCCAGACTCGGTTTCCCGGCCTTCGAGCAGGCAGGCGGGAACGTTGGCGCCGGCAATCGTGAGATCAGGACCCGCGGCCATCGATCAATACTCCCGCTTGATGGCACTCTCATGCCACTTCCGTAGCATGAGGTGGGAGAGCATCGAGAAGAAAAGAAAAATCAGGATGCCGGTGATCGAGATCAGGATGAGGGCAGCGAACATGCGCGGGATGTTGAGGCGGTAGCCGGCCTCCAGAATGCGATAGGCGAGGCCGGAACCGGCACCTGCCGTGCCGGCAGCGAATTCGGCGACGATCGCGCCGATCAGCGATAGACCGCCTGCGATTTTGAGGCCGCCCAGGAAATACGGCATGGCCGCGGGCAGGCGGAGATGACGAAGGGTCTGCCAGCGGCTGGCGCCGTAGAGGCGGTAGAGGTCGACGAGATTGTGATCGGCGCTCTTCAGGCCAAGGGTGGTGTTGGCGAGAATAGGGAAGAAGGCGACGATCCAGGCACAGATCAGCTGGGCGGTGATGGTGTCGTCGACATAGATAAGGATGAGGGGGGCGATGGAGATTACAGGTGTTACCTGCAGGATTACGGCGAACGGATAAAAACTCCTCTCGACCCAGGGTGATAGGCTGAAGAGCACGGCGAGGCCGACGCCGCCAATGATCGCGATGGCAAGCGCAGAGAAGGTGATCCGTAGCGTGACCAGCAGCGAGCCGAAAAGGGTCGCCCGGTCTTCGATCAGGCTGTTCAGCACGAGGCCTGGGCCGGGCAGGATATAGTGCGGGATTTCGTTCACGCGAACGATCATATCCCAGGCGATCAGCGCGAGAACGCCGATCGCCAGGGGGAGCCCGATGCGCAGGCCGCGTTCGCTCATGCCGCCATCGCCTGCTTGAGCGCGGCGGAGACGCGGCGGCAATAGTCGTTATAGACGGTCGAGGTGCGAAACGCGTCGAGGCGCGGATAGGGAGCATCGATGGTCACGTCGGCGCTTGTCCTGCCTGGACGTGCGGTCATCACGACGATGCGGCTCGAAAGATAGACCGATTCGAACACGCTGTGGGTAACGAAGACCACGGTCCAACGCTTCTCCTGCCAGAGCGTCAGGAGATCGTCGTTCAGCTTGAAGCGCGTGATCTCGTCGAGTGCGGCGAACGGTTCGTCCATCAGCAGCATATCGGGTTCGGTGACGATGGCGCGAGCAATGGAGACCCGCATCTTCATGCCACCCGAGAGTTCCCGCGGATAGGCGTTCTCGAAGCCCTGGAGGCCGACCATGCCGAGTGCGGTCTCGACACGAGATGCCGCATGGCGTCTAGCGATCCCGTCCAGACGAAGCGGCAGGTAGACATTGTCGAACGCGGTCGCCCAAGGCATTAGCGTGGGTTCCTGAAACACCACCGCCGGTCGTCGGTCATCGCTCGACCATCGAATGGTCCCGTCGCTGGCCGCTGCCAACCCGGCGATGAGGCGTAGAGCCGTGCTCTTGCCACAGCCGGATGGGCCAAGCAGGCTCAAAAACTCATGCTCACGAAGGGCGAGATTGAGGCCCGCCAGCGCTTCGGTGCCATTCGCAAACACCTTGTCCACGCTGTCCAGGCTGACAAGTGTTGTCCCGGCGGAATCGTTCGGCTTGTCCGATGGCTCGGCGTCGATGACAGATGCTCCGTTGGCGGGTGCGCGACGGAATGCTCACGTTCGAGATGACGACGTTGACGTCTGGCGGTCAAGGCGCCCAGGTATCATGTACCCCCTTTGTTCTCACATCTCATCGGTTGTATATTGAATTCGCTTGGGGACAAGATCTGATGAACGGAAGAGATTGATGACAAG
>JBCCIN010000071.1:0-15684 GCA_039028235.1 Pseudomonadota bacterium
CTCACGAAGAGTCCACTGGAAGGTAAGCAAAAGCACTTCGCTCAAACCATCCTCAGATCCGCACAAACCCTCCTCGACACGATCAACGACATTCTGGACTTCTCGAAAATCGAAGCGGGCCGGCTCGATCTCGATAGCGCGCCCTTCGACCTGCGTCTCCTGGTCGAGGATGTCGTCCAGCAGCTCGGCACGATGGCTCATCGAAAGCGGCTGGAACTGATCTGCGACGTCGCGTTTGACGTGCCCACCGCCATCCGTGGCGATGCGCAACGCCTTCGCCAGGTTCTGGTCAATCTGGTCGGCAATGCCATCAAATTTACTGACCAGGGTCAGGTCACCCTCAAGGTGCGCACGCCGCCTGATGGCGAGCGTGGCGCCCTGCTGTTCGAGGTCATCGATACCGGCATCGGCATCGGCGCGGATGCCCAGGCCAGGATCTTCGATTCTTTCGCCCAGGCGGACGGATCGACGTCTCGCCAGTTCGGCGGCACTGGCCTCGGCCTCGCCATTTCCCAACGGCTTGTGGCGTTGATGGGCGGCAGGATCCGTGTCGAAAGCAAGCCCGGCAAAGGCGCGACCTTCAGGTTCACGGCGCGTTTCGCTTTGGACAACGCGCCGTCGAGCATCAATTCACCAACGGAAGCCCTCTATAACCTGCGCGTCCTGATTCTCGATGACAACGATACCAATCGGGACGTCCTGCATCGTCAGCTCGAGGCCTGGTATGTTCCGCATGACTGTGCTGCCGACGGGCAAACGGCTCTCGAGCATTTGCGCCGCGCCCGAATAGAAGAATACCCCTATAGCGTCGTTCTGGTCGATCGCTTCATGCCGGCAATGGACGGCATCGACTTCGCGCGCCTCCTCCGCGAGGATGACGAACTGGCCGCCACACAACTCGTTCTCCTGAGCTCGATGACCACCGACAAGACGTCGGCCGCCTGGCGCGAAGCCGCCTTCACCTGCTCACTCACCAAGCCGCTGCGTCAGGCGGACCTCTATCAATGCCTTCGAAGCCTAGACCAAGGTGATGATGCCTGCGCCGTTGCCGAGGACGTTGAGGAGTTGACCGTTCTCCCGGAAACGCGCTTTCCGGCAAGCATCCTGGTGGCCGAAGATCATGCCGTGAATCAGGACCTCATTCAGGAGGCGCTGAGCCAACTTGGGTGCGAGACCGACCTGGTCGAAGACGGTGCCGCCGCCATCCGGGCGTTCGAGCACGGCGGCCATGATCTGATCCTCATGGATTGCCAGATGCCTCATGTCGATGGGTTCCAGGCGACAAGAGCGATTCGCGATCTGGAGCGGCGCAATGGCGATCCCGACCACATCCCCATCGTTGCGCTTACTGCCAATGCCATGGAGGGAGACCGAGACAGATGCCTGGCAGCAGGCATGAACGACTATCTGACCAAGCCGTTCATGCAAGCCGATCTGATCGCCGTGCTGTTGCGCTGGCTGCCTGATGGCAAATCACCATCCGCTGATGAGCGTGCCGTTGCTGAGAGCACGCCGACGCCCGCCGAAGCCTCCGTGGACGCGGACACATCCGGCGTCATCGATCCGGCAGCGCTCGACCGCATCCGCGAGATGGCGGGGTCGAAGGGCGATGGACTCCTGACCAAGGTCATCGGCCGCTATCTGGAGAAAACACCGGAGTTGATGGCCGATCTGACGGCTGCGGCGCAGCGTTCGGACTACGATCAGGTCCGCCAGATCGCCCACAGCCTGAAGTCGAGCAGCGCCAATCTCGGCGCGGTCTCGCTGTCGGAACAGTGCAAGGAGGTGGAGACCGCCTGCCGTGCGGGAGAGGTCGATCAAGTCGATGCGACCGTCGAGAAAATCGTTGCCGATTACGAGCAGGTCGCTTTGACGCTCGACGTCCAGCGCGGGCGCATCGAGGCAGGGCCGACGGCAGCTTGGCCTCAATCGGCTGCCCTTCACTGAAGGAACATGGCGAGGCCGGTTCGGAAGCTTAGCGGCAGCATTTACGCTTTCTCAACCATTGACCGTGTAGCCTAGCCGGCCATCACTGGAGTTCTCGATTGCCGCGAAGCGAACCATGACCGGGACGCCGGACCCCGCGTCTCACCAAGCGCTTGTCCTTGTCGTGGACGACGATGACATGGAGCGGATCCTGATCCGCGAAGCCTTGGAGAACGCGGGGTTTCTCGTCGAGGAAGCCGTGAATGGCGTCGATGGCGTCAAGGCGACCGAGGCGCATCGGCCTGATCTCGTCTTCCTGGACGTGTTCATGCCGGAGATGGATGGCTTCGACAGCTGCAGCGCCATCCGAAAACTCCCCGGCGGCGAGCATCTGCCGATCCTGATGGTGACCGGCGCCGACGATACCGAGTCGATCAAGCGAGCCTATGATGTCGGGGCCACGGACTTTATGGCCAAACCGATCAACTGGCCGCTTCTGGGACACAGGGTCCGCTACCTATACCGAGCGAGCGAGGCTTTCCGCCAGTCCGTCGAGAGCCAGGCGGAACTTGCCGAGGCTCAGAGAATTGCCCAGCTTGGCAGCTGGAAGCTAGACGCTTTGACCAGCCATCTCGAATGCTCGCACGAAGCGTTGCGCATTCTCGCCTGGGACGACCCGTCCCAGCTGAACCACCTTCAAATACTGCTGGATCACATCCACCCGGACGATCAGCAAAAGGTTCGCTCGGCCATCGATGACGCCACGGAGGCCGAGAGCCGGCTCGATCTCGACTTTCGCCTTGTTCGTCCCGACAGCAGCATTCGCTGCATTACGGCCCGCGCCCAGCCGGTCGACAGCAGCGCCAGCCGATCCATCGTTTTCAAGGGAACGTTCCAGGACATTACCGAAAGAAAGCGGACCGAGGCTGAGCTCCATCATCTGGCGCATCATGACTCGCTGACCGATCTGCCCAACCGCGTGCTGTTTCAGGAACGGCTCGAGCACGCCCTGGCCCGCTCGGCGCGCGATCAGACGCTGGTCGCCGTTCATTGTCTCGATCTCGACCATTTCAAGGACGTCAATGACACGCTTGGCCATGCGTTCGGCGACCGGCTGCTTCAGGATGTAGCCGAGCGACTGCTCGGTCAGGTGCGCGGCGCAGACACGGTAGCCCGCCTCGGTGGCGATGAATTCGCCGTCATCCAGTGTCAAATCAAAGATCCGCAACATCCGAAGAAACTCTCAGATCGCCTGGTCGAATGCGTGTCGCGTCCCTTCCATATCGATGGGCATGAAATCCTGATCAGCGCCAGCATCGGCATTACCCTCTATCCCGACGACGCCGCCGACGCCGAGCAGCTTTTGGTCAAGGCCGACATCGCCATGTACCGCGCCAAAGCTAAGGGGCGGAACGGCAGCTGTTTCTTTGTGGCGGGGATGGACGAAGCGATCCGACAGCGCAAAGACCTCGAACGTGACCTTCGTCTCGGGCTCGAGGAAGGCTGGTTCGAAATCCACTACCAGCCGCAGATTACCGCTGACAACGGCGCGATGATCGGCGCCGAGGCCCTGCTGCGCATGCGGCATCCCGAGCGCGGCCTTCTCTCACCGCAGGACTTCATTCCGCTTGCGGAAGACACCGGGTTGATCGTGCCGATCGGGAGCTGGATTTTGCGGACCGCCTGCGCGCAGGCGGCAGCATGGCATGCCGAGGGCAATTTCCTTCGTGTTGCTGTCAACCTCTCACCCATGCAGTTTCGCCAGGCCGGCCTCGTGACCACGGTTCGAACAGCACTGCATGAGGCCAACCTGGCGCCTGAATATCTGGAGCTGGAGATTACCGAGAGCATGCTCATGCATGACACGGCGAATGCCGTTGAGGTTCTCCAGCAGCTTCGTCACCTCGGCGTCAATATCGCTATGGACGATTTCGGCACCGGCTATTCGTCACTCAGCTATCTGAAACTCTTTCCCTTCGATCGGATCAAGATCGACCGGTCCTTCGTGCGCGAGCTGGCGGACGACCAGGAGGCCGCAGTCATCGTCAAGGCGATCGTCGCCCTCGGCCACAGCCTGAACATGCAGACCACAGCCGAGGGTGTCGAAACGCCGGCACAGCTTTCCTATCTGAAAAATGAATCATGCGACGAGATCCAAGGCTACTATTTTGGTCGTCCCATGGCGGCTGATCAGTTCAACCGTATGCTTCATGCAACCGAGGCCGGCGTCGCAACGCCTCAGTCTCGATGATCAGACCTTCTTGTGCCCAGCCAGAATTCGGCACGATCTTCTAAGCCGAGCTTGCTTTTAACCGGGGCCAGAAGACAACGCTCGGCTCAGTTGATGCCGGCCGCTGCCAGCGCTTCGTCGACAAGCGGCAGGCTGATGCGGAAGCGCGTGCCCTTCCCCACCTCCGAATCCACGCTGATCTGACCACCGAGGCCTCGGGTCACGAACATTTGGGCAAGAGCCAGGCCCTGGCCACTGCCGCGGCCAGGTTCCTTGGTGGTGAAAAGCACATCATAGATGCGATCGAGGTTCTCCTCGGGAATGCCGCAGCCATTGTCGTCGATATCCAGCAGGACCCGCTCTTGATCATGAAGCAGCCTGACGGTGATCAACCCGGGCACGTTCGGGCCGCGATCTTCGATCGCATGCACGGCGTTGACGATCAGATGGCGGATCACCTGCTTGACCTGATCAGCCTGGCAGGAGATTTGCGGCATGTGATCGGCGAATTCGGTTCGGACTTCGGCAACGGGCGCCCAGACATGACGCGTATCGTCGATCACCGATGTCACGACATCGACGACATCGATCAGGCTGACGGCGGTCCCTTCCGGCTTGGCGAACTGCTTGAACGTCTCGATCAGATCGCGCACACGCTTGGTGCCCTCCGCCATATCGCTGAGCGCCTGAGGGATCTCGTCCCTGACGAAGGTCCAGTCGATAGCCTCCAGGCGCTTTGCGAGATCCACTCCCTTGAGACTGGCGCTATCGGGCAGACCGTCGACCAGATCGACGATCTCGTTGACGGCTTCGGCGACAAAGCCGGCATTGTCGGCAATGATCTGCACCGGCGTGTTGATCTCGTGGGCAAGCCCCCCCGCCAGCGTGCCGATGGCTTCGGACTTCTGGCGCTGGATCAGCTCGCGCTGCAGCTGCCGGTTCTTCTCGAGAGCCCTGTAGAGCTCGCTCACATCCGTCTGCACGACGACGACACCACCCCGAGACATAGGATGCTGAGCGATGAGAAGATGGTGCCCGTCGACCAGCTTCGCCTCCCAGCGCTGAAAGCGTTCAGGCGCAGCCAGCTGCCGGCGCCGCCGGGCAACATAGTCCGCGGTCGGCTCCTCGTTCTTCGGCGCCTCCGAGGCGAAGGCACCTTCGGCATCCAGCAGTGATCCATGAACACCGTAGCGATCCCGATAGCTGTGATTGGCGAGGAGCACCCTGCCGTCATCACCAATGACCAGCACATGGTCGCGCATGCTGTCGAGAGCATCCTGCAAGGTGCTTTCGGCAAGCTCCCTGCCGGCTTCGGCCGTCCGGCGCGCGCTGTCGGCAATCTCGGCATAGCGGGCAAGCGCCTTCGACATGCTATTGAAGCTCTCGGCGGTTTCGGCGAGCTCGTCCCGCCCTTCGATCGGAATCTGATAACCGAAATCGCCGCTCGCCACCTGCTTGGCACCTCCTTTCAGCATCATGAGCTGGCGGGTGAGATAGTGGCCGAGCGCAAGGCCGAGCAGGGCCACCAGAAGCATCTCGGCGAGCGCGATGCCGACCATCCAGACCAAGGCGTCACCGAAGGTGCTGTCCAGGATTGCCGTCGAAAGGCCTAGCTCGACACGGCCGAATGTCGACCCGGCCACGGTGATCGGTGCGCTAACGTCGAGGCGGCGGTCGGAGCTGGCGTGCTCGATGGTCCTGTCCTCGGCGAAGGACGCGGCGAGCGCTTCAGGCGCACCACCCTCGCTCAGCACCGTCCCATTGCTTGAACGGATGCGCAGATAGACAAGGTCCGGGTTGCGCAAAGCCTGATCGACCAGAACATCGAGGGTCGCGAGATCGACGGCGATCACGGCATCCCCGGTCATGGTTGCCACCAGCTTGGCCGTGGTCGCCCCGCGCTGCTGAAGCTGGGCGGCATTCGAGCTGCTGAGATAGTTCAGCCCGCTGATGACGAGGATGGTCAGGAGCAACGCCTCGATGAAGGCGATGCCGAGGACCGTCTTCAGCCGGAATGACATGCGAGCTGTTCGCCGAGGACGATGTCGGTCTGGCTTCGAGACAGGTGAAGCGCACGCACGTCATTCCAATCCGCGTCCACAGCTCGCCGGACGCCGCGCATGCCGATCGCTCTTAGGAGTGCCGGGCGGTCCTCGTCCATGGATCCCATCACCTCGACCAGTCGGTCGACCAGGTTCGGGTCGACCCTTTGGTGGGCGGCGAAGGCGTGGGGTGTATATGCGTCGGTCCGATAGAGCACCCGAAGCTTCGCGCGCTCGTCGGCAGGCACACTGTTGAACGTCCTGAGCACGCCGCCGCCCGCCGGGAACAGTCCGGCGATAACCGCGCGATAGACCGAATCGTGAGATTTGACATAGGCCGGCCGTATGGTCATCGCCCGGCTCGTCATCTCGGCACGCGGGATCACGCTGGCGCCGAACGCTGCGGGCGAGGGAAAGGCGATGGATTGATCATCCAGCTCTTCGAGCCGCTCGTAGGTGCTGTCGGCGCGAACGACGATCAGACCGCGAAGCCGCTTTTCCGCTTGGCGGGCAAAGGCATCGTAGCCGGCTAGATCATGAAAAGTTGTGTAGTGGTAAGGGTTCATATAGGCGAGGTCATAAGCCCCTAGAGCGAGGCAGGCCTCGAAGGTGGGGATATCCTTCGCCGTGGCGAACTGAATGCGCACACCTGTCTTCTCGCTCAGATGATCGAAGACCGGCACCCACATCTGGGCAAGGCGGCTTGCCGACTGCTGCGGCACGACACCGAAGGAGAGCATGGACTTGTGTGTCGCATCGCTTGCCGCCGCGACGGCTGGAAGAAAGGTGAAGAGAAGAGCGCCAAAAGCGATACCCTTTTGCAGGCGTGATAGTGCTCGCACGATGAATCAGCTCCTTTTTGAGGCAATTCCGATCAAGGGACGAAGAATGACATCAGGCTGTCTTCACGAGTCCTCCGCCGTCTTCCTGTCGACGGACCAGAACCTTGGCAGGCAGTTTTCGAACCCGCCGAAGATTATGCAGCCGATCGATATAGAGTTCGGTGATCGTCACACCCTCGGCGAGGATCAGAGCATCGCTTTCCAGATCGACGATCGCTGATTGCAGCAAATCGCCGGCGCGCAGCATGCCGAGCTGAACGTCGATCACCCGGGCGTCGCCAGCACTGGTCTCCTCCTGATCGCGCAGGATCACGGGGCCAAGCTTCTTCAGCAGCGCCTGATCGTAGAAGTTGTCGTGTTTCGCCATCATGCCCAGAGCATCTCGGGCATCGATGCCATGATCGAGGCTTTGCGCGAAATCGTTCAGGATTCTGAGAATGCGCGCGCCGACCGGGATGTCGCGACCTGCCTTGCCATCATCCGGAAAGCCGCTGCCATCCATGTTCTTGCCCTGATAGAGCACGTAGTCCGCGACTTCTTGCAGGCGTGGGATATTGCGGATCAGCTTATGGGCGGTTTGCGCCGACGCATCGACCATTTCCTGCTCGACCGGCGTAAGCGGATCGTTACCCCTGGCCTTTTTCGCCAATCCGGGCGGAAGTGCGACAAGGCCGATCGGGGCCAGCATCGCCGCCATTTCCAGCTTCCAGAGATGACGATCCAGGCCGAGCGTTCGCGCCACCTCCTTGGCCAGCCGTCTCGCCCGTTCGGTACGGCCGAAGCTGTCAGCGTCGATCAACGCGAGCACGTCGGTCAGCACCTTGATGCTGCCGGCCAGGGTCTTGTTCAAAAGATCGCGTTCGGCGGTGACCAGACGATACTGCTCGAGCCCGGCGTCGAGCCCGGCGGCTAGAATCTCGGCCGCGCAGGGCTTGGTGAAGAAGCGAAAGATGTTCCCATGGTTTACCGCGTTCATGGCCGTGGTCAGATCGGCCTGGCCGGTGAGCATAATGCGCACTGTGTCCGGCGACTGCTCGGCGATATCGGCAAGAACCTCGATGCCCGTGCGTCCGGGCATGTTCATGTCGCAGACCACCACGGCGAACGGACCCTGATCCCGAAGCAAGGCGAGGCCCTCGTCGCCGCTAGCCGCGAGAGCCAGATCGAAGCGCTTGTGAAGCTGGCGGCGAAGGCCGAGAAGAACGTTCTTTTCGTCGTCGATGATCAGGACGCGGCTCTTGGTCTCACCGGTACGTTTCGTCGCCATGGTCAAGCGCCCTGCATGGCGGCTTGTTCCAGGCGGGGCGATGAGAGCCGTTCGGTCGAGCCGTGGCCGGCATCGACATCGAGCCCCCAATAAGAGAGGAGCAGCGTGCCCAAGGCCTGTTCCGCATCGCTCTCCAGCCGTTCAGGCGTTTCAAGTGCCGCAAGCGCACCTGCAAGGGACAGGTTGGCCATGGTCCTGGGGTCGATCTCACGAGCCGAAACGGGCATCGCCGGCTGGCCGACAGCGCTTTCGTTCTCGGCTTTGGCGTTCAGCGCGATGACCGCCGCCTCGCCTTGCTCCACCGCGGGAGCGACCGGACGAAACAGCTCGACGTCGTCGACAAGGCGGATCAGGATATCGGCGCCGAGGATCGACACGGCACGGCGCGGATCGAGCGTCCTGGTCGGCGGTCCGAAGAAGGCGGCATTGACCAGACGAAGAACCTGAACGGACATGGCGATGTCACCGCTGACGATCGCGCTCGCCTCGTCGAGATTGGCCGGCGACTCCTTGAGGACGGCGCGAAGATCATCAATGGTCGCCGCAGGTGATGGCAGACGCCGGTGTGTCCCGAGTTTGGTGCGAAAGGCGTCCATCTGATGGTCGAGCATGACCTCACGGATGCGCTGCAGCGCTCGCTCCAGGAGCTTCGGATCGCAAGGCTTGGCCAGGAACTGATGGGCAGGACGGACGGCGCGCAGGATGGCCTCGAGCTCGGCGTGCCCGGAAAGAACCAGGCGTGCAACATGGGGATGGCGTGCGGCCACCTCGTTCAGAAGCGAAGCGCCGTCCATTTCTGGCATGCGCATGTCGGAAACGACGACGGCAAAGTCCTCCTGCTCCAACAGCTCCAGCGCTTCCTGCCCTGAGGTTGCGAAGCTCATCTCCCAATCATGGCGGAGACTTCGCAGCATGCGCCTGAGGCCGCTCAGGACCAGCGGCTCGTCATCGACAAACAGAGCTCGGTTCTTCATGCCAGGGCCTCCTCTTGAGATGCTGCCGGGCGTTCGACCGGCTCGATCGGCAGGCGGACCGTGAACCGCGTGCCTTCGCCGACACCGCTCCAAAGCTCGATCGCGCCACCATGCTGTTCGGCCACGATGCTCCGGCAGATCGCCAGCCCCTGGCCGCTGCCCGCGCCCATTTCCTTGGTCGTGAAAAATGGCTCGAATACGCGATCACGGATCTGTTCCGGCATGCCGGTCCCGTTGTCGGAGACGGTCACCTCGACCATGCCGTCCCGTGCGGACGTCTCGATGCCGATCAGCCCGCGCGGCAGATCAGGCTTCGCTTTGATCGCGTGGGCCGCGTTGACGATAAGGTTCAGCCAGACCTGGCTGAGCTCGCCGACATGACAATTGACCTTCGGCAGTGCCGGATCCAGGGAAAGCTCCAGATCGGCGTCATATTTCCATTCATTTCGGCATATCGCCGCGGTCATATCGATGGCCTGATTGATGTCGGCCATCTCCTTCTCGGCACCGCCGCGACGCGCAAAGGCCTTCATCGCGGAAGCGATGCGCGCCACCTGATGAATACCGGAGAGGGACTGCTCGATCGCGCTCGGCAGCTCATCACGCAGAAAATCGAGCTCGGCGTCCTCGATCGCCTCATCGAGGGCGGTGATCTCATCCGTCAGAACGCCGGCTTTCTGCGCCGCCTCTTGGAGCGCAGCGTAGCGCTGCAGCAGACCGTCGATGGTGGTGAAGCTGTCGTTGATGAATTGCAGATTGTCGCCGATGAACTGGATTGGGGTGTTGATTTCGTGGGCGATCCCGCTGGCCATCGTGCCCAGGGTTTCCAGCCGGGCGTTATGAGGTCGCGTCGACGCCTGATCGGTATGGACGGCCATCATTCACCCCCAGAACTGAGATTTGATCGCGGTAGATTGCCATCATATTTGCAAAACATTTCCAAGTATTTAAATCTAACAAATTAGACTTATTTATCTCGATTTTTATTATTTCTATTATTTTAATACATGACTCATACTTTTGTTCCTAAGACCATCGACCGATGTCGACACCGCACCGCGATCACCAGGGGTGAAGACGATGTCCCAACCGCTCATTCTTCTGGCCGACGACGATCCGGGGATCCTGGCCGCTTATCGACGCCAGATGCGCCGGCAGTTCCGTCTCATCACCGCGGGCAGCGGGCGTGAAGCGATCGACGTGATGCTCGCCGAATTGCCGGATGCGGTCGTCAGCGATCTGCATATGCCGGAGATGAACGGCATCGCACTGCTCACCGAGGTCAGGCGCTTGGCACCGAAGGCGCTCCGCATTCTCCTGACCGGCCAGCCGGACCTCCCCCACACCATCGAGGCCATCAATGCCGGTGAGGTCTTCAAGCTTCTGGTCAAGCCCTGCCCGGTCGACGTTATCGCAGCGACCATCGACGACGGCCTCAGCCGATATCAATCGGCCGAACTCAAAACCGGTCTCGCAGATATCGTCACCAGCGCCGACCTCGCCTTGACCGCCCACGCGTCAGGCCGGGCGCAGCAGCGTGCCATACCGCCGATCGTCATCGAATGGCTCATGCGTTTTGGCAAGCAAAGCTGGTCGCGCGGTGCCGCGGTCTACGAGTTCGACAAGGACAGCCGCCGTCGCATCCGCCGTCACATTGGCCAGCGTCTGTTCGCCTCGGTCGAGCATTGGCTCGATGCCTACACGGTCGTCGGCACCGGACAACGCGTCGTGACCGTAGGCTGGCGGCAGCAGCGTCGCCGTCGCTAGAACGGCTTCCGATCAACAGTCAACGTGGCGTCATATGCCATCGACGGAAACGTCGAGCGGTCGGCATTGAATAAACATTCAACAAGATCGACGACAATGCCGGTCCTTCGCAGCAATCTGCCCTCGCCTGCGAAACCTTCCCCTAGGCAACGTCCGACACGGCAAGTGCCGGTACCGCAGCCACGAAGCGTTCCGTCACAATCCCTCGTCGACGCCTCGTCGCTGCTTTCTTCGCTTGGGCATTTTCAACGAGGCCGATCATGTGACAAAGTCGCGATAAGATCGAGGCCGATCGCTCTATCACCAGCGAGCGGCCTTCGACACCAGCGATCAGGAGGCCGTCTTGCTCGAGCCTACCACGCTCGTTCTCGTATCCGGTTTCGTCCTTGGCGCGATCATCGGCGCTGCATCGCGCTGGGCCCAGTTCTGCACGCTCGGCGCCATTGCCGACACCATCATCGTCGGCGACAAGCGACGGCTCCGCGCGTGGCTCCTGGCCATCGCCGTCGCCATCGTCGGCACCCAGCTTCTGCATATGAGCGACATCGTCGATCTCGGCCGTTCGATCTATCTCGCAGGGTCCTTCGGATGGTTGGGTGCTCTCCTCGGCGGCGCGATGTTCGGCTTCGGCATGGCGCTAGTCGGCACCTGCGGCTACGGCACCTTGATCCGACTCGGTGGCGGCGACCTTCGCGCCTTGATCGATCTGACGACGCTCGGCATTTTCGCCTATCTCACCCTGAGCGGCCCGCTCGCCTATATCAGAACGGCGGCGATCGAACGCACGGACCTGTCGTCGCCCGCCATGGCCAGCCCCGGCATTCCCGACCTGCTGATGTTCGCGACCGGCTTTTCGGAAACGGCGGCCAGGTCGATGGTCACACTCCTGATCGCCGGCTCCCTTCTCTATCTCTGCTTGCGCGACCGCAGCTTTCGATCGTGCACAAAGGAGATGACTGCTGCGATCATCATGGGCCTCGCCATCACCGCAGCCTGGTTGGTGACAGGCTATTTCGGCCAGGATGCCTTCGATCCAAAGCCGCCGGTGTCCTTCACCTTCGTCCGACCTCTCGGCGACAGCGTCCTGTACACGATGCTCGCCAGCGGCATGAGCCCGACGTTCGGCATCGCGTCGGTGGCCGGCGTCCTCATAGGTGCCCATCTCATGGCGCGCGCGAAAGAGGAACTGCGCCGCGAAGGCTTCGATGGTGACAGGGAATTGGTGCGTCATCTGACAGGTTCCGCCTTAATGGGCGTCGGCGGGGCTCTCGCCCTCGGATGCACCATCGGCCAGGGCATGAGCGGCATCTCAGCACTGGCCTTGTCAGCGCCTTTGGCCCTGATCGCGATCTTCGCCGGCGCCGCCCTCGGTCTCCGCTATCTCGAGGAAGGTAGCTTTTCGGGCGCGCTTCGCGTCCTGCTCAATCGGAGCGTGGCGTAGCAAAAGCCGGCGGCGCGGCGCCCTTAAAGCCTATCGGCATACCCGCCTGCAGCCGCAACGCGGCGAAGGTCGGGCTCGCCATGCCGGATCTTCGGAGCTTTGCTCCTGCAGACCGGGACATACGTTCGCCTCAGGCGACTCTGGCTCAAGTCCATGAGGTGGTCATACCACGCCGCTAGGGTCGGATATACGCCCAGCCCTGTCCTTGCAGCTCGATCAGCTCGACCACGCCTGATGGAATCATCTCGGCCTCGGAGATGAGCTTGATCTCACCATCCGATCGCTTCGACATCATCCGATGGGTGTTGCCGCAGGCGGCGAAGGACAGTGCCTCATGCTCCAACGACATCGCCGCGATCCGCTCCTTTACCGGAGAGGTATCTTCACGCAGCATGTGCAATCCCGGCCCATTAGCCACCAGGCGAACCTCCACGGTCTCGCCGGCCTCATCGTAATATTTGAAGATGTTCGCGGCGTTGTTCAGGGCCATGTTCATCCGCTTGGGATCGTTCTCGTCGACATGAATCGCGACGCGCTTGACCCCCTCGGCAAGGGTCTCGCCGGTAAGGCCGGCAAACCCCGCGACGATCGCGGCAAGACCGGCGATCGCGGAAATAACGAGTTTCTTCATCGAGTGTCTCCCTGATAGCGACATGTGAGCAAAGATAGCTCGATCGGCGATTTGGTCCCCTCACATCGCCGTGAGTGGCGAATGCAGACGCTTCATTCTAGTCCCATTCAATTCTTACAAAATATAACTCTTGAATATATCTCTTTCTTCCGTTTATGCTCGTTCCAACGAGAACAACCAACCACGGCGGAGGTTTGTGTGAGGATCATCGGGGTTTTGGGCTCGGTCCTGGCTTTGGCCCTTTTTGGCTTTGCTGGGGCGTTGTTGGCTGAGGGGGTGGCTGGGGAGGCTGTGGCTTATGAGGTTGTGGATGAGGCGAGCATTCCTGTTTCGTTGACCGGGGCCGCGGGCGATGCGGACAAGGGGCGGGACGCGTTCATCAATCGCAAGCTCGGCAATTGCCTCGGCTGCCATGCGGTCACCGAGCTTGAGGCCGAGCCGTTTCACGGCGAGGTCGGGCCGCCGCTGGACGGGGTCGCCGAGATTTACGACGAAGGCGAGCTTCGCCTGCGCGTGGTCAATCCCAAACTGGTCAATCCCGACACCATCATGCCCGGTTTCTACGTCGCCGAGGGGCTGCACCGGGTCGCCGAGAAATTCCAGGGCCAGACGATCCTCTCCGCCGAGCAGGTCGAGGACATCGTCGCCTATCTGATGACCCTCAAGGACAGCTGAGGTCGCGCGGCGACCTCGCGGACAAGAGATGAGGAGATGTTGATGGCTGACAACATACAGAAAACAGCGCTGGACCGCCGCGGCTTCGTCGCCGCCGGGGCGGCGCTGATCACCACCCCCGTGCTCTTTGGCGCACTGTTCGGCAAAGCCGCGCGCGCCGGCCTGCCCGAGGTCGAGGCGGCGATGGCCGAGATCCTGGGCGGCAAGACCGCCGAAGAGGGGCGCATCAGCCTCGATCTCCCGGAGATCGCGGAAAACGGCAACACCGTGCCGCTCTCGGTCGAGATCGACAGCCCGATGACCGAGGACGACTACGTCAAGACGGTGCACATCTTCGCCGACGGCAATCCCCTGCCCAACGTCGCCAGAATGACCTTCACGCCCAGAAGCGGCGAGGCCGTCGCCTCGACCCGCATCCGGCTCGCCAAGACCCAGAAGATCCACGCGCTCGCCGAGATGAGCGACGGCTCGATGTTCACCGTGACCCGCGAGGTCAAGGTCACCATCGGCGGCTGCGGCGGCTAGTGGCGTGGCCACCTCATGGACTTGGGCCATGGGTGCCTGGCTCCACAGTATGCGCCCTGGTTTTCGGGCAGCCACTCCATGGACATGGGTCGCAGACGCGACGCGCACGGCGTGAAAATCCCGGTGGTCTGACGCCGTCTTCGGGCGTCTCCAGCGGTCGACGATGATGCATCAAGCGGACTTGCTCTTTTCGGTGTTGGGCCACCGGAGAGCATAAAAAAGGAGAATAGCGATGGCGGACAAGGTTAAGCCGCGCGTCAAGGTGCCGAAAAAGGCGGAAAAGGGCGAGGTGATCGAGATCAAGACCCTGATCTCGCACAAAATGGAAAGCGGCCAGCGGAAGGACAAGGACGGCAACACCATCCCGCGAAAAATCATCAACCACTTCGTCTGCACCTATAACGGCGAGGTGATCTTCGAAAGCGACTGGCACGGCGCCGTCTCCGCCAACCCCTATATGGCGTTTCGCACGCTGGCCACCGAAAGCGGCGAGCTCACCTTCACCTGGACCGACGACGACGGCTCCGAATACACCACCACCGCCAGCATCGAGGTGGTGTGAGTGGCGTGGCCACCTCATGGACTCGGACCGCAGCAACCTGGGCCCGCAGTTTGCCGCCAGGTTTTTTGCCGTCTTTGCTGAGAATTCAGCTGGGTTGAGAAGCGAAGAATAAGGATAAAAACATGCAGATCAGAGGCTTGATGACGGGAATGGCTGCGGCGGCACTCACCCTTGGCGTGGTCCAGGTCACACCGGTCGCCGGCGGCGACGACAAGGCGGTGGTGGTGGCGCCGGAGGGGCATCCCTTGGATGAGATCGTCTCCGGTTATAATTTCCGCGTGCCGGAGACCCGCGCGGTGCAGGACGACGACTTCGAGAACCCGGCTTTCCTCTGGGTCGACCAGGCGGAAGGGCTCTGGGACGAGGCCGACGGCCAGGCGGGCAAGGCCTGCGCCGATTGCCATGATCAGCCTGAAAGCCTGAAGACCGTCGGCACCACCTACCCTGTCTACTACGAGCCCTGGGGCAAGCTGATCAACATCGAGCAGCGCATCAACCTCTGCCGCACCGACAACATGCAGGCCGAGGAATGGAAATATGAAAGCGACGAGATGCTTGGCATGACCGCCCTCGTCCGCCATCAGTCCCGCGGCGAGCCGGTCAACGTCGCCATCGACGGCGAGGCCGCCGCCTTCTTCGAGAAGGGCAAGGACTTCTACTACCAGCGCCGCGGCCAGCTCGACCTCGCCTGCGCCCACTGCCACGAAGGCTACGCCGGCACCAAGATCCGCGCCGACATGCTGAGCCAGGGCCAATCCAACGGCTTCCCCACCTACCGCCTGAAATGGCAAAAACTCGGCTC
>JBCCIN010000072.1:0-15610 GCA_039028235.1 Pseudomonadota bacterium
CACCGGCACGGCGAGATCAGGCAGGGACAGCTTGGAGGGGCGATCCAGCGTGATCACGAAGGTCTCGTCGTCGACCGCCTCGAACTGCTCGGGCCGAACGAGGCCGCCCGCCTTCATCTGCACGGTCGGGAAACCGCCGACGGAGACGGCGCGATCGAAGGACCATTTGACGTCGCCCCCGGTGACCTTGCGGCCGTCCCAGAAGGTGGCCTCCGGCTTCAGCTTGAAGGTCAATCGCAGCCCGTCGTCGGAGACGGTCCAGCTCTCGGCAAGCTCGGGCTCGATCACGGAATAGTCGTAGGAAAGCCCGCCCTCCGGCGCTTCCTTGGTGCCGAACGAGACCAGCCGGTCGTAGCAATTGACGGCGACCTGATAGCTCGGGCGGTTGGTGCCGGTGCGGTGAATGTCGAGGCTGTTGATGGTCTGTCCGGTGACCGCGACGATCACATCGGTGCCGGCGGCGCTTGCCGGCATGACCTTCAAAAACGGCAGGGACGCCGCTGTCAGGACGCCTGCACTGCCCGCCTTGATAAAACCGCGCCTCGACGTCTCCATGGTCTTGTTCACCCTTCCGATCGGCACCGCTCAAGGGGTGCGTTGGTTCCTTGCTGCGATAAGAGTGCGGCTTTAGGGTGTGTACTTCTATTGCTATTTTTTCATAGAAGCGGTGCATTTGAAGCACCACTCAAGACCGGAGACATCAGCTGCAGCATCTTCGCACCTTCGAGCTGATCGAGGCGGTCATGCGGGCGGGTTCCATCCGCAAAGCCGCCGAGGACATGAACCTTACAGCCTCCGCGCTGAACCGGCGCATCCGGCGCTTCGAGGATGAATTCGGCGCCGAGATCTTCGAGCGCCTGCCGCGCGGTGTGCGCCTCAATCCCGCGGGCGAATTGCTGATCCAGCATTTCCGCGGCCAGGTCTCGGATCTGGAGCGGGTGCGCTCCCAGGTCGCCGATCTCTCCGGCGTGCGCCGCGGCCATGTCTCGATCGCCTGCTCGCAAGCCCTCCAGCCCTATTTCCTGCCTGATCAGATCGCGCGCTACCGGCGGGACCATCCGGGCGTCACCTTCTCCGTCAACGTCCGCGACCGCGCCGCAGCCGAGCGCGATCTCAGCACGTTCTCGAGCGACCTCGCCCTCGTGTTCGAGCCGGTGCATATGGTGGAGTTCGAAGTCCTCCTTTCCGTGCCGCAGCCCATTCATGCGGTGATGTCCAAGAGCCATCCGCTGGCCGCGAAGAAGGAAATCCGCTTGCGCGACTGCCTGGAAACGCCCCACATCGTCCCGACGCCGCAGCTCGGCGTCCGTCATCTGCTTGAAATTGCAGTGCGCGAAGGCTCGCGCCAGCTCAATCCGATTCTCGAAGCGGACTCCTTCGAGTTCATGCGCCATTATGTGAAGTATGAGGGTGCTGTCGGCTTTCAGATACCGATCGGTCTGGAAGGCAGCTCTGACGCCGGTCTCGTGTTCAAGGAGATTTCCCGTCGAGATGTACCGGTCGGTCATCTCCTTCTTGGACAGATGAAGGGCCGCGCCCTGCCGGTGGCGTCAGCCAGGTTTGCCAATCAACTCGCCGTCCATCTGGGGCAAAGGGATGCCGTCTGACACATCAGCCCCTGATGCCGTCCATGACGTCACCATCCGATCGCAGCCGGCAACCAGAGCGCCAGGCCGGGGACGTTGAAGAGTATGATCAGAGCGATGAGCTGAATGACGATGAAGGGCAGCACGCCCCAATAGATCGCCTTGGTCGTGACCTCGGGCGGCGCAACACCTTTCAGGAAAAACAAGGCCCAGCCGAAGGGCGGCGTCAGGAACGACGTCTGCAGATTGAGGGCGACCAGGGCGGCCAGCCACACCATGTCGACGCCTGCTTCCATGAAGAACGGCAAGAGGAGAGGAAGCGCGATATAGCTGATCTCGATCCACTCAAGGAAAAAACCGAGCACGAACAGGAGCAGCATCATAAAGATCAGAGCGCCGGTTTCACCGCCGGGCGTAAGGGCCAGCATATCCCTGACCAGGGCTTCGCCATCAAGGCCACGAAACGCGATCGAGAACACCTGCGCCGCGATCAGGATGAAAAAGATCATCGCCGAGATGCGAAGCGCACCCTCGGCCACGTCCCAGATCATTTTTGCGGTCAGACGGCCGTAGAGCGCCGCCACCGCGATCGAGAGGATGGCGCCGACGCCGGCCGCTTCGGTGGGTGCTGCAAAACCGCCGATGATCGATCCCAAAACGCCGCCGATCAGAAGCAATGGCGGGGCCAGCGCTTTGACCGCCGCCAGGAACAGAGCCATCCCGGCAACGTCCTTCCGCTCATCCACCGGTATCGGCGGCAGCAGGCCGGGTTTGAACCAGCCCAGAGCCAGAATATAGGCGCAGTAGAGTCCGGCAAGCATCAGGCCTGGCAGCAGGGAGGCGGCAAACAACGTACCGACGCTCTCCGCCATGATGTCGGCGAGCAGAATCAGCACCAGGGATGGCGGGATGATCTGGCCGAGCGTGCCGGACGCGCAGATGGTGCCGGCGGCAACACCCGGATCATAGCCGCGCTTCAAAAGAATCGGCATGGTCAGGAGCGTCAGGGTGACCACCGTGGCACCGACGATGCCGGTCGACGCCCCCATCAGCACGCCTACCACGACCAGGGCCAGCGCCATGCCGCCATGCAAACCGCCGGACAGACGGCCGATCACATCCAGCATGTCCTCGGCGACCCGCGACTTCTCCAGCATCACGCCCATATAGACGAACAGCGGAATCGCCAGAAATTCGTATTTGGTGACGACACCATAGATGCGCGCCGGGCTGAGATTGAACAGGAAGTCGCCAAAGCCCATCCAGCCGAAGATGAAACCCGCCGTCGCAATGCCGATGCCGACCGGCACGCCACCGAGCAGCAGCGCCATGAAGGCGAGGATCATACCGATCGCGAGCAGCTCTTCGATGCTCATGTTGTCGGGATGCTCATCGTGCGGGCATGCTCATGGGGCTGGGGACCGATCGGCGAGCGCTGCGGCGTGGCGAATCGCGTTCGCGAAGCACTGAAGGGCGAAAAGCGCGAAGCCTGCCGGGATCATCGCTTTTAAGAGATAGCGCGCCGGCAGGCCGCCAGGATCGGCCGAACCTTCCCGGAGCGACCAGGAGCTTTCGACGAAGCCTGCAGAATATTTAATGAACAGCAGGGCCATGACGACGCCGCAAACCATCGAGATCAGATCAAGCCAGGTCTGCGCGCGTTCCGGCAGCTTGTCGTAGACCATGTCCACACGGACATGGCCTTTTTCGAGCACGAGCACGGTGATCCCGAGCAGGGCCACCGGCGCCAGGAGATGCCACTCCAGCTCCTGAAGGGCGACCGAGCCGCCACCCACGAGATAGCGGCCAAGCACGTTCCAGCCCACCAGCGCAATCAGCACCAGGAGAAGGAGGACAGCGAGCTTGCCGGCGGCCCAGGTGACCCTGTCGATCCCATCGGCGACGGCAAGCGCCCGCTTGAAGAAAAGGCTCATGGGCCGAACGGTATCATCGGATAGCGGCTACGCACACCGCCCTCACGGGGTCATGCGGCCCGGGACGGAGAAACCGCCCGCCCCGGGGCCGACACTCGGCTTCAAGCGTCGCGCAGTTGGCTGTGCCAGACGGTCTCGGAGGCCGCGGCCCAGACATCATGCTCTTCCTTGAAGGCGAAATAGTTGTCCATCACCTTCTTGAAGACGGGATCATCGGCCGCGAGTTCGTCGTAGACCGGACCCATCTCCGTCTTGAGCGCGGCCACGACATCCTCGGGCAGGGTGCGAAGCTCCGTTCCGGTCGCCGCGAACTCCTTCAACGCCGCCGCGTTGTTGGCCTCGGCCCAGGAATGGGAGATGACGTTGCAGGCAGCACAGGCGTTCTCGACGATCGCTTTCAGATCGTCATCCAACGAGTCCCAGGCGGCCTTGCCGATCGCAAGTTCGGTGATCGTGGTCGGCTCGTGCCAGCCGGTGGTGTAGTAGTATTTGGCCGCCTTGTTCAGACCGAGGATCTTGTCCTGGGCTGGGCCGACCCACTCGGCCGCATCGATCACGCCGCGCTCGAGCGCGGGAAAGATCTCGCCGCCGGGCAGGAGTTTCACATCGACGCCGATCCGCGCATAGGCCTTCGCGGCGAGGCCGGGAATGCGGAGGCGCAGGCCTTCCATATCCGAGACCGTGTTGATTTCCTTGTTGAACCAGCCGGTCATCTGCACGCCGGTGGCGCCGACCGGGAAGGCGACCAGGCCGAGCGGCTCATAGACCTCATGCCAAAGCTTGATGCCGTCGCCGACATAGAACCAGGCGTTCTGGCCCTGGGTCGACATGCCGAACGGCACGGCGCCGAAGAACTGCGCGGCCGGCACCTTGCCGGCGCCGAAATAGCTGACCCAGGCATTGCATTCGACCACGCCCTGACGCGCGGCGTCGAAGCCCTCGAAGGCCGGCACAAGCTCGCCGCCGTGATAAACCTTGATGTCGAGCCGGCCGTCGGACATGGCGCGGATGCGATCGGTAAGGTCGGTGAGCGAGCCCGGCCCGACCGAATAGAACGGCTGGCCCGGCGGGAAGGCCGTGGTCATTTTCCACTCGATCGTCGCCGCCTTGGCGATCGCAGGCGCCGCCAGCACGCCCGCTGACGCGACGCTGGCTCCGGTCAAAAAGTCTCTGCGCTCCATGTCGTTTCCCCCGACGTTGCTGAACCTTTGTTCGGGCCCGGCATGAGCCGAGCCGTGTCCCGATCGTGAATGCTCAAAGAATGAGCAAGGTCTCGCCGAACGCGCAAAACAGAGGCAGACAAACCACGTTCCGTCGACGTGTTGGGCGAGACGCCGATCCGGTAGGGTGATATTTTGCAAGAACGATGCCGTTGACCCACCACCATCGCTACGCCTTCTCGGCGCTGCCTGACCGGCCGGTCTTCGACTGGCCCGGCGGCGCGCGTCTGGCGTTCTATCTCGGCATGAACCTCGAATGCTTTGCATTCGGCGAGGGATTGGGGGCAGCACTTGCACCCGGCGGGCCGGAGCCGGATGTGCTGAACTACGCCTGGCGTGACTACGGCAACCGGGTCGGGGTGTGGCGCATGCTGTCCCTGTTCGACGAGCTGGGCCTGCCGACGACGGCGTTAGTCAACAGCGAGATGTACACGCAAGCGCCGCGCGTGATCGAAGCGTTCCGCAACCGCGGCGACGAGATCGCCGGCCATGGACGCACTAACGCGGAACGTCAGGGCGATCTTGCCGAGGCGGATGAGGCTGACCTGATCGCGGAGGCGACGGCGGCGATCGTTGATGCCGAGGGACAGCGCCCAAAAGGCTGGCTCGGTCCTTGGATTTCGGAAAGCCAGGTGACGCCCGACCTCCTGCAGGAGGCCGGCTATGAGTATGTGCTGGATTGGTGCCACGATGATCAGCCCGTCTGGATGCGCACACGCCGCGGCCGGATTCTGGCCGTACCCTACCCGCAGGAACTGAACGACATTCCCCAGATCGTCGCGCGCAAGCGTGAAGGGGCCGAATTCGCCGACATGATCCTTGACGCGTTCGAGGTCATGCTGGACGAGTGCAACGATCGTCCTCTTGTCATGGGTGTTGCGCTCCACGCCTACTTGATGGGCCATCCCCATCGCCTGAAGCACCTGGCCAGAGCCCTGCGCAGGATCAAATCCGCGGCGAACGGACAGGTCTGGTTTACCACCGCGGGCGCGATCAATGATCACTTCAGGACGATCGCTTCGCCCCCGGCGTGAGCGCAGCAGATCATGATCTGCTCAAGGGTCGAAGCTGTCTGACAGCGCCTCTGCATCATACTCGATGCCAGCGTGCAGCCCTCCCGCAATCAGCTTGCGTTCTTCAAGCAAGGTCGTGTTTTACGCCCTGTATCCGAAACAGGGGTCTTGCGCTGCCAATCGACTGAAAACAAGTCAAAAGGCGGGATCGAGGAGGATGTTGCGGAGACGTGGACAGCGTCGGCTGCGGAGCGCTTAGGGTGCATCGATTAAACGGTGAATCTCTTCGACGAGGTCGACGGCGGATTCCCTTACATCGAGCGAAAGCGACATCTCGTCGGCGTCAGGCAGCTCTAAGGTCGCGAGCTGGCTTTCCAGCAGGGATGACGGCATGTAGCGGTGCGTTCGTTCCTGCAGGCGCTGCATGAGCAGGTCTCGGTCACCGTGCAACAGGACGAAGAGGGTGTTCGTGCCTGTCTGGTCGCGCAGACAGTCGCGATAGGCGCGCTTCAGGGCCGAGCATGTGGCGACGACGCAGGCTGCGTTTTCGACCTTGTCGGCGATGGCTTTTCCAAGGCCGCGCAGCCAGGGCCAGCGGTCGTCATCGTCGAGCGGTGTGCCGGCCCGCATCTTCTCGACGTTCTCCGCAGGATGAAAGCTGTCCCCTTCGAGAAACGGACATCCGAGCCGCTCGGCCAGCGCCTCGCCGACGGTCGTCTTCCCTGTCCCGCAGACCCCCATGATGATGATGGCTTGTCTCATATCCCCAAGCGCACTTCTTCTCTTGATGTCACTCACAACGCCGTCAAACCGGGTCGCAAACCGCCAAGCCAGGCCATCACGCCCCAAAAGTCAATGAGGTGGCCACGCCACTAGCCTTTGACGGCGCCTGCAGTCATGCCGGCGATGATCTGCTTGGAGGCGATGAAGGTGAAGATGATCGGCGGGATGGCGAGCAGCATGCCGGTCGCCATGATCACGCCCCAGTCGGTGCCGTAGTCGCTGAGATTGTTGACGATGATCGCGGGCACGGTGCGGGTGTTGCGATCGAGAAGCGCGTTCGCCAGGAGGAACTCGTTCCAGGCGATGCGGAAGGTGAAGATCGAGGCGGCCGCCATGCCCGGCTGGATGATCGGGAGGACCACGAGATAGAAGACCTGGAAGGGGTTGGCGCCGTCCATGCGCGCCGCTTCTTCGAGCTGGATCGGCACTTGTACGATGAAGCTCTGGAGGATCCAGATGACAAATGGCAGGTTCATCGCGACATAGATCAGGATGATACCGGTATAGGTGCCATCCAGGCCGTATTGGAATGTCCAGATGCCGAAGGTCGGCACCAGTAGGACGGCCGGTGGCACCATGCGCATCATCAGCGTGGTGAGCGAGACCGTGTCCCTCCCCATGAACCTGAAGCGCACCAGAGCATAGGCGGCCATGCAGCCGAGGATCAGGGTGAGTGCGGTCGAGATCAGGGCGATGATCAGCGAATTCTTGAGGCCGCGTGCGAATTTTTTGTCACAGTAGTCGACATGGGCGGCTTCATAGGGGAGCCAGTCGCAAAGGACGGTCTCGTAGTTCTGAAGCGTCGGCATGAAGAGGAAGCTGGAGGTGCCGCTGGTGATGTCGACGTTCAGCTTGAGCGACGTCGCCAGCATCAGATAGATCGGGCCGATCGCCATCATCACGAGGACGAAGATCAGCGCGTAGAAAGCGGGGCTCTGGCGTTCTGCCGCCTTGCCTGCGGGTCCGCTCATCAGCTCGTCTCCTCGGCCAGTTGCTGCTGGCGTGCTGCGGCCGCCTGCTCACGCGCCGCCCGAGCATCGATGACCTTGTTGTAGAGGAACATGGCCACGGTCAGGATCAGGAGCATGAGCAGCAGGTAGGTGGACATGGCGGCGGCGACGCCGAGTTCCTGGAACTCGCCTGCGGTGCGCGCGATCCGAAGGGCCAGGATCTCGGTCGAAAGCCCGGGCCCGCCATTGGTCATGACCAGGATCACTTCGAGCACCTTGAAGCCGTCGATCAGGCGAAGGAGGCAGGTGACGATCAGGACGGGCATCATCAGCGGCAGCTTGATGTGCAGGATCTGCTGCCACTCGGACGCGCCGTCGATCCGGGCTGCTTCGAGGGCGGAGCGCGGCAGGGACTGGAGGGCCGCGAGCGCCAGGATGAAGATGAAGGGCGTCCACTGCCAGATGTCGGCGATGATGATGGAAAAGAGCGCCCAGGAGCCGTTGGAGAGCCAGGGGATGGTAGGCAGGCCCAGGCTTTCCAAGGTCTGGTTAAAGACGCCTGCGGTCGGGTGGTACATATAGCGCCACATCAGGCCGACCACGATGGGGGCGATCATCATCGGCAGGATGAAGATGGTGCGAAGCAGCGACATGCCGCGGATATTGCGGTCGAGCAGTAGCGCGAGACCGACGCCGATGATCAGCTCGGCGGACACCACTGTTGAGACGAATTTCAGCGTGACGACGAGGCTTTCGCGAAAGGCTTCGTCCTTCAGGAGGAAGAGATAATTGCGAAGGCCGACCCAGTCCGCCTCGCCGATCCGCTGGCTCGGGTGCCAGTTCAGGAAGCTCGCATAGATGCTGTAGAGGATAGGGTAAAGGAGAGCCACCACCATCACGGCAACGGCCGGCATCAGGAACATGTAAGGTGTGAGGCGGTTGGCGCTTCCGATCGCGCGCCTCTTTCGCTTCGCGGATCGCCCGGCGGCGGCTCGCTCCGCTGTCACCGATGTCGCTGCTGTCGCCGGCATGGCTTTGGCACCTTTGCCAGGTTTGGAAAATCCGGGCGGTGCTACAGGCACCGCCCGTATTCAGCCAGGGAGGCTTATCGTCATGATGAGGTGGTCACACCACGCACACCACTAGTTCCAGGAGTAGTAGCCGGCCTCGTCCATGATCGCCTGGGTCCGCTCGGCGACACCATCGAGGGCTTCCTGGATGTCCAGGCCTTCGGTCAGGGTCTTGGAAAGGGCGGTGCCGAGATCGGCGTTGACCTTGCCCCAGACCGGGATGATCGGGCGCCAGTCAGGGTCGGCGTATTTCAGCGCCTCACCGAAGATCGCCATATGCGGATATTTGGCGTTCACCTCTTCATCCGCATGGGTGGAGAAGCGGGACGGGTTGCCACCTTCGAGCGCGATCATCTTATCCGCCTCCTTGGAGGTCAGCCACTGCATCAGGAGGAACGCGGCCTCCTTGTTCTGCGCGTTCGACGGGATGCCGATACCGAAGCCTCCTGTCTGGGAGCCGCGGCGCACACCTTCCGGATGCGGCGCCCAGCCGACCTTGCCGACCACCTGGGATTCGTCCGGGTTCTCGACCTTGCCGGCAAAGACGGTGCTATCCAGGAACATGGCGGTCTCGCCGTTCAGGAAGGCCGCTCCTGCTTCGGCAAAGCCGAAGGTCTCACCACCCTCAGGGCCACATTCGACGATGGTCTTCAGCGCTTCCGCCGCCTTCACGCCTGCTTCGTTGTTGACGATCGGCTGCCACTCGTCGTCGAAGATGCGGCCGCCGAGCGGGGCGAGATGGAGAAGAAAGGCGTGGCTCGCCTGGTGGCCGGAGGCCGCGCGCGAGGAAAGGCCGCCCATGCCCGGCTCCAGCTCCGGGATCTTGCAGGCAAGCTCCAGAAGCTCGTCATAGGTCGCGGGCACCTCGAGGCCGTGCTTCTCGAAGATGTCCTTCCGATAGCCGAGGATCGAGGTCTCGGAACCGAAGGGGATGCCGAAGAGCGAGCCTGTCGGCCCCGGAAGATAGCCCTTGGAGCCGCCGGCGACACCGATGTTCTGGACATAACCGTCGATCAGGTCATCGGCATCGTAGCTCGGATTGGCGAGCTTCGGGTTCATGAAGTAGCGCGCCAGATTTTCGAGCTGATCGGCGTAGACATAGTCCGCCTTGGAGAAGACGACATAGGCGAGCAGGTCGTATTCGCCCTCGTCCTTGGTGAGCTCGAGCGTCTGCTTCTCGCGCATCTTCAGATATTGCTGCTGGTCCACCTCGACCTCGATCCCGGTCGCTTCAGTGAACTTGGGTAGGACCTTGAGGACAGCGTCGAAGTGGGGGTGCGCCGGGAAATTCACGACGAGCGTGGTGCCGGCATACTCCTCATAGGGATTGGCCAGGGCGCTCCCTGCGCCGATGGCGACACCCGCAGCGACAATCGCCGTGGACTTCAGAAGATTCAGCATGGTCGTCTCCCATCTTGGTGATCGTGGTTGGTTAAAGGGTTGCTCCGGTTTCCGGGTCGAACAGCATGATGTCGTCCGGGCGGACGCCGAAGGCCATGGTCGTGCCGGCTTTCATGGGCGTGGCGCTGTCATATTCGACCAGCACCTCGTCGACACCGCACCGGGTCACCAGGACCGAGTGGGCGCCGAGATACTCCGAAACGACGAGATGCAACTCGATCGGCGAGCCGGCGGCGATATCGGCGTTAAATGCGGAGGGGCGAATGCCGATCTCCACCTGCTTTGACGCCTTGTCGAGCCTGGAGCGCTGCTTCTCGCCGAGCGGTAGATCGAAGCCTTCGCCTTTCACGCGCAGGCTGCCGTTCCCACCGATCAGTTCGGCGTTCAGGAAATTCATGGGCGGGCTGCCGATGAAACCGGCGACGAACTTGTTGGCGGGGTGCTTGAACAGCTCTTCCGGCGAGCCCTGCTGCTGGATGACACCGCCCTTCATGACCACGATGCGATCGCCAAGCGTCATCGCCTCGGTCTGGTCATGGGTGACGTAGATCATGTTCTTGTCGATGCTGTCCCGCATCTCGGCGAGCTCGGTGCGCATCTTGGCGCGGAGCTGCGCATCCAGATTGGAGAGCGGCTCGTCGAACAGAAAGGTGCCGGCGTCGCGCACCAGGACCCGGCCCATCGCGACCCGCTGGCGCTGGCCGCCGGAGAGTTCGGCAGGCTTTCGATGCAGGTAGTCCTGGATGTTGAGCATCGCCGCGACGCGCTTCACCTTCTCCTCGATCTCGGCCTTGGGCACGCGCGCGAGGCGAAGGGCGAAGGACATGTTCTTCGCGACATTCATATGCGGGTAGAGCGCATAGTCCTGAAAGACCATCGCGACGTCCCGATCCTTGGGCTCCAAGGCGCTGATCGGCTCGTCGTCGAAATAGATCTCGCCGGCGGAGAGGTTTTCGAGGCCGGCCAGCAACCTGAGCGTGGTCGACTTGCCGCAGCCTGATGGTCCGACCAGCACGGTGAACTCGCCGTCGTCGAGGTCGAGATCGAGCGGCGGCAGCACCTGATGATGACCGAACGCCTTCTCCACCTGTTCGAGCACGATATGCGGCATGCTCAGTTCTCCACCTGGCGTATGTTATCGATAACAAATCGTAGGAAACAGAGTCGGGAACGGCGCGACATCGCCTCCGTGCGGAAAAGCACGCCTGGTGTGCGCATGTTCACCCATTCGTCCGCTTTGACGACGGCAGATTCGAGAGAAGCGTCTCGATCGTCTTCATATGCGTGCGCATGGCGACCTCCGCGGCATCCGGGTTTCTCGCCTCGAGTGCCTCGACGATCGACTCATGGGCGACGACGGCAAGGGCGATGCCGTCGTGATGCTTCATCAGATCCCGACGGTAGGCATAGGCATGGGCATAGGCCTGTGCGGCGAAGCTCACCAGCACCGGATTGCCTGCGGCCTGGAAGACGGCGAGGTGGAACTCGCGGTCCGAGATCTGGAAGCGCACCGGGTCGTCATCGAAGCCCCGCTGCGCCTCGACCAGCTTCTTCAGACGATCGAGCGTCGCGTCGTCGATATGCTCGGCGGCCAGCCTTGCGAGCGCCGGCTCCAGCACCAGACGGGTGCCGAGAACAGCCTCGTCCGTAACGTCCGCCAGCTGCTGAAACTCGTGCTGCCACGTGGTTTCGCTGGCTTCCGGCATGGCCCGCACGCGGGTGCGGGTGCCTTGGCCGATATCGAGGATGCCGCGATCCGCTAGCAGCTGCAGACCGCCGCGCAGGCTCTCGCGGCTGACCTCCAGCATCGCGGCCAGCTCGCGCTCCGGCGGTAGTTCGTCGCCCGTCTTCAAGAGACCGGCGGCGATAAGATCCGTCAAGCTGCGCGCGATCTGCTCCCGGATCGGCGCACGCCTGATTCCCCGCCGCAAAGCGGGGATCACCATGCCATCGATCGATGCCGTCGCGTTCATCCGAGGAAAGCCACCCTTTTGGTCTATTGGTTTGATCTTTAGACCATTATGAAAGCCTCAAGACTGGAGTCAATGAAAAATCGACTCGAATACCCCTCATTAATGGCGGCATCAGTCGGTCCGGCGCCGTTCGACAGGGTCGCCTGACCGCCTGACGCCAAGACCGATGGGACGGAGGCGATTGCCGGGATGCTCCGCGCCAGGACCCCAGATCGCTTCATAGGTATCGCGCGCGAAACCCTTGGCCTGCAGCCAGACGGCGATGCCGAGCAAAAGGCCCCACCAGCCAAGGATGCCGAGCCACATCCAACGCGGCGCGTTTGCGGTGTAGAGACCGGTCACGACAGCCACGCAGGCCATGAGCAAAGCGAGATAGCCGCCGATCTTGTGGGCGTATTCAAAGGCGCGTCGGCGTGGGGTCATGTCGTAATGATCGCCACGCAGGGAGCCGTCGGCGGCGGGATCGGTCGGCCCGCCTTTCGTTCCCCTCAGCCATCCGCCCAGAAACTGCCAGGCCGCTAAAACCGCCACAATCCAGCCAAGAATGTGATGCCAATCGACGACCACACCCTGGCTCGTGCCGGTCGCGTAGAGGGCGAGGCCAAGGCCGACGAGAAGCAGAACGCCGCCGGTATATTGCGTGGCCAGATGGGTGTGCCACCAGCGCGCATTGTCGACCTTCCGCGGCCAGTCCTGCCCAGGCAGGATCTTGAAGAAACGCGCCGCCAGAATGCCTGTGGGAAACAGAAAGGCCCAGATCAGGACCATCAGCCGGCCGTGCCAGGAGGTGGCGGCATCGACGTCATGGCCGCGTGTCGGATCGATCGGCGCGAGCAGCCAGGACAGGATCTCGCTATCCTGATCGGCCGCGGCAGCCAGGCCAGGCCAAAGACAGATCCCTATGAAGAGCAGCAGGCAGGCAGCATGGACGACGGAACGAGCGGACGGAAGCCCATGCCGCAGTTTTGCCGTCACGCTTTCTCCACCCCAGGCCACTCCCATTGGTCCATTGGTTTGATATTCAGACCAATCTAGATGGGAATGACGGCGCCATCAAGCGTCATCGATGGGTCCGCCTCGACGTCTTCTGAAGACGTGTCCGCAGTGCTCGGCTTCAGACCACCGGCGTGATCAGATCCTTGCCGGCTGCAAACGCTTCGAGATTGGCGAGCATCAGGTTGCCCATGGCGAGGCGCGTGTCGACCGTGCCGCTCGCGATATGGGGGGTCAGAACGACGCGGTCACTCTCGATCAGTGCTGCGGGCACGCGCGGTTCGTCCGCGAACACGTCGAGCGCAGCACCGGCGATGCTCCCCGATGTGATCGCCTGAACCAGCGCCGGCTCATCCACGATCGAGCCTCGGGCCACGTTCACGAGAAGGCCGTCCTTGCCAAGCGCATCGAGCACGGTCTTGCCGATGATCTTCTCGGTCGAGCCGCTCGCAGCCGCGGCGACGATCAGGACATCCACCTCAGCCGCAAGCGCAGCCGCCGAGCTACAATAGGCAAAGCCGGAGTCCGGCTGCTCGGCGATATCGCAATAGGCGATCTCGACGTCGAAGCCGGCGAGACGCCGTGCGATCGCCTTGCCGATCCGGCCAAGGCCGAAAATGCCGTAGCGCAGGCCCGAGAACTTCCGGCCGAGACCGATATTGCCCTCCAGCCAGGCGCCGCTCCGCACATGGCTGTCGCCCTCGGTGATCTTTCGGGTGAGCGCCAAGGTGAGGCCGATCGCGAGATCCGCGACATCGGCGGTCAGCACGTCCGGGGTGTTGCTGACCCGAATGCTGCGCTCTTTGGCCATGTCGAGATCGACCTTGTCGAAGCCGACGCCGTTGATCGCAACCATCTCGAGGTTCGGCAGACGCTCCATCACATCCGTGGGTGCGCCCAGATGCCCGCCGGTCACGACAGCGCGGATGTCGCCGGCGATCGCCTCGAGCTTGGGATCGGCCATGTCGAAGACGGGGTGCACGTCATAGCCGGCTTCGAGTTTTTCCTGGATGACCGGCATCAGCGGGCAGCGGAGAAGGACGGGTAGTGACATGGAGCTTTTCCTGTTTCCTTAAAGCGTCGCCAGCACGCCGCCGTCGACATAGATGATCTGGCCGTTCACGAAACTGGAGGCTTCGGAGGCGAGGAAGATGCAGGCGCCCTGCAGTTCCTCGACCTTGCCCCAGCGCCCGGCGGGCGTGCGGTTCCTGAGCCAGGCATCGAACTCGGGGTTGTCGATCAGCGCCTGATTGAGCGGCGTCTCGAAATAGCCGGGGCCGATCCCGTTGATCTGCAGCCCGTGGCGCGCCCAGTCCGTGCACATGCCCTTGGTCAGGTTCTTAACCGCTCCCTTGGACGCCGTGTAGGGGGCGATCGAATAGCGCGCGGCTTCGCTTTGCAGGCTCGCGATGTTGATGATCTTGCCCGACCCGCGCGGGATCATCTTGTTCGCCACCGCTTGCCCGACAATGAACACACCATCCAGATTGATGCGCATCAGCTCCCGCCAGGTCTCGAGCGGGTAGTTCTCCAAGGCCTCGCGGCGCTGGATGCCGGCATTGTTGACGAGGATGTCGATCGGCCCCTGTTCGGCCTCGATCCGATCAACCGCGTCTGCCACCTCCGCCTGTTCGGCGATATCGAACGCATAGCCGGAAGCACCCTCGATCGTCGCGACAGCGGCGTCGAGCTTCTCCGTCGATCTCCCGTTAAGCACGACCCTGGCGCCGGCTGCTGCGAGCCCTTCGGCGAGGCTCAGACCGATCCCCTGGGACGACCCAGTGATCAACGCCCGCTTGCCGCTCAGATCGAAAAGCCCCCTTGGCATACTCCGTACCTTTCGTCGAAAATTTTTCTCGCTTGCCAAACAATCCGACAGCATGCATGTTATCGATAACAAAGCAACATTTTTGTCAGATCAGCAGAAAAGTACAGGTCAGGGAACATCGATGAAAGCCCTTCTGATCCATGCTGCGAAAGACCTCCGCTTGACCGATGTGGCGCCGAGGCCGCTGGGTAGCCGCGAGGTCCGGATCAGCGTCCGGGCGGGTGGGATCTGCGGCTCCGACCTTTCCTACTACTTCAAGGGACGGGTCGGCGATTTCGCGCTCCAGGAACCGCTGATCCTCGGCCACGAGGTCGCGGGCACGATCGCCGAGGTCGGTGAAGACGTCGACGGCCTTGCGATCGGCGACGCTGTTGCCATCGACCCGAGCCGGCCCTGCCTTGCCTGCCCCGACTGTCTCGCCGGCCGCAGCAATCTCTGTAGAAACATGCTGTTCTATGGCAGTGCCGCGCGCATGCCCCATGTCCAGGGTGCGTTCAGCGACTTCGTGATCGCGCGGGCGGACCAGTGCCATCGAATTCCGGAGAGCATGTCCTTCGCCACGGCCGCCATGGCCGAACCGCTCGCCGTGGCGCTGCATGCGGTGAAGCGGGCGGGCGACATCATGGGGCGGCGGGTGGTGATCGCGGGTGCCGGGCCGATCGGCCTCTTAGTGGCGCTTGCGGCGAAGCAGGCCGGTGCCGCCGAGATCAGCGTCTTCGATCTCGCCGAGCCGCCGCTCAGAAAGGCCGAGGAGATCGGGGCGGATGCGGTCTACAAAGTCGGTGGCAGCGACGACCCGCTAAAGCCGTTCGAGGCCAACAAGGGCACGTTCGACATCGCCTTCGAGGCGACCGGCGCG
>JBCCIN010000073.1:0-15590 GCA_039028235.1 Pseudomonadota bacterium
GCGAACTGCTCGGGATGATCGGCATCGATGGTGAAGGCCTGCTTTCGCCCTTGCTCCTCGCCAAGGCCGAAGAAGCTCTCGATGGTCGAGCGGCTGTGGGTGCCTTCGACCCATTCGCAGCTGGCCCGCCATTTGAACTGACCGGCCTCGGGCACTGCTTCGAGTGCCTCGCGAGCATCCAGAAGGGCAGCGACATTCACGCCGTTATCAATGGTCTCGTTCGCATTGGTATCGTTAAGGGCGGTTTCGGTCGTGGCAGTCATGTCAACGATCCTTTCTTCGCGTTTTCTTCGATTGCGGTGGGAGCCAAATGACGTCGTCACACCGCTAGGCTTTGATCATGACGATTTCGACATAGTCGGAGGGAGCGCACATTGTGCCGTCTACGGCAGTGTTGAACGCGTCGACGATACTTAGGATGTCGTCGGCCAACGCTGCTTCTCCGAGAGGCCCGACACAGGCGAACGCCTGGCGGCAAAGCCCATAGTGCGTTCGGAAGAAATCGAGATAGTGCTGAGGCGAGTGGTAGCGGAACTTGTAGTGTTTCCGGGTTATTAAGAACGACGAGCAAAGCTCATCGAAATGCTGGCGCAGCCAGTCTTCCCGGCCCCAGTTCTGAGGCGATTTGAAACCGGATGATGCGCCCATATGCCGGCCGATGGTTGCACAAACCCGTCCGACAAAGCTCTCAGGCGTCCAATTGGCGAGCACGATCTTCCCGCCGGGCTTGCATACCCTGACAATCTCGCTTGCCGCGGCTTCCTGGTTCGGCGCAAACATCACGCCGAAGGTGGAGGCGACGCCGTCGAACATATTGTCTGCAAAATGCAGGTTCTGTGCATTGGCGATCTCGAAGTCGATCTCGAGATCCTCCGCCGCTGCTCGCGCACGCCCTTTGTCGAGCATCGCCTCGACATAGTCTGTCGAGGTCACCTCGCAGAACCGCCGCGCCAAGGCAAGCGACGCATTGCCATTGCCGGCGGCAACGTCCAGAACCTTCGAGCCAGGCTTGAAATTCGCGGTTTCCGCCATGGCCTCACCGACGATCTGCAGCGTCACGCCGATCTTGGCGTAGTCGGCTGAAGACCATGACCTGTTGAGCTTATGGTTCCACTTCGCATAAACGGCGTCGTCTATTGCAAGAGCTGTCGCGGTCATCTCTTCAACTCCGGTCTCTCGATTTCTTTAAGCTTGCTGCGGCTCGCTTCTCCGCATCGCTGATAGGCAAAGACTAGAAAAGTCCGACCCTCTTCGCTTGAGGATCGCATGGGGAAACCTTGGGGATTTCCTGGGAATCCGGCGGATCGGCGTCGAGCACCAGCTCTTGGCGGGCATTTGGCACCCGGCTATCGTTTTCCGATGCTTTATCGATTTCACGATTTCGAGCTTGATTTCAGCCGCATGCAGCTCCGGCGGAGCGGCGACGAGATTGCGGTCGAGCCGCGGCCGTTTTCGCTGCTCTGCCTCTTGGTCCAGAATCACGACCGTCTGATTTCAAAAGACGAGGTCATCGAGCATGTCTGGAACGGCCGGGTTGTCAGCGAGGCGGCCGTGTCGACGGTGGTCAAGACCGCGAGAAGGGCTCTCGACGATGATGGTGACACCCAGACCTATATCCGCACGGTGCCGAGACGAGGGTATCGCTTCGTCGGGCCGGTCCGCCTAGGGGCCGCCGCTTCCCCTGCCGAGCCTCTTGTGCCGGCGAAGAAGCCTGTCGAAGCAAGCGAGGTTCCGAATCCTGACCGCAAACCGTCGATTGCGATCGTGCCGTTTCGCACCATCGGCGAGGCCGGCACGGGGGTGACAATCTCTGAAGCGCTCCCATCAGAGCTGATTTCGTCCCTTTCCCGGCTGCGCTGGCTGACGGTCCTGGCACGCGGCTCGACCTTCAGATTCCGGAACGCAGCATACAATCTCACAGGCGTGCGTGATCTCTTGAGCGCCGGCTATTGCCTTAGTGGCGATGTCGAGTGTCAGGGCCAGAACCTCGCGATCAATGTGGAACTCGCGGACACCGACAGCCAGGCCGTCATCTGGAGCGATCGCTTTACCGGCAAGACGGATGACGTGCATGAGATCCGCGCCCGCATCATCGCCAACGTGATCGCGTCGCTGGAGCTGCACATTCCGCAGAACGAGGTCGAAAAGATCCGTCTTCGCTCCGGTGACATGCTCGACGCCCTGGGGCCATTATCACCACGGCGTTCACTACATGTATCGGTTCAATCGCGCCGACAACGACATCGCGCTCGGCCATTTCAATCGCGCCACCGAACTGGACCCGAATTTCGCGCGTGCCTTTGCCGGCCTCTCCTACACCCACTTCCAAAACGCCTTCCAGCGTTTCTCGCCGGAGTTCGAATCCAATCAGCGTCTGGCACTCGACTTTGCCGAAAAGGGCGTATCCCTTGATCCGCTCGACCCCTTTGCGAATCTGATCATGGGCCGAGCCCAATGGCTCACCGGCGACGTCGAAGCTGGGCTGTCCTGGATGGATCGAAGTGTGGAGATCAGCCCGAACTACGCCTTTGGGCTGTATAACGGCGCTCTACTCCATGCCATTCAGTGCGATGGTGATCGGGGTGAAGAGAATGTCGCCAAGGCCATGAATCTAAGCCCTATCGACACGCTCACCCAGTCGATGCTGGCTGCGCGTGGGATCGCCTGCATGGTCCGCGGCGATGATCAGTCCCAGACCTATTGGGCCGAAAGAGCGCTCAGAGCGCCCAATGTTCACATCTATGTCGATTGCATGGGCGTGATGGTCTATGGCCTCGCTGGCGTTTGGGACGCCGCTCACCTCTGCGCAGAAAACGTCCGCCGCAAGAACCCCTCATTCGGCCAGGCCGATTTTTTCGCGACGTTCACGCTTCTCGATCCTGCGATTCTAGAAAGTGTCGAGGCCGCGTTCTCCAGACTCGGTCTTTGAATTTTCTTGACTCCAACGCCTTCTACATCTTGCACGGTAGCGTGTAGGTCACAGCGGTGCCCTGGACGCAGATGTCGCCATCAGCATTGCGCACCTCAGTTTCGAGCTTGCAGATGGGCTTGTCCTCGCGGACTTCGGTGACCTTGACTGAGGCCATTATCTCTTCCCCGACCTTGACGGCTCTCGAGAAGCGCCAGTTGGTTTCGAGAAAGACGGTGCCTGGTCCCGGAAGATCCTTGGCGACGACGGCGTTCAGGAGACCGGTGGTGACGCCGCCTTGAACGACGAGGGTGCCGAGTGGCGTTGCTTTCGCAATGGCCTCGTCATAGTGGATCGGGTTTTTGTCGCCGGTCATCGCCGTGAAACGTTCGACATCAGCCATCGACGTCGTTCGGCTGCGCTCGGCGGTGTCGCCAATCCCAGGCTGTCCCTTGATTGCCCCGGACCAGCCGTTCTTGTCTGTCGTCGTCATCTCTTTCACTCCATCAAGTTAGGCTGCGACGCGCTGGTCGCTTGGCAGGGCATCGATCTCGGCCATTTCGTGGCGCATCGCCTCATGCAGCTTGGCATGTTCGGCCTTCAATCCATCCATGCTCCAGTCGAGCGCGGCGATGGCATCCGTTGTCTTGAAGAGCGGCCAGGACAGCCTGTCCCGCTTCATCTGATAGGCCGCGAGGCTCGCCATGCCGCCCGCCGTGATCGCGTCCGAGAGCATCGATGCATCACGGAGCGCATCGGTGATCCCATGGGCGGTGATCGGGTCCTTGAAATAGCCGGCATCGCCAACCAGTGCCCAGCCGGGTCCGAAGGATTGGCGCATGTGGCCAGGCGCCCCGATGAAGGGCCGAAGACGCCCTTCGGCCTCGACATAGCGATGGCTCCCGTCAAGCGCTGCATGACATCTGGCCGCGATCCGCTTCAGACCAGCGAGTGGATCGCCCCCAAACGTCGCCTTGAAGTCAGCAGGCGGGACGGCCGCGAAGACACAATGCAGCCCGTCATTGGTCGGGATCATGCCGAGGCTGCAGCCGGGGCTGTAGAACCACTGATAACCCTGGTCCTCGATCCCGTCGAAATAGCCATAGACCACTGATGTGCGGTGCTTCGAGAGCGCGTAGCATTTGGCGCCGACCACCCTGGCGACAGCCGAGTTTCGTCCATCGGCGCCGATCACGATGTCCGCATCGACGGGAAAGCGGTCGCCGTCAGGGCCGCGAAGAATGGCCCCCTTGACCCGACCATTGTCGTCGGTGCGGAGCTCCTCGAGTGCTGTTCGGTAACTGATCTCGACGCCGGCTGCCGATGCAGCCTCGGCAAGAACCTTGTCCAGAACCGTTCGCCGCGGCGCATAAAGCCCTTCGGCATGGCCCTTGGGTTTGATGTCGACGGTGGTGCGTTCGCCATCATAGGAGAAGCTCGCTTGGCGAACCGCTGGCGTTCCGGCGCGGATGATGTCTTCCAGAACGCCGAAGCGATCCAATAGTGTCACGCCTGCGCGCATCAGGGCGTGGGTCGAAAGCGTGTCCGTTCCAGCTTCGGCCTTGTCGATCATCAGGACCCGCAACCCCGCCCGCGCCAGCAGCATGGCGGTCGCGGCACCTGCCGGGCGAGCGCCGACGATCAGGGCGTCATAGCGTTTTGGCTGTCCGTGGATGTGCAGCATCGTTCTCACTCCCGATCAGGCGGCCTTTTGGCCGAGTTGCATGGTCAGATGATCGGCGATGTCGTGCGCATCGTCGCCGACACCGTCGATCAGCGTTGATTTCCGCCGTCGCATGAAGGAGAGCCCCATGGCGTAAAGGCCGGGTGCCGGCGTCACGCCGCCGTCGTGGATCAACCTGCCCTTCCGATCGAGAACCGGGACCTTGAGCCAGCTGTAGTCGGGGCGATAGCCGGTCGCGAACAGGACCGTCTTGATCCCGTAGGCATCCAGATCGATCTGCAGGGCTGGCCGCTCATCGACGCGGGTCGGTGCGAAGCGACGCGCTGCCGGGGCAGCCTGCGTTTCTCCCTTCTCCTCGATCCAGTCATCGATGGAGTCGAGGAACCGGTTCATCTTGAGATCGGCGGACACGCAGAAATTGGCGAGCGAGCCCGAGAACATCGCTTTCCCCTCGCGAAAACCGGCGAGCCGGCCGACGACGCGCACGCCCTGGTCCTGAAGCGTGTTCAAGTCGAGAAAATCCTGTGCATGCGAGCCGATCAGCTGCAGCGAGGGGAGACTTCGCGCGCGTTTCAGATCGTCGACCTCGGTGTAGAAGCTGCCGAGCACGCCGGTCCGATCCATCCACTCCTTGATGTCCCGGCCGCGATAGTGCCGAGGCAACCGGATGTGATCGCCGACGGAGATGATGACGTCGCGCCCGGAGCGCTGGATTTCCTGGGCGAGCTGCACGCCGGTGGCGCTGGCGCCGACCACGAGCACCTTGCCGTCCTCCAGATCATCGGGGCGTCGGTAGTCCTTCGGTGTGATGCAGCGAACCACACCCGAGATGTCGTCTGCGCATTTGGGCCTGGAGGCGATGTTGCAAGCCCCGCTGGCCATGATGACGTTGTGGCAGGTCCAGAGACCGCGGTCGGTCGCCACCTCGTAGCCGACGCCGGAACGCGCCGGCCGAACCGCTGTTACGGTCGTTCCGTTCTGGATAGGCGCGTTCAGATGGATCGCATAATTCCGGAGATAGTGGGCGGCCTCCTTGGCCTTCATATAGCCGTTGGGGTCATCGCCCTGATAGCGGTAGCCGGGAAGTCGGCTTTGCCAGTTTGGGGTCAGGAGACGGAGCGAGTCCCAGCGCTCCGTCGCCCAGCTGTTCCCCACCTCGCCGCGCTCCAGGACCACATGATCGATCGAGCGGTCGGCGAGGCATTTGCTCATCGCGAGCCCGGCCGGGCCGGCGCCGATGATGACGGTCGTGACGTAAGGCATGACGCTCGCTCCTCTCAGTCCTGATCGTCACCCGGCGGTGACCGTCACGTTGGTCGGGTTGGTGATGATGTCGAAAACGGCCGAGCGCTTTTGCGACTGGGCGACGAGGGCCTGGATCTCTTCCGGCGTGGCATCGGCGTCGATCTCGAAGCTGACCCGGATCGCGTCGAAGCCGTTCCGGACCTCGTCGTCCATGCCGAGAATACCTTGGATATCCATGTCGCCTTCGAGCCTGGCGACCACGCGGTGAAGCTGAATGCCACGATGCTGGGCGACAGCGGCAACGCCGGCGGTCAGGCAGCTTGCAAGACCGGAAAGAACGATCTCGACCGGCGTCGGCGCATTGTCCTCAGCGGCGAACACGGTCGGGTGATCGGCATCGATCGAAAAACTCTTCTCCCGCTGCTGTTCGGCGCCAAGTCCAAAAAATCCGTTCATGGTCGAGCGGCTGTGGGTGCCATTTTCCCACTCGCACATGGCGCGCCAGGTGAACTGAGCCGCCTCAGGCGCACTGCCGAGCGCCTCGCGAGCGCCCATGAGAGCATCGACATTGACGCCGTTATTGACCACCGGGGCGTCGTTCATCTGCATGTTGGCTTGAGCGGTCATCGTCGGTTCCTTCCTTCGCTTTCGGTTGCTGGCGGGACCATCCCGCGAACAATCTCTTTCTACGAACCGGACGTTTGATCAGGCGTAGGATGAAGCGTGGAACGAACCGTGGAATTTTGTCGAAAACCGTGGAATCGCGACGAGATGGCGTCCGCGGGCGACGGCAAAAGCGTGGAATTAGAGGAGAGCGGCCGCCCTCGCAGCAATGGGATGCGCCTTGCAGCGCTCTAGATGTTCGTTGCTGCCCAAAAGAAGCTCCCGCGCCTCAGCGCTGCGTTTAGCGGAAGCCAGGTGCTCGGCCAAAGTGACGGCCGATGTCAGTTCGGCAAGGCCTACGCCTTGTGCCTTCGCCGTCGCAACGGCCTCACGCAAAAGCGATTCGACTCCAGGATCATTCTTGTCTGCCTTGGCGAGCATGGCCGCTTTGACCCGAAGAAGCTCGGAATATTGAAACCGCGAATCACTCTTCGCAGCATCGTCAAAGGCTGCACCGAGCAGCTTTGACGCCTGGTCGGCCTCGCCTTGTTCAAGGCGAATTTCCGCAAACAGCGCCAGAAAATAAGGAAGTCCCATCTGAGCGCCGCTCTTTCGAATGCCGGCGATGCCCGCTTCCATCAGCTCGACGCCGTCGCGCACGTTGCCGAGATGCGCCTTGGCCCAGCCTTGGGTGAACTGCCCCTGCGCGCCCAGAAAGGGAAGCTTGTGGCGCTGGCAGTTCTCGATCTCCATGACGGACCAGCGCTCCGCCGCCTCATAGTCCTGAGCAAACAAGGCGCGATAGCTCTTGGCCCAGAAGGAGAGCGTCGTCGTCAGCGGATGGTCGAAACGCTGGGCCAGGGCATCGACATCATCAGTCGCTTTGTCCGCCTCCTCGCCTTCGCCGCGAAGCGTCTGCACCAGGCTCAAAAACATGCGGCAGCAGGCGCCGGGATCATGGCCTGAATATTTGTAGGTCAGCCCGTGGTGGATCTCCGGACGGTAGAGCCGCCATGCCTTCTCCGCATGTTGAAGAACGGTCGTGTAATCCCCGAGGAAAAAACCGTTCGTCCAGTACATATGGGACGTCTCGATGCCGAGTTCGGCATTGTCCGGATCCGTGCGCTCGACGATGCCGCAACAGGTTCGAGCAATCTCCTGGGCTTCGCGTGGGCGACCGCTGATCATGAAATATTGCGCCTTGCCGCGCATCACCGTGAACCGCTCAATCTCATCGCCGACGCGATCGGCGAGTTCGGCGGCCCGATCAAAAGCTGCCGCGACGGTCTCGGAGCTCCAGCCCTTCGCCGCCATCTGCGCAACACCCTCGACTTTGCGAAAGGCCAGTTCCTGCCGGTCCCGCGCTTCGTCTTCCGGCCAGTGGTCCAGCGCCTGCAAGCCGAAGTCGACATTTCGAAGCGCCGTCCCATGGGCGGAATGTTCGAGCGCGTGCTTCGCCGCCGCCAGGAAGTATTCGGCCGCCTTCTCCCAGGATTCGCCGAGCCGTGCGTGGCGCGCAAGCGATTGCGCCGCCTTCTCATCTCCGTCGTCGTACTCGAGCCTGTCGAGGATCGACAGATGCATGGCGATCCGGTTCTTGCGCGCGACCATGCCGTAAGCGCACTCCTGCATCAGCGCATGTTTGATGCGAAAGCGGCGATGCGGATGGAACTGGGTCTCGACGAGAAAGCCTGTATCGCACAAACGCTCGATTGCGCCTTCGATCGAACCTTGAGCCAGTCCCGTCACATGCTCCAGGAGAGCGCCGCTGACCCGCCGGCCGATCACGGCCGTGGCATGCAGGACGTGGCGATCCGCCTGATCGAGGCGATTGATATTGGCTTCGAGGATTGAGAGCACAGAACCAGGCAGGCGCAGATCGTCCAGGCCCTGCTCTTCCTGGTCAGCAAGTGCTCTTGCGGTCTCTTCGATGAAAAAGGGCGTGCCGTCGGTAAGCGCGAACAGATCGGCGGGGAGGCTGTTCGCCATGTCCTTGGCACTTAACAGTGCCTGCAGCAGAGAGCCGGTTTCGTGCTCGCTCAAGGGCGGCAGCGTGATCTGCTCGAAAGCATCGGGCCGTGCCCACTGCACCGCAAAATCCGAGCGATAGGTGCCAATGACCAGAACGCTGAGCGCTGGGAGCGCATTGACCAGCCGCTGAAAAATGCCGGCGCTGGCCTCATCCATCCACTGCAGATCCTCGACAAGAAGAATCGTGGGTGCCGTCGCGGCGTCATCGGTGATCAGGGCGAGCAGCGCATCCGATAGACGCTGACTGCGGTCCGAGATGCTGGAAACGGTCCAGCTCTCGGACTCGGGATCGAGATCCAGGAGCGAGCGGAGGGCGGCCCGATGGACGGCGAGATGGTCAGCGGCCGCCAGTTTCAGATCCAGCGCCGCCGCCCGCGTTTGCGGCCCTGCCGTGCGTTCAACGCCGCAGATCGCGAGCAGCAGCTTCTTGATCAAAAGAAGGCTCATCGACCGCTCGACGTCCAGAGCGCCGCAGGCAACCTGTCTGACGTTCGACAGTGTGCCCGATGCCATGAACTCGAAGACGAGGCGGGACTTGCCGATGCCAGGGCTGCCGGTCACACCAACCATCCGCCCTCTTTCCTGACGAGCGGACTCCCAGGCGCGTTCCAGAAGCTGGCGTTCCAAGTCGCGTCCGACAAAGGGCGAGAGTTTCCGTGGTACCCGCAACTCCCAGCGCGAGAGGCCGCCGGCCTCGCCTTTGAGCCGGCGAGCCCCCCAGCTCTCTGAGAGGCCTCGGACGTCGCCGTCTTCGAGGTCAACGGTCTCGACATACCCACCTGCAGCCTCGTGAGCGCGGCTGGAGATCAGGATGCCGTTGCTGCCAAGACATTGGGCCATGTGATTGGCAATGCGGATCACGGCCCCTGAAGCCGAAACCTCACCGCCGCCGCCGAAGGTGACGAGCGCCTCACCCGCATCGATTCCGGCGCGAAAGCCCAAATTCTGAGCCCCTTGCTCACCCGTTTTGGGGCCAGCGACCACGTCAGCAGCGAAGAGGGCCGCCCGACAGGCCTGGTAGGCGTGCTCTTCGGTTCCCTGATCTAAACCGAACACCACCGCCATGCCCGATGATGTCTCGACAATGCGCCTGCCGCCGAATTCCTCCATCGCGTCGTTCAGGACGTTCAAAAGCGGCATAACCGAGTCGGCCTCGTCCTCGACATCCAGGTCGTCGATAGGCGTTTGCGACTCGCTCAGCTCCAAGGCCAGAACACTGATCTGACGACGCTCGCGCGTCAGGTCCGGAACAGCGGCGCATGCTATGGTGCGATCGGGTTTGACGAGATTCGGTGCGGCAGGTGACGGAGGTTCCGAAACATGAGCCTCCGCTTCCATCTCGCCCTCGACAGATGGCGATGGAGGCTCAGCTTGCTGTTCCGGAATCGTTGGCGATGCCGCCGTCAGGGCAGGGGGCTCGCGCCGCTGCTCGTCGATGACGTCACGAACGATTGATGCAACGGTCTCATCATCGGGCAAAAGCCGTTGCAGCTCATGCGCATATTTCAAAGCGCGGCCCGGCTCGGAACGCGTCCGACCGATCAACTCCTTCAGAACGCGCGCAATGCCAAGCTCGACCTCAAGGGCCTTCGCCATCCTCCAGGCTTCGAAATCGGCGCAGTTCGGAAGTGCCAGATCCTCCATGAAAGCGCCATGAAAGCTCCCGGCGACATCCTGGAGCCGACCCGTTTCTTCCACGCTTGGATCAGCGATGTTCAGCAAACTGGTCTTGTCGATATCCAGCCCGGCTTTGTCCAGATACACGGTTTCGCGGTCAGCATCGAGCGCTGCGAAGCCATCCTGGTGGAGGGCGCGACGGATCTTTGAAAGTGACCAACGAAGCGAGCCTCTCGGGTCGTCAGGCAGATCCCAAAAGATCTCGCAGAGCTTTTGCCGCCTTACCGGCAAATCGGACGTCGCTAGAAAGCCCAGCAGCGCCTTGGTTTTCTTCGAGTTGGGTAGGCTCAGCGGCACACCGTCACGGCAGACCGAAAAACGTCCGAGCAACTTGATCTGAATCACGTTTTTCTCAGCTAGCGCCCAAAAATACGGGAATAAAGTTCGATCCAGGCTACTGAGGCCGCAAGATTTCGTCCAGGTATGAGGAATTGCACGGCAAGATGTGCACTTGACCGTCTTGCGGTTTCTTGAAGGCTTTGACGGACGTTTCGGCAAAAGTTCGCTGGGTCCATTCGCCAGCAAATCCCGCTGGCAGTTGTCGTCGACCCGACTCGCGTTGCGTCATGCGTGCCCTCATCGAGAAGATCATACTGGCACCCTCGGCAGTCCTGGCGGTGACCTCGGGCCAAGAGCTCGAGCCAACCTTCGATGACGGAGTTATGCGGTCTTCAGTGCATGCGGGGGAGCGCAACACCCTCCATGCACTTTTTGTTACGAAAGGCCTGTTAGCCTATTCGAGTGCGCAGGCATCTTGACTCGTTGTCTCCCAAACGAATGCTCAGCTTCAGCCACCTTGTCGAAAGGAAATGACTCTGTCGTCTTTCCGATGACCAATAGTGTTGGCTTTTCGTAGTCAATAGGTTCGACGTTCATGTTACCGACCGAACTGAGCACCTGGCTCGAATCGGGATGGCCTAATGATGAAGCAATGACGGCTGGCGTTTCCGGCGGGAAGCCAGCGGCGAGCAACCGAGTTCTGATGTCCTCCAACCAAAGCCGCGCCATATAGACTACCAGGGTCGATCGCTGTCGGCCAAAGGCTGCAAGATCGCTGATCTCCATCTGAGCAAGTGTCTTGCCATTGGTGAACAGACACTGGCTGGCCAAGCGTCGATCGGTTAGCGCTAAGCCTGCCTCGCTTGCGGCGGCGAGGCCGGCGGTAACGCCGGGCACAAGGCTGACGGAGATTCCTGCCTTGATCAGAGCATCGCGCTCTTCCCCGCCGCGGCCGAAGATCATGGGATCGCCACATTTGAGTCGGAGCACGCGATCCCCCGCTTTAGCGCGATCGATCATGAGCTGGTTAATCGCGTCCTGCGGCCAGCCTTTGCCACCTGGCGCTTTGCCTACCGGAATGATCTCGGCGTCTCGTCTGATGCGATCGAGGACAGCTTTGGGCACGAGGCGATCATGAAGAACGACGTCGCAGCGCTGCATCAGGCGAAGCGCCTTGTTGGTCAAGAGGTCGGGATCGCCTGGCCCGGCGCCCACCAGCCAGACCGCGCCCTTGCGGCGTCCGAGGCAGCGTTCGGGATGCTGGCAGACCGTGTGGCAGGGAGCGGCAGCCTGGCAGGCCTCGGCGTCGATCTGCTCTTGCAGGAGATCGGCAGCTCCCTCCATGTCGTCAGCAAGCGCACGATCCGCAGGCGCGCCTTCCAGCGCGTCTTCCCAGAAGCGTCGGCGCGCTGCCGCCGGCAGCCGGCGCATGACCTGTTGGCGGAAGGCCTGGGCCAAGGCGGCAAACGCGCCGAGCTTTTGTGGCAGCAACGCTTCGATCTTGGCCCGCACCAGCCGCGCCAATACCGGCGACGCCCCGCCCGAGGAAACAGCGACCATGATCGGCGCGCGATCGACGAAGGCAGGCATGATGAAACTGCAATCGGCGGGCTGATCGACGACGTTATAGGGCACATTCCTCGCATAGGCGAGGCTGGCGGCACGCTTGTTTTCCGTATCGACGTCGCTCGCGGCGATGACGATCTGCACGTCCTCCAGATCCGCCTCATCCAGCCTACGCACACGGTGCGTTACCAGCGGCTCGCCAAGCAACGCCTGCATCTCCGGACCGATATGTTCAGCCACCAGCCGCAGGCTGGCGCCGGCGCGGAGGAGGAGGCGGGCCTTTTGCGCGGCTGCCTCGGTGCCGCCCACCACCAGCGCCGTGCGACCCTGAAGGCTCATGAAGATCGGGAAGTAGTCCATTATACCTCCGCGTCGATGAGATCGCGATCCGATGTTGCTGAAGGCGTTGCAGGCTGGCAGGCGGCTCGGTTCTGGCAAATCGCCGCCGACCTGATCAGGCTGCGCAGCTCGGGCAGGCAGGAACCGCAATTGGTGCCGGCTTTGAGGGCAGCGCCGACGAGATCGGTCGAACAGAGACCATGATCATCGATCGCCCGAGCGATGATGTTTCGCCCGACACCAAAACAGGCGCAGACCAGCGGGCCTGGATCGGCGCCGGGCGCCGTGCCAAGCAGAAGGGCCTTTCGAGCGTGATCGTCGAGTTCGCGCGCCGCGAACTGCTGGGACAGCCAGTCGGTGGCCGGCCCGTCGCCGATGAACAGAACGGCCGAAAGCACGCCGTCGTCGAGGGCCGCGATCCGATGCTGGTCTCTGGCTTCATCATGGTAGGCGAGCCACTGACGCTCGCCTGGACCCTCGCCAAGCCTGGAGGCGAGCCAGCCTTGCCAGTCATCGACCCCAGCATCGATCGCAAGGCGATGCAGCCACCCTCCTGCGATCCGGCTGCGACTGGCGTAGAGGCAGTCGGCAAAGACGATATCGGTTCTGGTGAGCGCGAAGCCTCGGTGGCGATGCGGCGCCGGCTCGACCCTGAGCACCGCGGCTTTGGATTCGGGCTGACCGGAAATGGGGTCGGTCGCGGGCATGACGAGCCGGTTGATGACGGCCTTGTCATTGTCGGCGCCATTCCAATGCATCGGCGCAAAAATCTGGCCCGCCGGCACGCCTTCCTCGAACGCCAGAGGCATGATCGCCTGGCCGGCCGGACTGGTGAGCCGGACAAGGTCATTGTCTCCGAGGCCAAGGGCTTCGGCATCCTTCGGGTTGATCTCGGCCAAAGGTTCGATGCGGTGACGCGACAGCGTGACCGAGCGCGATGTGCGCGTGAGCGTGTGCCAGTGATCGCGGTAGCGGCCGGTGTTGAGCACGAAGGGATAACGCCAATCAGGGACCGCCTCGGGCGCGCGCGGTTCGATGGCGATGAAGCGCGCCTTGCCGTTCTCCGTAAAAAACCTACCGTCCGCGAACAGACGTTTTCTCGAACCCACAGGCCATGCTGTCGGCTCCCAGCTCTCATAGACATGGTCGGAGAGGCTGGCCGGATCGCCGACGTCAAGGTCACGATCGACGGCGCGGACCAGATCGGCATGTTCGCGGAATATCTGTGCAGGCGTTTCGAAATCAAACGCCGCAGCATATCCTAGGCGTTTGCCGAGCTCGGTGAGAATCCACCAATCCGGACGCGCCTCGCCGGGTGTCGGCAGGAAGGGACGCTGGCGGGAGATGCGCCGTTCCGAGTTGGTGACCGTCCCGTCCTTCTCACCCCAGGCCGCAGCAGGCAGCAGCACGTCTGCGATCGCCGTGGTGGGCGTTTCTCGGATGCAGTCCACGACCACGACGAAGAGATCGTCCGGCAAGTTCTCCTTGATCGCGTCGACGTCCGGGAGGCTGACCAGCGGGTTGGTCGCCATGATCAGCAGCGCCTTGATCTTGCCATTTCGAGCGGCGGCAAAAAGATCGACGGCCTTCAGTCCAGATTTCGTTGCAGGGCTCGTCGATCGCCAGAAATCATGAACCAAGTCAACGCGCTCGGCGTCCGAGAAGTCGACATGGGCGGCGAGCTGGTTGGCAAGTCCGCCAACTTCGCGCCCGCCCATCGCATTCGGCTGGCCGGTGACGGAGAAGGGGCCCATGCCGGGCTTGCCGATGCGGCCGGTCAGGAGGTGGAGATTGATGATCGCGTTGCCCTTGTCGGTACCTGATGATGATTGGTTAATGCCTTGGGAAAAGAGCGTAACCATGCGTTCGCGCGGGATGATCCAGTCCCGAAGCCGGAGCAGATCCTCGGCATCGAGACCGGTCTCCGCAGCGATGTCCTCCATGTCGCCCGCATGCTCCCGAGCCGAGTCGAGCGTTGCTTCGAACCCTTCGGTATGCTCCCGAATGAACGCCTCGTCTCGGCATCCGAGACGGTCCAATTCAGCCAAAAGCCAGGTCAAGAGAAATCCATCCCGTCCCGGGCGGATCGCCAGATGAAGATCGGCAATCTCGGCTGTCGCCGTGCGTCTCGGATCGATGACCACGACCCGCATCGAAGGATTTTCAGCCTTGGCGGCGAGCAGTCGCTGATAGATGACGGGATGGCACCAGGCGAGGTTCGAGCCGACGATCAGCACCAGCTCGGCGTCTTCGAGGTCGGTATAGTCGCAGGGCACCGTGTCCGTGCCGAAGGCGCGCTTGTGCGCGGCGACGGCGGAGGCCATGCAGAGGCGGGAATTGGTGTCGATATTGCCGGAGCCGATAAAGCCCTTCATCAGCTTGTTGGCGACGTAATAGTCTTCGGTGAGGATCTGGCCGGAGACATAGAAGGCGACGCTGTCGGGACCGTGCTGGTCGATGGCCTGTCGGAAGCGTTCCAACACCAGATCGAGCGCCTCATCCCAGGTCGCACGCGCACCCCCGATCTCGGGATGAAGAAGACGTCCCTCGAGACCGAGGGTTTCGGCAAGCGCCGCCCCCTTCGAGCAAAGCCGACCGAAATTGGCGGGATGATGGGGATCGCCCTTGATCGTAACGCTGCCATCCGCCGCCGGCGTCGCCAGCACCCCACAGCCGACGCCGCAATAGGGACAGGTCGTCTTGACGGTCGCCGCTTTTCCGTCTGGGCTCATCGCCAGGTCAACGCTGCTGCCCGGGTCATCCATCAATACACATCCCGTTGGTAGCGGCCGGACTTGGTGAGTTCGGCAAGAAAGGACTTGCCATCTCGGCCACCATGGTCGCCGACGACGCTTTGAAGGGCCTGGTCGACATCCGATGCCATGCGCTTGGCATCGCCGCAGACATAGATGTGGGCGCCGTCTTCGAGCCAGCGCCAGATGTCCTGGCCGTGCTCGCGGATACGATGCTGGACGTAAATTTTCTCGACCTGGTCGCGGGAGAAGGCCGTGTCGAGTCGGGTCAGCAGACCAGATTGGGCATAGGCCTCCAGCTCGTCTCGGTACAAGTAATCGGTGCCGCCATGCGGATTGCCGAAGAAGAGCCAGTTCGGACCTTTGGCTTGCCTGGCGCTGCGCTCTTCCAGGAACGCGCGGAAGGGGGCGATGCCGGTGCCGGGGCCGATCATGATCAAGGGCCGCGTGTCATCCGCCGGCAGGTGGAAATGGGGCGTCCGTTGCACATAGACGCAAACCGACC
>JBCCIN010000074.1:0-15491 GCA_039028235.1 Pseudomonadota bacterium
CACGCGCACGTTTGCGGCAGCCATAGTATCTCTGCAATGCGTTTGTCGCGACTAGAAGAAGCGATCGAGTGGATGAGCCGCGCGGCTGAGGCCTACACTCGGCTGGCCGAGCAGCACTCCGGCGGATACCGAGCTCGGGTCAAGAAGTGGTTCTCGGTTCTTTCGGCGCTCCACACGGCCGTCGGGGACGAGGACGCGGCGCGCTCGGCCTACGAACAGGCAGCCGCCTTTGCCGGTGGGGAAGAGTCGATAGCTCTCCAGGAAAACGGACCTGTGTGAGCGGGCTCGCCAGCTTTCGTCAATCATACTGTTTTCACTTTAAAATAACCTTCTTGATCCACGGCTGCAGGCATAGGCCTTACCTAATTAAGAGTTAGCTGCCTTCTTCATGGAGGGTATAGAGCGTAGCATTTAGTGGTCATCAGGCTTGGCGTGCCGTCCTCGGCTAAGGCGTTTCTTTGACTGAGAAACTTGCTTAGTTGGCAATGTACGATCGAATGCATAGCGGCGCTCGTTGAGATAAGCCGGCAGGTCTCGGCCGCCATTAACAATGTCGATCACCTCGATCCGATCTTCGAATTCGTCAAAGATGATCAGGTAGCCTGACTTGTCCATGACCACATATTTGAGGCCGCCTGCCGATCTGCCCTCGCCGAGGATCCGATCGCAGGACTTGGCGCCCCAAGTGCCATCATCAGCTAGAGCATCGATTCGCTCAAGGATTGGATCGATCAGATAGGCTATCGTTTCAGCAACGTCGAAGCGCCCCTCTCGGGCACTATAGACAAGGATGTCTTCGAGAGCGGCTTCAGCTTGAAGTGTGAGCTTCCAAGTTCGGCTCACCGCCTGCTGTCGCCGAGGCGCTCCTCAGCCCGCCGACGAATACGCTCACGAATCTCGTCGGCAGCCCCCTCGACAAAATCACCGCGCGCTGCTTGCTCAAGCCCGACCGCAACCCGGCTTTTAATGGCATCGATGCGTGCGGCTAATTCCTGATCACGTTCTTGGATCAGTCGTAGTCCCTCGCGCACCACCTCGCTGGCATTGGCGTATTCGCCAGCTTGGATTTTTGCCTCAATCAAATCGTCATGATGATCGGTGAGAGAGATGTTTCGCGACGCCATGGAATCACTCCTATCAATCCCAAAAGAAACATAGCGAAAATCGCGCTCAATGTCAAATTTTGACATTGAGCTATTGTCTTATAGTTTCTGACTCGTACTCTGCGAGAGGATCTGAGCGTGTAAGCCGCATGCTAAGTTATTGATATTAAACAACGTGAACTTTTCAAGAACCCTTACACAGCCCATTGAAATCATTAGGGAATCACCGGCCTTCTAAGCCGACGGTCGCAGGTTCGAATCCTGCAGGGCGCGCCAACCTTTTCAATGAGTTAAGTGAAAATCTTCAAAGTCATAAATCTGCTTGGCCATCACATGGCCATCACGTTTAGCGCATTGAAACCGCATGGAGCCCACTGAATCGGTTTCTTCTTCACAGCTTCCGACTTCAGCACGCACGTACCCGGCGTCGTTGCTCTTCCCCAAATCTGAGTTCGGGGAGAGGCACGCTAGGTTGGGACGAATTGTCGAAATGGTGAGACGAGCGTCGAACTAGAGCCGACTAACGACGTATGATCTCTTCTCCATTGAATTCGATCCTATTCTTGTTCTCATAGTCGAGGATCGCATCGATCGGGTATTTGACCTCCCTCCCGCGAATACGGCCACCAAAAAAACTGGGCCGCCGCCACGGGATCGATAGTCGCGCAGTGTATCGATGCTCAACCCCCAGCGCTCGGCAAGTTGTTCTTGCGTCAAGAAGGCAAGATTTGGCTGCCGCTTGAGATGCTCCGGGACCGAAGCTGCGTTCAGCAGATCGGCGAGATCTGAGAGAGCTATCTGAGCATCAATGCCGCGACCTGACTGATGCATGATTTTAGATCCCGTGATTGTATGCCGTCGATAAGCCAAAAGAGCGCCCTGTTAGGGCGATCCTTCCATCAGGGTTTCCCGCACGAGATTGTTCAGGCTTATATATGAGCCTAGAATTTGGCCCAGTCTTATTGGACCAAAATGTCTGCTGTCGAAGCTTCGCTGGTGCTCCGAAACGGCAAAAAATTCATTACGAAGTAGCAGTCGGCATTCATCCCAAACTGGAAGCGCTTCGCTCAACCCATTCCTCATCATTGCAGGATGAACCGGCTCATCGTTGATAAACAATCCTTCTCGAACGTCGTTGCAAACGCTGTCCCCCAATCCCGCAACGATCGGCTTCATGAAGAGGAAGTCGTCGTGCACATCTTCGCCGATCGACGCCTTATAGCGTTTTGCGGCCTCGGGCACGCGGAAGGCGGCTATCATGCCGACTTTTGGAGGCTCGAAGGTTCGGATGTAGAGGCCCGGCGGTAGGCTTGGCGTGATCGGGTGGAGGATCAGTGGTGCCTCGTTTGTCATGCTCAGCGCGAGCGTACCGCAGAAAGCGAGCGTCGCGGCTCCGAACACTATCGTTCGCCTTTTCGCCGTGCTGGTCATCGGTAAGGCTCCAGGACAATATCCCGGCCGACCAGGATGTTGAGCCTGAAGCCCGATCGGACCGTAATCGTTGGTTGGATGTCGAGCTGGCGGCGGACGATGTCGGAGCCGACGGAGGCAGCTTGTTGGGCGGCGGCGTCGCCGAGGTCGTCGATGAAGCTGCCATCGGCGCTGCTGTCGGTAGCGAGGTTGGCGCCTGCGCCAATGATCGAGGAAAGAAGCACGGCGCCGACCAGGCCGGGAATGTGGTGGTCGACTTGATCTTCGAGACCGGCGGCGCCGGTTTTGTCGGTGCCGACCATGGACTCCGGGCCGATGCTGTTGCCGTTCGGCATGATCAGCCGATCCCAGACGATCTGAAGGCGATCCTGACCGTAGCCAATATCAGCGTTGTAACGACCGACGATCTTTGTGCCCTGAGGAATCAGGAGATGCTGGCCGGTCACAGTATCGTAGACCGGCTCGGTGACCTGGCCGACGATCTGTCCAGGAAGATCGCTATTGAGCCCGGTGACCAAGGCGGCGGGAACGATACTACCGGCTTTGATCTCGTAGGGTGAGATCGGTTTTTTGCAGGCTTTGCTGTAGATAGGCGTCTCCATCGACTCCGGTTGCTAGAAATGCATCGTTCTTCTCAGTGGCTGATGGCTGATTTCCGGGAAAAAGATCCTGCGGTGTCGGCAGCTTGATGTCGGTGAGCTTGGCAAGAGCTGCGTCGAGGGTACTGCCTGCCGGCGCTTGTGGTTGAGCTTGGCGCAGAGCTTGGGCGCTTGGCGGAAACAGCGGCGAACTCCAGGCCGTGAGCTGCTCTTCACTTGGTCCTTGAGACCTATGCGTGCTTGTTTGGCGAGGCGGTTCGGGATCTGGCTCTGTCGCTTCCTGGATCGGCACTGGATCTGGAATCTTCGGCTGCGTGACATCGGCGTAGGTCAGGTTCGGCATGGCCGTCGGAGGTTTCGGCGTGGCCAGCAGATTTTCGTTGATCGGCCCCGTAGGCGTTTCGGTTTCCTTCGAAAATCCATTCCTTGGGAGACGCCGCTTCAGAACATCACCAACAGCCTGACCGGTCCGGTTCTGCAGAGTTTTCTGATCCTCGCCGTCCTTGTTTCGGGCATCGTGATTTCCTTTGCCGAGGTTGGGGCAGGCGCCAAGCGCTTGCTGCAGGCAGTTTTCGGTCTCTCTGTCGCCGCGTCTGCCGTCAGCTTCTTCCCGGCTTTCTTCAACTTCGCCGGCGCGGCGACGTTCTGATGTCCGACCACGACATCGCCGTGCCGCTGCACACCAGCCTGACCACGCCGATCCTCTTGGGCGGCGTGCCCAGGTCGTTCGCCATCCTGAACGCCACGATCTGCGCGGTAGTCGGGCTTGGCCTTTACCAGATCTGGCTTGCCCTGCCGGTCGGGCTCCTGGCCCACAGCCTCGCCGTTTGGCTGACCCGGCAGGATCCTTGGTGGACGGATGTGCTGAAGCGGCATCTGAAGGAAAAACCCTTCTGTCGGGGATAAGCCTCATGCTCCGAACGCGTTCCCATGCCGATCTTTACGAGCTCATCGTCTGGGGGGCTCTGATCGCTCCAGGCGTCATCTTGAATAAAGACGGCTCGCTGCAGGCCAGCTTCCGCTTTCGCGGGCCGGATCTCGCGAGCGCCATCGAAGCCGAGCTCGGCCGGCTGCAGAGGCAATGGTTTGCCAAAAGAAAGAGCCTCGGCCGCTTGCTGATCGAGATGATCAGCAAGGAAGAAAGCGGGCTCATCAACACCGATGCCTTGAACAAGTCGGCCGATGCCAATGACGCGCTGGCCGAACTCGCCGATGACGCGGTCGGCTTCGGGCATTTCACGCCGGTGATCATCGTCTGGGACGAAGATCCGGACCTTGCCTCAGAAAAACTCGCCCTCGTTCGACGCGAGGTCGAAGGGCTCGGCTTCACCGCCAAGGCCGAGACCTTCAACGCGCTCGAAGCCTGGCTCTCGACATTGCCAGGGTACAATTGGCGAAACGTCCGACGACCGCTGGTCTCGTCCTTGAACCTTGCCCATATGCTACCGCTTTCGGCGGTGTGGTTCGGTGAACGTCGGAATCTGCATTTCGATGCGCCGGCCTTGCTCGTCGCCGAGACCCAGGGCGCCACACCGTTTCATCTTAACCTGCATACCGGCGATGACCTGCTTCCCGGAAACTGGACCGTGGTATGTGAGAAAATTCTCGTTTAGCGGAGAGGGCTGCAGAACGAGGATGAGTGATGAAGAAGTCGAAGTTCACGGACGCGCAGATCGCATTCATCTTGCGACAGGCTGAGGAAGGTACTCGGGTTGAGGAAGTCTGCCGGAAGGCAGGGATTTCGCAGCAGACATTTTACCGATGGACGAAGACGTTTGCGGGCATGGGTGTGGCCGAGATCCGACGTCTAAAACAGCTCGAAGATGAGAACGGTAAGCTCAAGCGTTTGGTTGCTGATCTGACGTTGGACAAGACCATGCTGCAGGATGCACTGCGGCGAAAATGGTGACGCCCGCTCGACGTCGCGAGGTCGTTTGGCACTTTCAGCAGGTCTACGGGGTTTCGGAGCGTCGGGCTTGTCGTGTCAGCGGCTGCGGGCGGGCATCCCATCGCTATCAATCGCGTCGTGATCCTCTGGTCGAGCTCAGAATTAGGTTGCGGGAATTGGCGTTGGTGCGTGTTCGCTATGGCTACCGACGCCTTCACGTTTTGCTGCGACGTGAAGGTTGGCAGGTCAATCACAAGCAGGTCTACAGGCTTTACCGGGAAGAAGGCCTGTCGATCCGAACACGTAGCCCAAGACGACGACGCGCCTGCCGCTATCGATCTGGCCGGACCGAGATCGGCGCCCAAAGAAGGTCCGTGGGAACGACTGTTGGGCCATGGACTTCATGTCGGACAAGCTGTTCGACGATCGGCCGTTCCGGATCCTGACGATTGTCGACTGCCATACGAGAGAGGCTCTCGCGACCGTTGCGAGGACGAATTTCCGAGCCTACCAGGTTGTCGATGAGCTCGATCGGCTGGCCTGGCTCAGAGGCAAACCAAGAAGCATCCGGGTCGACAATGGTCCAGAATTCGCCGGCCGGCTGCTCAACCAATGGGCTTATCTCAACAAGGTCGAGCTCGACTTCTCCAGACCTGGTAAGCCCAGCGACAACGCGTTCATCGAGGCCTTCAACAGTCGCCTGCGACAGGAGTGCCTGAATGCCTCATGGTTCCTGTCCATGGCCGACGCCCGGCAACGGATCGAAACGTGGAGGATCGACTACAACCAGAACCGGCCGCATTCGAGTCTCGGCAACTTGACGCCGAGCCAGTTTGCAGCCCAACTGAAACCAGCCCAAAAGTCGCATGATCAACGGACCAAAAAGCGGGGCTACTCCCCCAGGCCAGCCGCTCTCATAATAGCTGGACCGGTCTGAAGGGGGCACGTCAATGCTGTGCCTTTATATTGTCTACGTCTTGAGGATACCAGGCAGGTTCAGCCCTTGCTCGCGTGCGCAGTCGAGAGCTGTTTCATAGCCCGCATCCGCATGGCGCATCACGCCCGTCGCCGGGTCGTTCCAGAGGACGTTCGCGATACGGCGATCCGCATCCTCGGTCCCGTCACAGCAGATGACCATGCCGGCATGCTGGCTGAAGCCCATGCCGACGCCGCCGCCGTGATGCAGCGAAACCCAGGTCGCACCGCTGGCGACGTTCAGCATCGCGTTCAGCAATGGCCAATCGCTGATGGCGTCGGAGCCGTCCTTCATCGCCTCCGTCTCGCGATTGGGCGACGCGACCGAGCCGCTGTCCAGATGGTCCCGGCCGATGACGATCGGCGCGCTCAACTCGCCCGAGCGCACCATTTCGTTGAAGGCCAATCCCAATTTGTGCCGCTGGCCGAGGCCAACCCAGCAGATCCGCGCCGGCAGGCCCTGGAAGGCGATCCGCTCCTGCGCCATGTCGAGCCAGTTGTGCAGATGCGGATCGTCGATCAGCTCCTTGACCTTGGCGTCGGTCTTGTAGATGTCCTCGGGATCGCCGGACATGGCGCACCAGCGAAACGGACCGATCCCCCGGCAGAAGAGCGGGCGGATATAGGCGGGCACGAAGCCGGGGAAGGCAAAGGCATTCTCCAGCCCCTCTTCCTGCGCCACCTGGCGGATGTTGTTGCCGTAATCGAGCGTCGGAATGCCGGCATTCCAGAAGTCGACCATCGCCGCCACATGGACCTTCATCGAGGCGCGGGCAGCCTTTTCGACCTCTTTGGGGCTCGTCTCCTGCTTGGCGCGCCATTCGGCGACGCTCCATCCTATCGGCAAGTAGCCGTGGATCGGGTCGTGGGCGGAGGTCTGATCGGTGACGATATCCGGCTTGACCCCGCGCCTGACGAGCTCCGGGAACACGTCGGCCGCATTGCCGATCAGGGCGACCGACTTCGCCTCGCCCGCCTTGGTCCAGGTCTCGATCAGGGAAAGGGCGTGGTCGAGATCGTTGGTTTTTTCGTCCACATAACGCGTCCGCAGGCGAAAATCGGCGCGGGTCTCGTCACATTCCACGGCAAGGCAGCAGGCGCCGGCCATCACGGCGGCGAGCGGCTGAGCGCCCCCCATGCCGCCGAGCCCCCCGGTCAGGATCCAGCGGCCCGTCAGATCGCCGCCATAATGCTGACGGCCCGCCTCCATGAAGGTTTCATAAGTTCCCTGAACGATGCCCTGGGTGCCGATGTAGATCCAGGATCCCGCCGTCATCTGGCCGTACATGGCCAGGCCCTTCTTATCCAGGTCGTTGAAGTGATCCCAGTTCGCCCAGTTCGGCACGAGGTTGGAGTTGGCGATCAAGACGCGGGGCGCATCCTTGTGGGTGTTGAAGACGCCAACGGGCTTGCCGGACTGCACCAGGAGCGTTTCCGTCTCTTCGAGATCCTTAAGCGCCTCGACGATGGCGTCGAAGTCCTCCCAGGTGCGCGCCGCGCGTCCGATGCCGCCATAGACCACCAGTTCATGGGGGTTCTCCGCGACATCCGGATGGAGGTTGTTCATCAGCATCCGCATCGGCGCCTCGGTCAGCCAGGATTTGGCGGTGAGCGCCGTGCCCATCGGCGGAAAGACATCGCGAGTGTTGTGGCGCGGATCGTTCATCGTTGACCTCTCAGAGATGGGGCGCATTCGGCGAGCGCTTCGAGAATCCTGGACAGGTGGGTGCGCAGACGGTCCGCTTTGGCCCCATCATAGGTCCAAGGCGGGGCTTCCGACGTCAGGTAGGTGGATTGGGCCAGCTCCATCTGGATGGCGTGAACGCCGTCCTTCGGGCGGCCATAATGGCGCGTGGTCCAGCCGCCCTTGAAGCGCCCATTGACCACGGCGGCATAGCCGTCAGCGCGCCGGCAAAAGTCGGTGACCGCAGCCTCGATCTCAGGCGCGCAGCTTTCGCCGTTATTCGTGCCGATATTGAAGTCGGGCAGGGTGCCTTCGAAGAGAAACGGGATCTGCGATCGGATCGAATGGCAGTCATAGAGGATCGCTACACCATGCGCTTGCCGGACCCGATCCAGTTCCGCCGCAAGGGCTGCATGATAGGGTGCGTGAAACGCCTGGCGCCGCTGTTCGATCTCCGCGCCATCCGGTTCGCTTTCCCAGATGGGCGCTCCCTCGAAATCCGTCAGCGGTACCAGCGTCGTGGTGTTCTGGCCGGGGTAAAGGCCAACGCCGGTCGGATCGCGGTTGGCGTCGATGACATAGCGGTGGAAGGTCGCGCGGACCGTGGTCGCGCCGGGCAGGAGCCCGTCATAGAGACGGTCGATATGCCAGTCCGTATCGGCGAGCGCACGCCCCTTGTCATTGAGGCGTCCCGCAACATCCTCGGGCACATGGGTGCCGGTATGGGGCAATCCGAGCACAATCGGCCCGGAGCCGCTGATGACCTCGACCGACGTCATGAGCGAAAACCCGTCATGAAGTCCTGAAGATCCATGGCCTCGGTCAGCGCGCCCGTCCCGATCAGCTCAGCCGCGGCATCGAGCGATGGTTTCAAGTAGCGGTCTTCGGCAAGCGAGGGCACCTTTCTTCTAAGGATGGCAACGGCCTCCTGCAGCGCCTGGCTGGTGTTGAGCGGTGCGCGAAACTCGATCCCCTGCGCAGCGCACATCGCCTCGACGCCGAGGATAACGTTCAGATTGGCGTTCATACGCGGCAGACGCCGAGCGGCATGGGCCGCCATGGAAACGTGATCCTCCTGATTGGCGGAGGTCGGCGTGCTGTCGGTCGTGCAGGGATTGGCGAGATGCTTATTCTCGCTCATCAGCGCAGCCGTCGTCACCTCCGCGATCATCAGGCCCGAATTGAGCCCGGGCTCTGGCGTCAGGAAGGGCGGGAGGTCAAAGGACAGGCTCGGGTCCACCATCATCGCCACGCGGCGCTGCGCGATGGCGCCGATCTCGGCAATCGCGAGAGCGATCTGATCAGCGGCAAAGCCGACAGGCTCGGCGTGGAAATTGCCGCCTGACACGATCAGACCGTCGTCGACTAGAACCAGCGGGTTGTCGGTGACGGCATTGGCCTCGACTTCAAGCGTGCGCCGCGCAGCTTCGAGCAGATCCAGCGCGGCACCGGTCACCTGGGGCTGGCAGCGGATGCAATAGGGATCCTGGACCCGTGTGTCGCCGGTGCGGTGGCTTTCCCTGATCTCCGAGCCCTGCAGCAGCGTCCGTTGCGCCCGGGCGACCGCGATCTGTCCCGCATGCCCGCGCAAGGTATGGATCGCATCCTGCAAGGGTGCGGTGGAGCCCATGATCGCATCGGTGGACATCGCCGACGTCACGACGCTGCTCGCGGCATTGGTCCAGGCACCCCAAAGCCCTACCAAAGCGCAGGCCGTCGAAAACTGGGTGCCGTTGATCAGGGCGAGGCCTTCCTTGGGGCCGAGCTCGACGGGGGACAGCTCCGCCATCTGCAAGGCGGCAAGCGAGGGCATGCATCTACCGTCATAGAGCGCTTCGCCCTCGCCGATCAGGGTGGCCGCCATATGCGCGAGCGGGGCAAGATCCCCGGATGCGCCGACCGACCCCTGGCAAGGTATCACCGGCGTCACGCCCCGGGTCAGCATCTCTTCGATCAGCCGGACCGTCGCCATCGCCACGCCCGATGCGCCCCGCCCAAGCGACAGTAGCTTGAGGGCCATCATCAGCCGCGTGGTGGCGACATCCAAAGGCTCGCCGACACCGCAGCAGTGGGACAGGACCAGATTGCGCTGGAGCGCAGCGGTGTTGTCCGGAGCGATCTTGACGCTGGCCAGCTTGCCGAAGCCGGTATTGACGCCGTAGACGGCCGCTTCGCCCGCAGCGAACTCCGCGACAAGCTCTGCGGCGGCCTCGATCCTCGGCGCGGCGGATGGGGTCAGGACGGCGGGCTCGCCATGCTGCCAGATGTCAAAAAGCTGGCTTAGTGTTGCCGAGCCTGGTGTGAGAACGACGGTCATAGGACCCCCTCAAAGATGCGCGCATGGAGCGGGTTGAAGCCGATGCGATAGGAAAGCTCCGCCGGATGGGCGACATCCCAGACGGTGAGATCCGCGCGCAGCCCAGGCGCGATCCGCCCGCGATCGGAAAGGCCCAGGGCCTTGGCGGCATGGGCGGTCACGCCCTTCATCGCTTCGAGCGGGGTCAGGCCGAACAAAGTGCAGCCCATATTCATGGCCAGCAAGAGCGAGACCATCGGCGAGGAACCGGGGTTGCAGTCGGTGGCCAGCGCCATAGGCACGCTATGTTCCCGAAAGGCCTGGATGGGCGGGGCCTGGGTTTCGCGAAGCGTGTAAAAGGCCCCGGGCAGCATGACCGCGACGCTGCCCGACTGCGCCAGGGCCTTGGCGTCATCGTCATTCGCATATTCCAGATGGTCCGCAGACAAGGCCCCGTAGCGCGCCGCCAGTTGCGCGCCGCCGATATTCGACAATTGCTCGGCATGCAGCTTGACGGGAAGGCCAAGCTCCCGTGCGACATTGAAGACCCGCTCGATCTGCAGGGCGTCAAAGGCGATGCCTTCGCAAAACCCGTCCACCGCATCGACCAGCCCCTGTTGGTGGGCGGCGCGCAGGGCCGGGATGCACACCTCGTCGATATAGCTGTCCGGCTGGCCTCTATGGCCCGGCGGGACCGCATGCGCGCCCAGAAAGCTGGTGTGGATCTGGATTTTCCGCTGATCCGCGACGGCCCGCGCTACGCGGAGCATTTTCAGCTCGGTCTCTTCGTCCAGCCCGTATCCCGATTTGATCTCGAGCGTCGTCACGCCCTCGGCGATCATCGCGTCGACCCGCCTGAGTGCATCCGCCAGCAGGTCAGCCTTGGACGCCTCGCGCGTCGCAGCCACCGTGGACACGATGCCGCCGCCCGCCTTCGCAATCTCCTCATAGCTGGCACCATTCTGCCGAAGCTCGAATTCACGAGCGCGATGCCCGCCAAAGACGACGTGGCTGTGGCAATCGATCAAACCGGGGGTGACCAGCCGGCCCTCGAGGTTCCTTGACGGATGATCTCTGTAATCGGCTGGAACGTCAGAGGCGCGGCCGACCCAGGCGATGCGCCCGCCCTCCAGCGCCATCGCACCGTCATCGATGAGGCCGAAATCATCATCGGACGTCAGCGTCGCTATGGTCGCATGGGTCAGGAGCATGGCACCGACTCACTTGTTAAGTGCATTCTTTATGCTATTATGTTCATACATAACAATCTGTCAAGTGAGGATCCGATGACGTCTGTTTGGTCGAGACACGCGCTTTTGCCAAAGGGATGGGTCGAGAATGTCCTGATTGGGATCGCGCCTGACGGGCGCATCGACAGCGTCAAGGTCAACGCGCCGAAGCAGGGGCATGAGGTGGGTTTGTTGCTGCCGGCGCCTGTGAATGCGCACTCCCATGGGTTTCAGCGCGCGATGGCCGGGCTGACCGAGGCACGCGGACCCGATGTGCATGACAGTTTCTGGACCTGGCGGCGAATGATGTTCCGCTTTCTGGATCAGCTGACGCCGGACCATGTGGAACGCATCATGGCGCTGGTGCAGATGGAAATGCTGGAGGCGGGATATGCGGTGAATGCCGAGTTTCACTACCTCCACCACCAGCCCGGCGGGGCACCCTACGACAATCTGGCCGAGATGTCGGAGCGTGTCGCCGCGGCGGCGTCTCAGACCGGGATCGGCCTCTGCATGCTGCCGGTTCACTACCAATATGGCGGCTGTGACGGACGCGACCTGACCGCGGGGCAGATCCGGTTCGGCAATGATGCGGACAGGTTTGGGCGGCTGCATGAGGGGACGGCGCTCGCGCTCGATGATCTGTCGGGCGATGCCACCCTTGGCGTCGCACCCCATTCGCTCCGGGCCGTGTCCCGAGAGGACCTGAAGGCCTATGCCGAGCGGTTCACAGGCCCGATCCATATGCACCTTGCCGAACAGCTGCCGGAAGTGGATGAAGTCCAGCAGCATTATGGCGCGCGTCCCGTCGAGTGGGCGCTGGACAACCTGGCGATCGATGGTCGCTGGTGTCTGATCCACTGCACGCAGATGACGCCTGACGAAACGACGGAGCTGGCGCAGTCGGGGGCGATTGCGGGCCTCTGCCCGATCACCGAAAGCAGCCTCGGCGACGGCATCTTCGATGGTCTTCGCTGGGTGGAGCACGGGGGACACCTGGCCGTCGGCTCCGACAGCAACATCAGGATTTCGCTCACCGAAGAGCTGCGCACGCTCGAATACTCTCAGCGCCTCCGCGACAACAGCCGGGCAGCCTTCGCCACGCCCGAGCAGTCCACGGGCCGGCGCCTGTTCGAGGCTGTGGTGACAGGCGGCGCGCTTGCCACCCATCGCAAGACCGGAGCGCTTGAAGTCGGCTGCTGGGCAGACCTGCTGGCGCTTGACGACGCCTCCCTTCATCTGGAGGGGCGAAGCGGCGATACCGCCTTGGACAGCTGGATCTTTGCAGGCGACGACAGCATGGTGACGGATGTCTGGTCCGCCGGGCGGCATATGGTGACGGACGGGCGGCATATTCACCGGGGGCCGATCGTCGAGGCCTACCGCCAGACGCTTCGCGAGCTGAGGACAGCGCTTTGAGCAAGACCGAATTTCGAAACTGGCAGAGCGTGCACGAAGAGGTCCTTCGCCGCATCAACGCCCGCGAGTGGAAACCGGGTCAGATGATCCCGAACGAGGCGGACCTCGCCCTGGAATTCGGCTGCGCCCGTGCAACCGTGAACCGTGCGCTGCGCGAGATTGCCGAGACGGGCCTCCTGGAAAGGCGTCGCAAAGCCGGAACGCGCGTCACCGAACAGCCTCTGGCAAGGGCGACCCTCGATATTCCGGTGATCCGTCAGGAGGTCGAAGCGCGGGGCCAGCGCTACCAGCACCGGTTGATGAAACGGGACCTGACGGTGCCGCCGAGTGCGGTCTCAGCGGCGATGGCGACGGACCCGGATGCGCCGCTGCTGCACCTGATCGCCCTTCATCTGGCGGATGCCCGGCCCTATGCGTTCGAGGACCGCTGGATCAACCCAGAGGCCGCACCCGGGGCGAAGGACGAAGCCTTTACCGAAACCAGCGGCAATGAATGGCTGCTGCTGCACACCCCCTACACCCATGGCGAGATCGCCTTTTCTGCAGCGAACGCGACCGAGGACGAGGCCGACGCGCTGGCCTGCGCCGAGGGTGCCGCCCTTCTCGTTCTCGACCGCATGACCTGGAACAAAGACTTGTCCGTAACGAAGGTCAGGCTCGTCTTTTCCGAGGGCCATCAATTGCGGGCGATCCTGTAGGCCGTCAAACTGAAGGACCAGCAAGCAGTATTGCCCACCTGATGCCAAGAGAAGTTGTGTGAAACTCGCGGCGACGGTCTGGAAGCCTTGCATCAGTATCGTTCGTCAGATCGGGCCCGTTGGAACACTGCGCCAGCCGGCGACATAGGCGAGCGCAGCGCCTCCAGGAGGCGTGCGTTCTCCGGCCGCGTGCGCAGGGAGATGCGGAGGGAAGGGGTGTTTTCGAGACCTCTGAATGAGGTTGCGTCGACAACAATGATCCCCCTTCGAGCCAGGTCCCTGACAAGACGGGAAATCGGTGTCGCCGATACCGAGATGAACATCATGTTGGAACAGGATCCCCGAACGGCGAGACCGGGTATCTTGCCGATCTCGGTTGTCATGAAGTCGCGCTCGGCCTTGAAGGCGAGCCTTGAGGAGGACAGGAAATCGTCACTCTCGAGGGCCGCCTTCGCGATCTTGGCGGAAAAACCGGAAACGTTGAAAGGGGGCCGGACGGAGGTGAGCGAACTCAGGCTCTCTGGATGTCCCACGGCGTATCCAACCCTGAGGCCGGCGAGACCCAGATATTTCGAGAAGGTTCGCAACACGACCACGTTCTTGTGCTTGCCGACAAGAGGCATCGCGCCGGGGAGCGTCGGATCGGCAAGCGCCTCGTCCACGACGAACCGTGTCTCGGGGAACGACGTCGCCAAGCCTTCGACGTCATCGATCCCGATGCGAGCGCCGGTCGGGTTGTTGGGCGTGCAGAGATAGGCGACATCGACGGTATTCGCCCGGACGGCGTCCCTGATCCGCTCGATGTCGATACGCCATGGCGGGTCCGAGTCGACGTAGATTGGCTTCGCGTTCACGATCCGCGCTTCCAGCTCGTATCTCGGAAAGGTGGGAACGTGGATGAGGACGGTCTTGGACGGCCCGAGCCAAGCCTGTGAAATGAGCTTCAGCACGTCATCGAGCCCGGCGCCGAACATGAAGAACCCAGGTGCCAGGCCATGGCGGACGGACAGCGTTTGACGCAGATCGCGAAGATGAAGATCGGGGTAGACGCCGCAGTCCTCTAAGGCTTTTGCCGCTTCATCAAAGACGATGGCGGGCGGCGCAAACGGGTTGACGTTGACCGAGAAATCCAGAATGTCGCGCGCGTCGAGACCATATTTCGCCATGATGGCCTCGGGCGCCGACTCCTCTTCATAAAGCCTCATCTTCAAGCGCTCATCCTTCGCAGCCATGGTCTTTCCTTGAGGTCTAACGGGTGGGCGGGCACAGATCGTTGACATATGTCTATAATTGTATATACATTTTGGTATAGCGACAACACCAGACAAGCGCGATGCTGTCATTCGCGCCTGCGGAACGCCTGCCAACAAGGGAGTCACCGATGAGACAAACGATAGCGATGAAGGCCGCCAGGTTCGCTAGGACCATTGCTTTGAGCAGCGCCATCGCGCTCTGCGGCGCGGTCATGGCCAAGGCGGATGCCCTGGAAGAGGTGATGGAGCGCGGCACGATCCGGTTCGGCACCGAGATGCAGTACCCGCCCTTCGACATGATCGTGGATGGCGAATATCAGGGCGTCAGCCGCGATGTCGCCGAAGGAATCGCGGCCCATCTGGGCGTGAAGGCAGAGTATACGGATCTGCCGTGGTCGAGTGTCCTGCCGGGTCTCGAAGCCGGACGTTTCGACGTGGTGAACGCCCCCGTCACCATCACCGCCGAGCGCGTCCAGCGCTACGCCTTCACGATCCCGTTCGCCACCGGCACCGTCGGGCTGGTCAAGCGCGCCGATGACGACCGCATCGCGCAGCCTGAGGACATTGCCGGGCTCGTGGTCGGCGGACAGACTGCGTCGTCGCAGCTCGACCAGCTCCAGGACTATGTCGGGACGCTGGATGGCGGCGCCGAGCTTCGCGAATATGTCGACATGAACCAGGCCTATTCGGACCTTCTGGCCGGGCGCATCGACGCGGCTGTCGGACCGCTCCTGAACCTCGCCTACCTGACCCAGAGCCGGACGGAATTCGCGACGGTGGAGCCTGCTTTCGGAACACCGACCTATTTCTCGATGGCGCTGCGTTTGGAAGAGGACTCCGATAGCCTGCGTGCGGCCGTCGACGAGGCCATTGCCGCGATGCATGAAAGCGGCGAGATGGAACGCATTCAAAAGAA
>JBCCIN010000075.1:0-15104 GCA_039028235.1 Pseudomonadota bacterium
CGAACGATCCGCCCGCCGCTTCGTTCAGGCGCGCGACGCCGTCGGCATAGACCGCGAGCGCCGCCTCGGCGTCCTCGGCACCGGCGACCGCCTCGTCCAGCGACTTCACGACACCGGCATAGTGGACATCGCCCACCTGCTCATGGGGATAAAGCGCACGCGTCATCTGCAGCAGCGTGCCGGCCGTTGCCTCGTCGAAGGCAGCGAACTCCATCGCCCAGGCCTTGCCCGGTCCCACCAGCCAGGTCACGCCGGACGCGGTCACCCCATAGGCGCCGACTGCCGAGAACGCCGACTTCAGCACGGCGCGCCGGTCAATCACCAGATGCGCCTTCTCGGCTAACGTCGGCGACGGAGCCCCATCACTCCGCCGATCGAGTACTGTGTGAGTCATCGCCTCGCCTCCCTGATCCTGGCGCTCATCGCGGCGTGGGTTCGCCCCCATCGCTCTCGAACACCGTCGCCCTCAAACCGGGCCAGCCCAACATCACACAACACATCCCGCCGGCAGGAACGGCTCAGCGCCAGACCACTTAGCGATAACGGCCGTGACGCTGCAGCATCTCGATCTGATAGCCGTCCGGGTCCTGCAGGAAAAAGAATTTGGCGAGCAGCTTGCCGTCGCGCATGAACTCCTTGATGTCGCGCGGCTCATAGCCAAGCGCCACAAAGCGGGCATGCTCCGCCTCGAGATCCTCGACCGCAAAGGCGACATGCCCATAAGCCCCGCCATGCTCGTAAGGCTCGGACTGCCCCTCGTTCCAAGTGAGTTCGACCTCGAAGTCGCACTCGTCGTTCCGAAGATAGACGAGCGTGAATCCGTCGAAATCGAAACGGTCGGCGACGCCGAGCCCAAACGCGGTCTCGTAGAAAGAAATCGACTTTTCCAGGTCCAAAACCCGGATCATCATATGAATGGCTTTCGCCATCAACACACTCCCGAAAAGCTTCCCTAAGCGCCGTTTTTGTTCCTTATCGTCACCCTATCGTACGACCCTTTGGCCGTCCAGCAGGTTGACAGGGCGCATCTGAACCGCATTGCAGGCGCAGTCCGACATACCGAGTCCTCCGGCCCAACCTACTTCTTAACACTAGCTTATCATAAGAAAAATCAACCTAAAGGCGAATAGAAAGGACTCGCGATCCACACAGAAATATTCTTTGCGAGCAGAAGAAATCATCTTCAAATACTCAAATACGAATATCGCTCCTTGAGATAGTTTTTATATTCTCTGTTTAAAGAATCTAGAACTTTGTCAACATTTTCTCGGAAATTTGTTTCATCAAAAAAATAGTGGAGTGTCTCTGCATTGACCGACCTCCACGCTGCCTCATGGACATTTTTGTCAATAAGGAGACGAAACCGCTTAGCCATTGCCAAAGCCATTCCCTTTTCTTCAATCAGCCAAATACTTGGCATGTATTTTATATCTCCGTTATTTTCAATAATTCTCAGGTCTTTTCTCGGCGTGAGCACTCCCAGAAAGAAAAAACACTCTTCAATACCCTGCCTCACATTGGCAATAATCTTTGGGTCACTGTTATAGTCAGCATAGGCATCCTTGATATGAAAATCGTGAAACGATGCCCGATTTTTAATATAGGAAAGATGGTTTTCTTCTATTGACGTAGAATATGATAGAAATAATGTCTTCTCGGATAGACGGCCTCTAGCCTCCAGCTTTTCGAGTTGTTTTCGCAGTACTTTTAATCGAGAAGATGCCGCTCTCTGCATCTCTTCATCGTCCGCATAACTTTCAAGCCTAGAGTCTTCTATTCTCATTTTTTGTCGAATAAGATCAAAAACATCTTTCTTTACCTCACGTGACGATGGCATCTTTTTTTCACCTCTTGCATAAGAGCGAGCGAAGACTCTCTTCATCAAGCTGTATTGCATCTCCCTTCCGCTCGCGCATTTGCTCAACCAAGTCTTTTACGACCAAATCTTGCCTACGCGGTTCATATTTTAGAGATCTCAAAGCGATGTCCAACGTGAAGTAATTTTCATTCTCCACTGACAAATCTTCCACATAACCATTTGATAGAAAATTCATCTGACATCCAACTATATCAAAATCATTTATACTGATAATATCAAAAATATCTTTCATAGCAAAAGCATTTGAATCAAATAGAACACGAAAAATATAAATATTATCACTCGTCCTAAGAAAATTAATCCTAACCAATCGATCTCTGGTATCTACAGAGATCTGATAATATAAGTGATCATTATCGTCACATGAACATATTCTTCTAATTTCTTTTATAAATTGTTTTGGTATCTCCATAGAACCTTCATCATCAACTTTGATATAGTTGCGATGTCTCATAGAATCAGGTGAAAGATACAATTCATGGTACGGATTTAAACGCTTTAGCGAGATTGCTGGAATCTCACCATCGTAGATGACTAAATTTTCTATCAACTCTGATACAAGTATAGCTTCCAGCTCGTCCAAATTTGGATTTTTGAGGCTAATTCTTCTTTGAAGACTTCTATCATATCTGGAATCATAATTGCTGCAGTCACAGATAATTGTTACCGCATGCATATAACCATGATGGATTCTACAGCTTGACATGGAGATGATTCTTATATCTAGCTCGTCAAGCAATCCAACAATTCTATTTGCTATATTTGGTGCTTCAAAGCAATTGATTTCGAGCAACCACAGATCACGCCAAAAATTTTCTTCAATAGGAGATATCACAATTTGTGATGCGGACTCATCGAATTTCATCAAAGTCAGATTGACTGGCAAGTTTTTCCTCAATCCAGCGGGAGACCGAATCCAGCTGGGTATTTGAACTCGCACATTGTCGAACAATGCAAAGTAAGAATGTATTAGCATGTACGTCTTTTTACCTATCTCGGGGTTCAAAAACCTAGCGTTGGTTCGATTGCGTATAGTTCAATCTCAGCGACAATCCAGACGATCAGCATGTCAGATTGCGTAGCTCATCCGGTTTCGGTTTCAACCAACCGTTCTCTTCCTACGGAAAAATTGGGAAACGTCGCGAATTAGGGGCGTTTGGCTAGGCTAAGTTCTGGACAGAAGAGCACAGCACTTATCCAAATGCCCTATCGTAATTTTAACATAATTATATAGGTTATCAACGGAATTGGCTATCTGACATCACGCTGCTTCCGCCAATAGTTATGCTTCCAGTTTTCAACGACCAACTAGTTTGACAGGTCATAGACCCGTCCTACAGCACCAAGCCCGTTCCTACTCCCGCCAAGTCTTCTCCAACACCCGCATCCAATTCCGCCATGCGATCTTCTCCACCAACCCCTCGTCATAGCCATGGTCGCGCATCGCGCTGACAAAATCCTGCAGGCCGGCTGCCGTGCCGATCGCTTTCGGGATCATGGCGCCGTCGAAGTCCGAGCCGAGGCCGACGCGGTCCTCGCCGAGATGCTCGATCAGGTAGTCGAGATGGTGGAGCATGGTCTCGAAGGGCGTGTCCGCGTTGTTCTCGCCGTCGTCGCGCAGGAAGCAGACGGCGTAGTTCAGGCCGACGAGGCCGTCGCTCTCGCGGATCGCGTGGAGTTGCTTGTCGGTCAGGTTGCGCGAGACCGGGCAGAGGTGATGGGCGTTGGAATGGGTGGCCACCAGCGGCGCATCGGAGAGCTTGTGGACGTCCCAAAAGCCTTTCTCGTTCAGATGCGAGAGATCGATCAGGATGCGAAGGCGGTTGCACGCCTTGACCAGCGCCTTGCCGGTGTCGGTGAGGCCGGGGCCGATATCGGGGCTGCTGGGAAATCGGAACGGCACGCCGTAGCCGAAGGCGTTCGGCCGGCTCCACACCGGACCGATCGAGCGAAGGCCGGCGCGATAGAACACTTCGAGCGCGTTCAGATCGGGATCGATCGCCTCCGCCCCCTCGATATGCAGGGTGGCCGCGACCGTCCCGGTCTTGAGGCATCGCTCGATCTCGGCTGCCGACGTCGCCACCTTGAAGCGCCCTTCGGCAAGCGCCTCGATCCGAAACAGATCCGCCGCAAGGCCGAAGGTTACGCGCTCGGCCTCGGCGATATCGGGCGTTTGCGGGAAACCCTCCTCATAGCCGCTTTTGGTGCGCACGACCTTCTGCTTCGGTTCCTTGGGCGACGGGGTGAAGCAGGCGAACATGCCGCCGGCAAAGCCGCCCGCCTTCGCCTTGGGCAGATCGAGATGGCCGCGTTGCCCGCCGTCGATGAAGGTTTCGGGCCCCTCGTCCGCATGGCGTCGAAGCCGAAGGAGGGCATCGTTGTGCCCATCGAAGATCGGGACGAGGGGGCCATCATTCATGCAGCTTCGTTCCTTTCACCACCGGCAATGGGAGCCCGCGTAAACCGCTCATAGACCTTGACGAAGGCGGCGTCGTCGAGGGCGCCGTAGCCGTTGGCCATCGCCATCATCACAACCTGATGCGCCGCCGCGGTGACCGGAGCCGGCATGCCCATCTCCTTGGCCTGATCCAGCACCAGGCCCAGATCCTTTTTCCATATGCTCACGGCACTCTTCGGCGTGTAGTCGTCCTCAAGCATATGAGGCACCCGATCGTTGAACATCCAGGAACCGCCAGCCGCATCCTTGATGATCTCGAAGAGCTGCTCGGGATCAGCGCCCTGGGCAACGCCGAAGGCCATGCCTTCGGCCGCGGTCACCAGGTTCACGCCGGCGAGCAGCTGGTTGACGGCCTTGACCGAGGAACCGATACCGACCTCGTCACCGAGATGGAAGACCCGGGATGCAACAGCGTCCAGCGCCGCTTCGGCCGCTTCGAACGCCTTCGCCGAACCGGAGGCCATCACGGTCAGCCCGCCGGTCTCGGCACCGACAGCGCCGCCACTCACCGGCGCGTCCAGAAGTTCGATGCCGCGTTCCTTCAGACGCGCGCCGAGTGACCGGGTGAAGCCGGCCGGCACCGTGCTGCACATCATCACGACAGCACCCTGCTTCAGGCTTTCAAGCGCGCCTGCCTCGCCGAACAGCACCGCTTCGACCTGCGCATCATTGACCACCATCAGGATAAGGAGATCGACGCCATCAGCCGCCTCGGCCGGGGACGACGCGGGGCGGCCGCCCTTGGCTTTCAACTGATCGAGAGCTTCGGCGCGCAGATCGAATCCGGTCACCTCCAACCCTGCGTTCAACAGATTGTCGGCCATGCCGGCACCCATGGCACCGAGGCCGATGAAACCGAGCGCGCCCTTGTCGTCATTCTTGTCGTTGTCGGTCATTGTCCTTCCAGAACCTCCGTTGTCATCATGCCTACGTCACCTGAAAGCCATGGGCATAGGGATCGCGCTCGTCGACGAAGATGGTGTTCAGACCTGTCTGCCTCGCCCATCCGGCGACGCTCGGCACGATCGCCGGCATTCCGCCGACCTCAACCGCCTGCTCGACGCGCCCCTCGAAAAGACTTCCAATGATGCTCTCATGGACGAAATCTTCGCCCACGACCAGCTTTCCTTTCGCCGCCAGCTGCGCCATGCGCGCCGAGGTGCCGGTGCCGCAGGGGCTGCGGTCGATCGCCTTTTCGCCGTAGAGCACGGCATTTCGCCCATGAGCCCTGGGATCGTTCGGCGCCCCCGTCCACTGAATGTGGCTGACACCGCTGATGGTCGGGTCCTCGGGATGCACGACCTCTAGCGCCCGGTTCAGCCGCTCGCGGATCACCGGACTCAGGCGCTGAATATCGCCTGCACTCAGATTTTCCAACCCTGAATAGTTCACCTGCGGATCAATGATCGCATAAAAGTTGCCGCCGTAAGCGATGTCGACCACCAGCTCGCCGAGTTCCGGGCAATCCACCCTGACCTCGGCGCGCGCCAGATAACTCGGCACATTCGTAATCCGCACCTTTTCGACGAGCCGTTCTTGTGTCCTCTCTCGCTGGTAGCGAGCGGTGACCAGACCGGCCGGCGTGTCGAGCTTGAGGACGCCTTCCTCCTTCGGGGTGGCAAGGCCCTGTTCGAGCGCGAAGGTCACCGTGCCGATGGTGCCGTGGCCGCACATCGGAAGGCACCCCGAGACCTCGATATAGAGCACGCCGAGATCGCAGTCCTCGCGGCAGGGCGGATAGAGGATCGAGCCGGACATGACGTCATGACCGCGCGGCTCGAACATCAGCGCGGTCCTGATCCAGTCGAAACGCGTCATGAAATCCTGGCGCCGTGCGCTCATAGTCGCACCGTGCAAATGCGGCCCGCCGCCCGCCACCATGCGCACGGGATTGCCGCAGGTGTGCCCGTCGATGCAGAAAAACGTGCTGCGTTTCACCGCGTCCATGCCGCCTCCCAAACGATCTCCGCCCGTCCGGCAACTTGGCCAGTCCGTCTCAGGACTGCAAGCGCCAAGGCATTTCCGATATGAATATTTACCTAAATTCACCGCCGCCAAAGCCCAAGATGAACAACGACTTCAGCAAAAGCATCTAACGTCTTGTTATCAAGTCTTTTTAAATGACTTATAATTGAAAGACTATAGATTTAACATCGCGAGGATAGAAATTCGCTTTTCAACTTTAAATAAGTATAGTATGGGTTTGATATATCTGAATAGGAGAAACAAACCGTCGAGGGCCGCAAGGTTCATGTCAATACTGGGCTACCACTTCAATCGCCTCTCTTTGATCCTGTCCGCGATCGAGGCGGTCCTGTTCTGCTTCGTCTTCATGCTTTCCGGCAAGTTCCTTTTGATCGGCACCGGCCAGGCTAGCGGCGACATGATCCAGAGCGTCCTCCTGCCGAGCGGCCTGCTCCTCCTTTGCCTGATCGCGCTTGGCAGCTATCACCTTGAGGCTTGGCGCTCCGTTCAGGTCATGGCGAGGCGCCTCTTCGCAAGCGCCCTATGCGGCTCACTGCTTATCGTCGTGAGCCAGTATCTCCTCCTAGGTTACTGGCCCTCGCCAGCCAAAATTGCGTTCTGCGCCGGCCTCGCCTGCCTCATCGCCCTCGGCGCGCGACTGATCGGTCGACAACTCACAGGCTTGCGCTCGCGTATTAAACCACGGGCGCTGATTCTCGGCACGGGCGCTAAAGCCGCAGCACTCTGGCGGGCTCTCGATCATGGCTTCCAGGGGCCGAACGTCGATGGCTTCGTTCAACTCGGGGGCTTGGGTGCTCCTTCTGCCAGTACCAGTCTCCTGCCGGCGCAGCGCATCCTTGGCATGCCATCCGATCTCGCCGCCTATGTGCAGGATCGCCGCATCGACGAGATCGTCATCGCCCTCGACGAAAGCGGCACCGGCCTGCCGGAGCAGGACTTAATCCACTGCCGCATGGGTGGTGTAGCGGTGACCGATAGCGCCTCGTTCGCCGAGCGCATTACCGGGCGAGTGAAGCTGGATCTGATGGACTCGGATTGGCTCATCTTCGCCCCCGGCTTTCGCCGCGGATGGCTTCGAAGCCTCGCCAAACGAGTCACCGATCTTGTCTACAGCACCATGATCCTGACAGCCGTCCTGCCCCTTTTGCCTTTCATCGCTCTCCTGGTGAAAATGGATAGCCCCGGACCTTTGCTCTATCGGCAAAAGCGTGTCGGCTTGGAAGGTCGCGTTTTCGACATCTACAAATTTCGCAGTATGCGAGTTGATGCGGAAGCTGACGGCAAGGCGCGCTGGGCCCTCAGCGACGATGATCGGATTACGCGCTTCGGGCATTTTCTGCGCCGGAGCCGGCTCGACGAACTGCCGCAGCTCTTCAATGTGCTGAAGGGCGACATGAGCATGATCGGACCGCGCCCGGAGCGGCCCGAATTCACGAAGGAACTCGCCTCAATCCTGCCGCTCTATCCGAAACGTCATTCGATCCGCCCGGGCATCACCGGCTGGGCTCAGATCAACTATCCCTACGGCGCCTCGATCGAGGACGCCCGGGAGAAGCTCGAATTCGACCTCTATTACGTCAAGAATCACTCGCTGTTCTTGGATCTGGTCACTTTGATTCAAACAGTGCGTATTGCACTTGGTGGCATCGGGGCTCGCTAGGGGCTGACGTGCGCAACGTCCACGGTCGCATCAAGACGGATGCAAACCGGAACGCCGCAGCCTTTTGATACCCTTCAGCAGTTCACGGGCCGTCGACGCGACCACGTCATTCCAGGCCAGTTCGGAAATGAGCTCTGCCTGAGCCTGCAGCCCCTCGAGTGTGTGGGCCGGCGTATGGGCTATCCTGTTTTGTAACTCCCGCGCTTTCTCGCTCCAGGATGACAAGGCGTCACCACCGTCGAAGCCCGCACGCAGGCTGCGCCAGTTTCGAAGCCAGCCCGGATGCGGATCCGAAGCTGTATCGACCGCCATGCTGCCATCGGCTTTTTTGCCGCTCATACGAATGTCATCGCCTTGGCCGGGCTGAGACCATTCTTTCGCCCGCGCGGAGTCGTCCCGCGGCGCTGGGTTGGATTTCGACATTGGCGCTTCCATTAATGAACTATGTTCATTTAATATTTAAGAAAAAGCTTATGGATGTCAATCAAAAAATGAACGTTGTTCATAATTATCGCTTTACGGTCGATGTCGTGTGGTTTTGATCGACACCGGCCAGATAGCCACGCACCAGATCTTCGGCAAGACGCTTGGGGTTGGCATGGGTGACATGCCGGAGGTTGCCGCCCTGGGAAAGAGCACAAATGCCGTGAACGCCGGACCAGATGATGGTGGCGACCCTCCGCGCCAAGCGTCGCTGTTCCAGCGGAAAGATCGGGCTCAGGATCGTGATGGCGAGTGTCGCGATACGCTCGATGCTCGACGAGTACCAGTCCGCTCGTTCGCTTTCACCGGCGGGCTGATGGTCGAACACGGCACGCCAGACAAGAGGCTGCTCATTGGCGAAGTCGATATAGGCCCGAGCCATCGCTGCCATCTGCTCTTCGGGGCCGCTCGCCTTGGCGGCTTCGGCCTCGAGCCGATCGCAAAGCCGATCCAGCGTTCTAGCGTTCAGTCGCTGAATCAGCCGATCGAGGCTGCCATAGACGTTATAGAGCGTGCCGACGGCAATGCCGGCGCCCTGGGCAAGTTCACGCGCGTTCAGCGCGCCGAGACCACGCTCGGCAATAATGCCCTCAGCCGTGTCCAGCGCGTTGGCTGAAATCCTGTCTCGATCGAGTGGCTTTCGTCCGGCCATGGCCCTCTCCGGCGATCGGGCCACAACTCAACCCGCTCGCGACTGGATCAACCATACGAAACCGGCGGCATAATGCCATGACTGATTATCGCGAACCGCCTGCACGCGGCTGCGTAGGCCATCCCTACGAAGCACTCGAGTTCAGATATCAGAAGCGTCAGTCCTCGAGCGCGTAGCGCCTGATCGGCGTGAGATCGTCGGCAAGTTCGTACACCCAGGGAACACCGGTTGGAATCTCCAGCTTAAGGATCTCGTCATCGCCAATGCCATCAAGATATTTGACCAGGCCACGCAGGCTGTTGCCGTGGGCGGCGATGATCACCCGCTGGCCATCGGCGATGGCGGGCGCGATCGTCTCCTGCCAATAAGGCAGAACCCGTTCCACCGTATCCTTCAGGCATTCGGCACTCGGAATGTCCGAAGGATCGAGGTCGGCATAGCGGCGATCGGCGCCAGGATGGCGCTCGTCCCCGGGCTCCAGCGCCGGCGGCGGTGTGTCGTAGCTGCGCCGCCAGATATGCACCTGTTCGTCACCATACTTCTCGGCGGTTTCGGCCTTGTTCAGGCCTTGAAGCGCCCCGTAGTGACGCTCATTCAGGCGCCAGTGCTTGTGGACCGGAAGCCAGAGCCGATCCATTTCGTCGAGCACCAGATGCAGGGTCTTGATCGCACGCGTGAGAACCGAAGTGTGGCAGACGTCGAAATCGAAACCGGCCGCCTTCAGGCGCTGGCCGGCGTCCCTGGCTTCCTCCACGCCCTTGTCGGTCAGGTCGACGTCTTTCCAGCCTGTAAAGAGATTGGCCTTGTTCCAGAGGCTCTGCCCGTGACGTATCAACACCAGTTTTTTCATGAATCTTCCTTCTGACGGCTTGGCGCCCCGAGGCGCAACGCTCGACGACAAGCCACCTGACTTATTGTGGTGCCGACACCCCGTCCGGACGATGGCTGTCCGTGATCGATCGGCGTCGCCAGGCGTCATTCGATGTTTGGGCGTCGACAGAAAGGCTTTGTCCTTCGTCGCCCCAAGCAGGGTGACGTTTTGGACGGCTGCCGAGGCCGGGCAGACCCGATCGCAGTTCCTGCTCCGCCGTCTTCATGTCTTGCTCACCGTCAATCATCGCTCGCATCTCGCCAGAGTGTCTTCCAACGACCGCCGGACCATTCGAAACCGATTGGCCGATGCACGAAAAGGCGCTGGCTTAAGCCCACATCACATCGCCGTCAAGGCACACGCGGTCCGGACTGAACGCTAATCTCCGCTGGTAAATTTTTGGTTAACCTTAAGCAGCAAATCGGCAACAGCATCCGAGATCTGCTATGGCAAGCCGCCGTACGGCGTGATGCCTGGTGATATTGCTCCCGAGGCAATTGAAGGAAAAGGTGAAGGAAAAGGAACAGGCTGGCTCCGGCGCAAGGACTTGATGCCGGCGACCAGCCGATCGAATGCGACGCTCGTTTCCTGCCTTCGATGCCGTTCCCCGGCATCGGCGGTTGTTATTTCTTCGTAAGAACCGGGCCCTTCGTCTCGCCATCGATCGGTTCTCGGCCTTGGCATCTACTAACATAGGCTGAACAGCGTTCAAAAACTGTGATCTCGGTCACCTTTTGCGCGTAGTCAGGACACAGTTGCGTGAGCACTCTCGTGAAGACGGCCGGATCCGATTTCCACCAACAGTCTCAGGACTTTGCGATTGACAAGCCGACACCCTGTCTTGCGTAGTATCAGCAGTTCACAAAAAGTCGCTACGCTCGCCGAAAATTGGGCCGCGAGACGCGGCAGGGAGTACTCGACATGACCAAGCGCTACGCCGCCGGCGGCATCGCCCTTGCCGCTGCCGCCCTCTTGTCCACCACGGTTCAGGCTAAGACCCTGGTCTACTGCTCCGAAGGCAGCCCCGAAGGATTCAATCCATCCCTCTACACGGCAGGCACCACATTCGATGCGTCGTCGAAGAACATCTACAACCGGCTGGTTGAGTTCGAGCGCGGCACGACGACGCTGGTTCCGGCGCTCGCCGAAAGCTGGGAGGTCTCGGACGACGGTCTTGAATACACGTTCAAGCTGCGCCCAGGTGTCACGTTCCACACCACCGAAGGCTTCACCCCGACCCGCGACATGAATGCCGACGACGTCGTCTGGAGCTTCGAGCGCCAGCGCGATGCGGAACACCCCTTTCACACCGTTTCCGGCGGCACGTACGAGTATTTCCAAGGCATGGACATGCCCAACCTGATCGCATCAGTCGAGAAGGTTGACGACATGACCGTGAAGTTCGTGCTCAACAAGCCGGAAGCGCCCTTCATCGCCAATCTCGGCATGGACTTCGCCTCGATCCTTTCAGCCGAATATGCCGAGGCCATGAGCGCTGCGGGCACGCCGGAAGACGTGGATCTCTCCCCCGTGGGCACTGGCCCCTTCCAACTGGTCGCTTATCAGAAGGACGCCGTGATCCGTTACGCCGCGCATCCGGACTACTGGGCCGGCAAGGCGCCGATTGACAATCTGGTGTTCGCGATCACGCCTGATGCCTCGGTTCGCTGGCAAAAAGTGCAGGCGGGCGAATGCCACATCATGCCCTATCCCAATCCCGCCGACGTCCAGGCGATCGCCGATCACCCCGATGTCGAGCTGATGGAGCAGGAAGGTCTGAATGTCGGCTACCTCGCCTTCAACGTCGAAAAGCCACCCTTCGACAACAAGATGGTGCGCCAGGCGTTGAACATGGCCGTGAACAAGGAAGCGATCCTGGACGGCGTGTTTCAGGGTGCGGGCTCCGCAGCCAAAAATCCGATCCCGCCGACGATCTGGTCCTATAACGATGCGATCGAAGATTTTCCCTACGATCCCGAGAAGGCTAAGGCGATGCTGGACGAGGCCGGCGTCACCGACCTCAAAACCGATATCTGGGCGATGCCGGTGCAGCGGCCCTACAACCCGAACGCCAGGCGCATGGCCGAGCTGATCCAGGCGGACTGGGCGGCGATCGGCGTCGAAGCCGAGATCGTCAGCTTCGAATGGGGCGAGTATCTGGAACGCTCCAAGGCCGGTGAGCACCAGACCCTGCTGCTCGGCTGGACCGGGGACAATGGCGATCCGGACAACTTCCTCCACGTGCTGCTCGGCTGCGCGGCCGCTGATGACGGCACCAACCGGGCGCGCTGGTGCCATGAGCCGTTCGACAGCCTGCTGCTCGAGGCCAAGCAGGTGAGCGATCAGGCCGAGCGCACCAGGCTGTATGAAGAGGCCCAGGTGATCTTCAAGGAGGAAGCGCCTTGGGTCACCATCGCGCACTCCGTCGTGTTCAAGCCGGTCAGAAAAGAGGTCACCGGCTTCAAGATCGACCCCTTCGGCGGTCACATCTTTTATGGTGTCGATATCGAAGGATAAGGCCTAGCCGGCCTGGGCAATACGGGCCTGGTGTGGCTGCAACCCGCACCAGGCCTAAGTCTACGCCGGCGCTCGCAGCGCCATGGTAAGGTTCGTCCTCGCTCGCCTCGGCATCCTGATCCCGACCTTCATCGGGGTTACGATCGTCGCTTTTGCCCTAATCCGTCTGGTGCCGGGCGATCCGATCGATCTCCTGGTGGGCGAACGTGGTATCAGCGAGGAGCGTCATGCCGAACTGCGTGAGCGCTTCGGTTTCGACAAGCCCCTCCCGATTCAATATCTCTCCTTTCTCGGCAATGTGCTTCAGGGTGACCTCGGCAATTCGCTGGTAACGAGAAAGCCGGTGCTCGACGAGTTCCTGACGCTCTTTCCGGCGACCCTCGAACTTGGTCTTTGCGGCCTCTTGTTCGCCATCATCTTCGGCATCCCCGCCGGCATCGTCGCAGGCGTCAATCGCGGCTCGGCCTTCGATCACGTTCTCATGGGCACTTCGCTCACCGGCTTTTCCATGCCGATCTTCTGGTGGGGCCTGCTGTTGATCATCCTGTTCTCCGGCATTCTCCAATGGACGCCGGTCTCGGGCCGCATCGACCTTCTCTATTTCTTCCCGTCTGTTACAGGTTTCATGCTGATCGACAGCCTGCTCTCCGGCCAGGACGGCGCGTTCACGTCGGCTGTCAGGCACCTGATCCTGCCGACCATCGTGCTCGGCACCATCCCGCTCGCGGTGATTGCCCGCCAGACGCGCTCCGCGATGCTCGAAGTCCTGGGCGAGGATTATATCCGCACGGCCCGCGCCAAGGGGCTGAGCCCGAAACGGGTGGTCGGCATGCACGCGCTCAGGAACGCCATGATCCCGGTGATCACCGTAATCGGTCTTTCCGCGAGCACGGCGTTCAGCGGCGCTATCCTGACCGAAACCATCTTCTCCTGGCCGGGCATAGGCAAATGGCTGATCGATTCGGTAGCCAGGCGAGACTACCCCTCGGTGCAGGGCGGCATTCTCCTCATCGCCACCATCGTCATGCTGGTGAATTTCACCGTCGACATCCTGTACGGCCTGATCAACCCGCGCATCCGGCACAGGCACTGACCATGGCGACCGAGACAAAACCCGTCCAGGTCGACCAGGTCGCGGCTGCGACACCGCCCGGCCCCTTTGGCGAGTTCTGGCATTACTTCAGCGAGAACAAAGGCGCCGTCGTCGGGCTTGCGGTCATCGTCATCGTCCTGATCGCTGCTCTGTTAGCGGATATCGTCGCCCCCCATGATCCAGCACAGCAATATCGCGACCATTTCCTGAAGCCGCCGGCCTGGCAGGAAGGTGGCTCCTGGACCTTCGTCCTGGGCACCGACGCGGTCGGCCGGGACATTCTCTCGCGAATCATCCACGGTGCGCGCTATTCGCTCTTTATCGCGCTGATCGTGGTGACGCTTGCCCTCACCTCCGGCATTGCGCTCGGCCTCGTCGCCGGTTTCGCGCGCGGCTGGACCGAGAGCATGATCATGCGGGCGATGGATATCCTGCTCGCCGTGCCGAGCCTGCTGCTTGCGATCGTCATCGTCGCCATCCTCGGCCCAGGCCTGTTCAACGCGGTCATCGCGATCGCCGTCACCTATCTTCCGCAGTTCACCCGCCTCACCCGCGCGTCCGTGATCACCGAAACGTCGAAGGACTATGTGACCGCTAGTCGTGTGACCGGAGCAGGGCTGCCGCGCCTGATGTTTCTGACGGTGCTGCCCAATTGCCTCGCCCCGCTGATCGTCCAGGCGAGCCTCGCCTTTTCCAACGCTATTCTCGACGCCGCCGCCCTCGGCTTCCTGGGACTTGGCGCCCAGCCGCCAGCGCCGGAATGGGGCACGATGCTGGCGGATGCGCGGGAATTCGTCCTTCGCGCCTGGTGGGTGGTGACCTTCCCCGGCCTCGCCATCCTGATCACCGTGCTCGCCCTCAACATCATGGGCGACGGCCTGCGCGATGCCCTCGATCCTAAGCTGAAGCGGTCCTAGTGGTATGACCACCTCATCGACTTTGCCGACGGTGACCGACGCTTACGCAGGCGGCCCTCCAGTCGTCGGCGCAGGCGAGTAGAAGAGATGGCGCTCCTCGACATCCAGAACCTGACCGTCGAGTTCTCCACGATGCACGGCCCCTTCAAGGCTGTGGACGGCGTCAGCCTGACGGTCGTTGCCGGCGAGGTGCTGGCGATCGTTGGCGAGAGCGGATCTGGTAAGAGCGTCTCGATGCTGGCGCTGATGGGCCTTCTGCCCTGGACCGCCAGGATCACAGCCGACCGCATGACCTTTGACGGCCAGAACCTTCTCGGGCTGTCCGCCGGTGCCCGAAGACGCCTGGTCGGCAAGGACCTGGCGATGATCTTCCAGGAACCGATGACCTCGCTCAATCCCTGCTTCACCGTCGGCTTTCAGCTCACCGAGGGTATCAAGACCCATCTCGGCGGTTCCCGCGGCGACCACCGCAGGCGGGCGATCGAATTGCTTGACTTGGTAGGTATCCCATCGCCCGAACAGCGCCTGTCTGCCTTCCCCCACCAGATGTCCGGCGGCATGAACCAGCGCGTGATGATCGCGATCGCG
>JBCCIN010000076.1:0-15063 GCA_039028235.1 Pseudomonadota bacterium
ACAGCAGGGCGAACTGCCGATCGACTCCAAGCCCCTTCAATAGCTTCGTCTTGACCCGAAAGGGCGTGAGCCTCTTCGGCGCGATCTCCGGACGCAGAAGCTGCAGCGGATGCGGCTCGAAGGTGACGATACCGAGTGGTGTTGCGAGTGCTGCCGCCTGACCACGCGCTGCCTCGATCAGTGCCTTGTGGCCGCGATGCACGCCGTCGAAATTGCCGATTGCGACAACCGAGCCATGTGCGGCCGCCGGCAGGCCGGAATAGGTGCGGTGAACCTTCATGCGCGCCTTATGGCCGTGCCGCTTCGCGCTGTAAAGATGGCGTTCTGCCTCCTAATAGGTGCCCGGATAGGCTCCGCCATCGATCAGAAAATTCTTTCCGGTGATATAGCTCGCCTGGGCACTGCAGATGAAGGCACAGAGCTCGCCGAATTCATCGGGATGACCGAAGCGCTTGGCCGGGATGACGCTCATCGCATCGTTGGCCAGATCCTCTTCCGCGCGTCCGGTTTTCTGCGACTGGAAGGCGAAGCCGGAGCGCAGCCGGTCGGTATCGAAGCGTCCGGGCAGGATGCTGTTGATGGTGACATTGTGCTCGACCGTTTCCCGCGCGATGCCGGCGACAAAGCCGGTGAGACCCGAGCGCGCGCCGTTCGAGAGGCCGAGGATCGAGATCGGTGCCTTCACCGAAGAGGACGTGATGTTGACGATGCGGCCGAATTTCCGGCCCATCATGTCGTCGACCACCGCTTTGATCAGCTCGATCGGCGTGATCATGTTGGCGTTCACAGCGGACTGCCAGTCCTCGGGAGTCCAGTCCCGAAAGTTACCGGGCGGCGGGCCGCCGGCGTTGTTGACCAGGATGTCCATGTCCGGGCAGGCGGCGAGCGCAGCTTTCCGACCGGAGTCTGTCGTAATGTCGCCGGCAACGATCGCCACGTTGGCACCGGTTTCGTCGCGGATGTCCTTGGCGGTCGCTTCGAGGGCGCTTTCGGTGCGCGCGGTGATGGTGACGTCGACGCCGTTCTTAGCGAGCGACATGGCGCAGCCGCGGCCGAGGCCCTTGCTCGCCGCGCAGATCAGCGCTTTCTTGCCCGCAATCCCCAGATCCATTTTTTTGTGACTCCCTGTGTCAGGTGATTTCGTGCCTAGGCTTCGTCTTCCGAAGAGCCAGTTCCCGGCAGGGCCAAGCGTGCCAGCGGGATGGTTATCGGCCTTTGGCGCTCCAGCGACAAGTGGTCGAGCGCGTCGACCAGCCGATGGGCTTCGGCAAAGGATCGCTCCATGTGGGTGAGAAGGTAGCGGATGACTGGCTCCGGCACCTTGAGCTGGCGATCGTCGAACAGCTTGAGGAAGAGGGCGGCGAGGAGCGGGTCGTCCGGCGGGCCGATCGCCACCGAGGGTGCCGCGGCCAGGCGGGAACGCAGGTCTGGGAGGCGGATGTCCCACCGGGACACGGGGGTTTTTGCCGTCAACAGCATATGTCCGCCGTCTTCGCGCAGGCGATTATAGAGCTGCAGGAGCGCCACCTCGTCACCGACCGGCTCCGCCGGATCGAGCAGGTAGCACCTGCTGGCGTCCAGTTCGAGCACATCCCCAAGCTCAGGCCCCAAGTCGAGGCCGCGGCACCTTGCGACCCAGATGTGGGCGAGGTGGGTTTTGCCGGCTCCCTTCGGGCCGTGGAGGATGAGGGCAGGGGCGGGCCAGTCCGGCCAGCGTTCGATCCAGGCGAGGGCATCCCGATTGCTCTCGGCCGGCATGAAGTCTTCGACGCCGGACGCCGGATCATGACCGAAGGCAAGCGGCAGCTGACCGGGTGACGTCATGCCAGCGTTCCGGTCTTCTTGGCCTGGTCGGTCTCGTTCGGGGCCTCGTCCCGGGCTTCGGCAAGGCTGGTCGGCGGATCGCCATCGAGCTCGTCGTCATCCCGGTCGAAAAGGGCGCTTTGCCGGTAGCGCTCTAGACCGAATCGGATGAGGACGCCGAGGACAGCCGCAAAGGGTACTGCGAGCAGCGTGCCTAGAATGCCGAACAAGGCGGTGCCGGCAAGCACGGAAAAAATCATCCAGACCGGGTGAAGGTGGATGCGGCTTCCGACAAGGCGCGGGCTGATCAGATTGCCTTCGATAAACTGGCCCGCTCCGAAAATCGCGGCGACGGCCAGAACCAGCCAGATGTCCTGAAACTGAAAGGCGGCGACGGAGATGCCGGCCACAAGGCCGAGCGCCATGCCGATGAAGGGCACGAAGGAGAAGAAGCCGGTGAGCAGGCCGATGATCAGCCCGTAGTTCAGGCCGATCAGTTCGAGACCGACGGCGTAGAAAACGGCGAGAAAGCTGCAGACCAGACCCTGACCGCGAAGAAAGCCGGCCAGAACCTCGTCGATCTCGCGGCCGAGCCGGTCGGCTGACGCGCGGTTTCTCGACGGCACCAGATCTCTTATCTGCGTCACCATGCGATCCCAGTCGCGCAGCATGTAGAAGGTCACGATCGGGGTGACGAACAGGAGAGCGATCAGGTTGAGGAGGGCGACGCCGGACTGCAGAAGGCTGGTGACCGAGCGCATCACCACGCCGATCGCCTGGCTCGCCTGCCCGCTGATCAGACTTTCCGGGGAGAATTCGTTTGCCGGGCCGAATCGCTCGATCAGCCCCAAGAGCAGCGGCAGCAGCCGGTCACGCAACTGTTCGACATAGGCGGGAAGCTTGCTTGCCAGGTCCGCGGCCTGGGCGCCGAGCGCCGGTCCGAGGAGGAACACGACGATCGTCAGGATCAGGAACACGGTGCCGGTAATCAGTGATGTCGCGGCGAGCCGGCTGAAACGAAGGCGTTCCAGGCGATCCGCGACCGGATCGAGCACATAAGCTGCGGCCATGCCGACCAGGAAAGGCAGCAGGATTTCCTTCAGGAGAACCATGCCGGCCAGCATCAGCGCGATCGGCACCAGGATCAGGAGAGCCAGTCTGAGCGTCTCGCGCCAGTGGAAGGTCAAGCCGCCTTCTCCAGGTCGGCATTGCGCATGGCCTGGACCACATAGCTCCCGCCGGAAATCAGGGTCATGGCAGCAACCATCCAGATCATAGGCACCATGAGATGGCTGACATCGGCAACGCCCCCCCAGACGCCGAGCGCCATGGCGGCGAGGACGATCTGCATGAAGGTATTGGCCTTTCCGGTCTTGAGCGGACGTACGCGAAACACGGGATCCCGACGTCTGATCAGAATGACACCGAGCACGATCAGCACGTCCCTGGCCACCACAAGGGCGGCCAGCCACATCGGCAGATGGCCGGACAGGGCGAGCGCGATGTACACCCCATCGAGAAGTGCCTTATCGGCGAGTGGGTCGAGGATGGCGCCGACATTGGTGTGCTGGTTGAAGGTCTTGGCGATATAGCCGTCGAGGGCATCGGAGACACCGGCGGCGACAAATAGCCAGAAGGCGGCCCAGACATTGTCGCTGACGATAAGCCACATGAGCGGCGGCACCATCAGGAGCCGGCCAAGCGTGATCAGATTGGCAAGGTTATAGGGCGAAACGTCGGTCAGAACGAAGTCGAGTTCCCGTTCACCGGCTCGTCGATCCTTGGATTTGCCGCCGTTGGCAGCAAGAGCCATGACTCCTCCTCCCGCGACAACGTCAGACCAAGCCCGTCAAGAGCCCGCTCGAAACCAATCTCGTCGCCCACATAGTAAATCTGGGCTTTGACCAGGGTCTGAGCAAACGCCGTGATTTCGACCTGACTGACGACCGGCAGATTCTCCAGATCCCGGTTGATGTTCACCCAACCGGCGAGGCTGTCAATTGGGATATCAACGAAAATGAGGCCGCCGGTGTCCAAACGCAAGATGTGCCGGCTCTTCCATTGCTCGTCCAGGCTGTCCTGCAGGCGGGCCACGGCATTTTCCAGAACGCTATCCAGAGGCTCCCCCGGTTCCCCTTCGAGCGTAAAGGGCTGACCGCTCCGGTTGACATTGCCGACCCGCTTCGCCCCCAGCCGGATCGACACCGGATCGGCGCCTGGCCCGGAGAGCTGCTCGACACTGGCGATGATGCCTTCTTTGGCTCCATAGCGGCTTGCCAGGCGCTGCAGCGCCAGCTGATCGCCATTTTCCGCCTGTTCGACTGTCATCGTCCCGACGTCCTGGAGATCGCCCAGCGGCATGACCAGACGAAGCGGTCGTTCCGCCTCGAGTGATCTGGCGAAAGCGGACCACCAGGGATTGCCTTCCGGCCAGAGAAAGGTGCCTTCCGGACCCTTGAACAGCGGCAGAACCAGCACCGATGGCGACACTTTTTCAGAGAACGGCAGGCGCTCGGCTTGCAGCAGATCCTTGATGCGCTTGGGATCGAAGGCGATCGTCATGCGCGCGAGATAGCGGGTGCTGGAGAGCTGTTCGTTCTCGATCTCGAAATTCTGGACGAAGTTCTCCGGCGTCAGGCTCGCATCCGGAAGACGACTGTGTTCGCTTGCCGGCACCAGCCGCCGAAGCAGCTTCCGCAACCCTTCGCGCTGCCCTCGTTTGTGCGCCTGGCTGCGCGCCGCCACCGCATTCTCCGCCGTGGCGTCGACAGCAATGCCGGAAACGGTGTAGAGATCAGCTGTCTGCGCGGCTGTGCGTTCGCCGTTCAGCGAAACCAAAACGAGAGAAATTATAGCCACCAGAAAGCGTTTGGATTGAAGCATTGCAAAGCGGTCCAGATCGCCTAAGGTGTCGACACTCAACCATTTGGGCGCGCAGGATACAAGTCTCAAGCTCACGATGACGGGCCTTCAGCCATGACCCTCACCACCGCGCGGCAGATGGCCGCCGACCGCTATCGCGAGGCCGGCGTCGACATTGATGCCGGCAATGAATTCGTCAAGGCGATTGCCCCGCTGGCGCGTTCGACCGCGCGCCCAGGTGCTGGCGGTGCGCTCGGCGGTTTCGGCGGGCTGTTCGATCTGAAAGAGGCCGGTATCGAGGATCCGGTTCTGGTCGCGGCGACCGATGGTGTCGGCACCAAGCTTCAGCTCATCGCCAAGGCGGATCAGCACAAAACCGCGGGTATCGATCTCGTGGCGATGTGCGTGAACGACCTCCTGGTGCAGGGTGCCGAGCCTCTCTTCTTTCTCGACTATTTCGCGAGCTCGAAGCTCGATCCGTTGGCCGCGAAGGACGTGATCGCCGGCATTGCTGAAGGTTGCCTGGAGGCAGGCTGTGCGCTGATCGGTGGTGAGACGGCGGAAATGCCCGGACATTACAAGCCGGGCGATTTCGATCTCGCTGGCTTTGCGGTCGGAGCGGCCAGCCGCGACAAAATGCTCCCGCGGAACGATTTGGAGATCGGTGACACGCTCCTCGGGCTCGCATCGTCGGGCATCCACGCCAACGGCTTTTCCCTGGTGAACAAGGTTCTTCGGGACCGGCGCCTGGCGCTTTCCGACCCGGCACCGTTCGACGAGAGCCAGATCCTGGCGGATGCCCTGCTGACGCCGACCCGCATTTACGTTCAGAGCCTGAAGGACATCGTCAGGGAAGGACGCATCAAGGCGCTCGCCCATATTACCGGCGGTGGTCTGGTGGACAATCTGCCGCGGGTGCTGCCTGAAGGTATGATGGCCAAGATCGACGCACGCGCTTGGCAGGCACCTTCCGTTTTTCGCTGGCTCTACGAAGCCGCCGGCATGACGCCGGAAAGCCTCCTTCGCACCTTCAATTGCGGCATCGGCATGGTGGCGATCGTTGCCGAAGCGGACGTCCGCGCCGTCACCGACGCGCTCAAGGCCAAGGGGGAGACCGTCTACCGCCTCGGTAGCCTCGTGCAAGGCGACGGCCCGCCCTGCGTCGAAATCACCGGGGCATAGCCTATGCCATGGTTGACCTGGACCTCGGCACATCCCGGACTTCCGTTGCCGTCCTGATCTCGGGGCGCGGTTCCAATCTGAAAGCCCTCATCGCTGGCCAGCGGCCAGACGCTCACTATGAGATCGCACTGGTGGTCACCAATCGGCCAGGGGCTGGCGGGCTTGGCATCGCCGATGAGGCGGGCATTCCCAACCTGGTGATCGATCATAAAGCGTTCGGCGAGCGCGAGGCCTTCGAGCGGGAACTGGACCGGAAGCTGAAGGAGGCCGGCGTCGAACTTGTTTGTCTCGCTGGCTTCATGCGCGTGCTCACACCCTGGTTCGTCGAGCGCTGGCAGGATCGTCTGCTTAACATTCACCCGTCGCTGCTGCCCGCCTTCAAGGGCCTCGATACCCACGCCCGCGCGCTCGAAGCCGGCGTCCGTGTTCATGGCTGCACCGTCCATTTCGTCCGCCCGGAGCTCGACGACGGTCCTATTTTGGTCCAGGGCGTGGTTCCCGTTCTCGGGGACGACACGGAGGAAACGCTCGCTGCCCGCGTTCTTGAGGTCGAGCACCAGGCCTACCCGCTGGCATTGGAGCTGATGGCGTCCGGCAGGGCGAGGATTGTGGATGGGCGGGTGACGGTCGATGCGGGTGTCGCCCCCGTCGAGAGCTGGATCCATCCGACCGGGTGACCTGCGTTTCGTCCAAGAGCGAGACAGGCTGATTGCCGGCACCGTCTGATGGCTACTGCGTTGGTCCGACAAAGGATCCGGCGGCACTCACGATTTCTTAAGCACCATCCTGCTATGAGAGACGACTGACCAAGCCATCGGAGTGGGTGCCATCGCGATCGCTTTAAAGTCTCCCAGATTTGGCGAGCAATGGATGAACCAGCATCAAATCGGTTACGCTGGTCTCGATCGAGACGACAGAACGGCGATCAGAGAGTTCGCTCTGCTTTGGTCGATTTTCGAGAGCCAGGCGCTCTTCGGAGATAGCCGGGCGGAAGCCATGATCAACTATGTCGACGATGTCGCCAAAGTCGCGGAAGTCGAGGACAGAAGGCTTCTGACCGCACCCTTCATTCCCCACTTGACCTATTTTCGCGATCAGTTCATCGATGCGGATCGCACATCAACTAACGACCTGTTCGAGACCCTGGCATTTCGCGATGAGACGCATAAGGCGCTCGTTCGTCATGCGTTGGTGAAGCTCAACGATGAGACACCCGAACTCGTCAAAGCGCTGCTGATCATCGTCCATCGATTGCGGGACAACCTCTTTCGCGGGCTGAAATGGCGCAAGATTTGCGAGAAGCAGCAGGATGACCTGTATCACGCGTCCAAGATCTTGATGAAAGCGGTCGACATGTCGCCGACATGATCGGCTTGCGCTTGTGAGGCTTGTGCCGGCTCTGGGGTCTTCGCAGTAAACGAGCAGGTCACCGCACTGTGCATGGCCGCGATGCCTGATCTAAGCCAGAGGCGCTTCACGGAACTGGCTGACAAAGTCGGCGAGCCCGACCTGACGACGGCGCTTTAACCTTTCCGCCACCAGTACCGAGCGTGCCGCTGCAACGCTCTTCTCGAGATCGTGGTTGATCATGACATAGTCGTATTCCGCCCAGTGGGTAACGTCGGCGGCGATCTGGGCGAGGCGGCGGGCGACCACCTCGTCGGTGTCCTCGGCGCGTTTTTTTAGGCGGCGCGCCAGCTCCTCGGTCGATGGCGGCAGGATGAACATGGTGACAATGTCCTGGGACACCTGCTGGCGAAGCTGCTGTGCGCCTTGCCAGTCGATGTCGAACAGAACGTCCTGGCCCGCGTCGAGGGCGCCCTCGACCGCTGCGGCCGGCGTGCCGTAGCCGTGGCTGTAGACCTCGGCATGTTCCAAAAGCTCGCCGTTCTCGACCATCCGGTCATAGTGCTCTCGTTCGATGAAATGATAATGGACCCCGTCCACTTCGCTCGGGCGTTTCGGCCGGGTCGTGACCGACACGGAGAGCGTCAGTTCAGGTTCGACCTCGAGAAGATGGCGCGCGATCGTGCTCTTGCCGGCACCTGACGGCGAGGACAGCACCAGCATGAGCCCGCGGCGCTTGACGTTGATAGGAGCGGCGATCGGGGCTTCGATCGATGCAGACGGCGACATCGGGTGACCTCGGCTGGATAAAGGGCTAGGACTTAGCATCGCCGCCGATCGCGTCGGCCGGCGCCGTTTTGATAGCGTAACGGTTGCGATGCGCCAATCCCAAGACCCAAAAGCCGTTCTGATCACCGGGGCCAGTTCCGGCATAGGCAAGGCCATGGCGCTGAACTATGCGGCCGCCGGTCGCCGGGTGTTCCTCCAGGGACGAGACCGGGGGCGCCTTGATGCGGTCGCCGTCGACTGCACGAAAGCGGGGGCTGAGGTCGACGTCCAGGTGCTTGATGTCACCGATCGACAGGCAATGGCTGCCTGGATCGAACGCGTGGATCAGACGACGCCGCTCGATCTGATCATCGCGAATGCGGGCGTTTCCGGGCGCTCTGCCGATGACCCGGACCCGCTGCGAACGCTTTTCCAGGTCAATGTCGACGGCGTTCTCAACACCGTCGAACCAGTTATGCCGCGCATGACCGCCCGTGGCCGCGGCCATATCGCGATCATGAGCTCGCTCGCCGCCTTTCGTGGGACACCGACCGCGCCCGGCTACACCGCGACCAAGGCGGCGGTGCGCCTCTATGGCGAGGGGCTGCGCGGCAAGCTGATGAAGGACGGGGTTGCCGTTTCGGTGATCTGCCCGGGCTTCGTGAAGACACCGATGACTGACGTCAACGAGTTCCCCATGCCGTTCCTGATGACGCCGGAACGGGCGGCGCTGATCATCCGGCGTGGGCTAGACCGGCGGGCAGCCAGGATCGCCTTTCCGCTTCGGCTCTACTGGATTGTCCGCCTGGTCGCAGCGCTGCCTCCGGCTTGGGTCGATCCGGTGCTGCAGCGCTTTCAGGGGAAGGAGTAGGGGCAGGGGAAGGCGCGGTCTCGCCGAGACCCTCGGGCCGGGGCGGGGAGGGCTTTCGCGGGATCGGCTCCTTGCCCGCCTTGATTCGCCGCCAGCGCGCGACGTTGTCGTTGTGCTCGTCGAGCGTGCGCGCGAAGGCGTGACCGCCGGTGCCGTCGGCGACGAAATAGAGATAGTCGTGCTGGTCCGGATTCATCACCGCTTCGATCGAACGGCGGCCTGGATTGCCGATCGGCCCCGGTGTAAGCCCCTCGATGCGATAGGTGTTGTAGGGATGATCGAGCTTCCAATCCTGGCGGGTGAGCTCGCGGTCGAGCGGACCCTGGCCATCGGTCAAGCCATAGATGATGGTCGGATCGGACTGAAGACGCATGCCTTTTCGGAGGCGGTTGACGAACACCGCTGCGACCTTGGCGCGTTCCTCGGCGACACCGGTTTCCTTGTCGACGATCGAGGCCAGAATCAGCGCTTCCTCAGGGGCGCCAAAGGGGAGTCCTTCGGCACGTCCGGCCCAGGCGTTCTTCAAAACCTCTGCCATTGCATCTTGCATGCGCTTCACCAGCCCGGCCTTGCTGTCGCCTCTGGAATAGAGATAGGTCTCGGGGAGAAGGGTGCCTTCCGCGGGCTTCTCCGGAAGATCACCGCTCAACCCCTCGGCCTGATCGATCGTGCGGAAAACTTCGGCGACGGTCTGGCCTTCGATTACGGTGACACGCCTCGCCACGGTCTTGCCTTCGGTGATGATCGCGATCACCTGGCTCGGCGAGACCTCGGCCGGGAACGCATATTCGCCGGCCTTCAGCGCCCGGTCATGGCCGCCGATGCGCACGGCGAGCTGGAACAACCAGGGGTGGCTGATGACACCGGCTTCGTCGAGACGGTGGACAATCGTCTGCAGCCCGGCGCCGCGTGGCAGGGTGACGATCGTCTCTTTGGCACTGGGGCCGCCATCAACCAAATATCGGTTGAAGACTGATATGCCATAATTAGCGCCTGACGCGAGGATCGCGAAGGCAAGGAGAAGAAGCAGAATCCGGCGCATCCCCCGCTTCGCCCGGCTCAGTGCTCGGGCGGGCCGGCGATGACCAGCGTGGCATTCGTGCCACCGAAGCCAAAGGAGTTGGACAGGGCGGTGCGTACTTCGCGCTGCTTCGCCTCATGCGGCACAAGATCGAGATCGCAGCCCTCGGATGGATCGTCGAGATTGAGGGTCGGTGGCACGGTCTGATGATGAATCGCCAGCAAAGCGAAAATCGCCTCAACACCGCCGGCAGCACCGAGGAGGTGACCGATCGCCGACTTGGTCGACGACATCGACAGCCGGCCGGCAGCATCACCAAAGAGGCGCTTGACCGCACCGAGTTCGATTTCGTCGCCGAGTGGTGTCGATGTGCCATGGGCGTTCACATAGTCGACATCGCCAGGCTCGAGACCAGCCCGGTTCAGGGCCATCTTCATGGAGCGATAGCCGCCATCGCCATTCGGAGCAGGCGCAGTGATGTGATGTGCGTCGCCGGACAGGCCGTAGCCGACGACCTCACCGTAGATTTTCGCACCCCTTGCGCGTGCGTGCTCCAATTCTTCCAGTACGACGATACCGGCCCCTTCGCCCATGACAAAGCCATCCCGGCCTTTATCCCACGGGCGGGACGCACGGTGCGGCTCGTCATTGTAGCTGGTAGACAGCGCCTTCATCGCGGCAAAGCCGGCAATCCCTATCCGGCAGACAGCACCTTCGGCGCCACCAGCGACCATGACATCGGCATCGCCGAGCTGGATCAGGCGAGATGCGTCGCCGATGGCGTGAGCGCCGGTGGAGCAGGCGGTGACCACCGAATGGTTCGGACCCTTGAAGCCGAAGCGGATCGAGACCTGGCCGCTCACCAGGTTGATCAGGCATGCGGGGATGAAGAATGGGCTCACCCGTCTCGGCCCCCGCGTTTCCAGATCGACCGCGGTATCAGCGATGGTGCCGAGACCACCGATACCGGAGCCGATCAGAACGCCGGTGCGCTCGCGGCCTTCCTCGTCCTCGGGCTCCCAGCCGGAATCCTGGATCGCTTCCGCCGCTGCGGCGATGCCATACAGAATGAAGGGATCGTTCCGCCGTGCGTCTTTCGGCGACATGACATCGTCAGGATTGAAGGCGCCTTCACCATCCCGCGGGATCAGCCCGGCGACCTTGGCGGGAAGATCATCGACATTGAAGCGATCGATGATCTTCAGCCCGCTGCTGCCGGCGATAAGCCGCCGCCAGCTAACGTCGACGCCCATTCCGAGTGGCGTGATGAGGCCGATACCGGTGATCACAACGCGTCTTGTCGACATGCAGCAACCTATTTGCGCCCAACACAGACAGAAAGCTCACCGGCCGGTTCATGCCGGCCGGCTCGGTCACGCTCGTCGGCGGTCAGGCGCTTTGAGCGTTCTGATCGATATAGGTGATCGCGTCTTTGATGGTCAGGATCTTTTCTGCGGCCTCATCGGGAATCTCGCAGCCAAATTCCTCTTCGAACGCCATCACCAACTCGACGGTATCCAGGCTGTCTGCGCCGAGATCGTCGACGAAACTGGCATTCTCGTTGACTTTGCCTTCGTCCACACCGAGATGTTCGACGACAATCTTTTTGACGCGGTCAGCAGTTTCACTCATAGGGGAGCTTCCTCGATTAATCGGGCCAAAGATGTCTATTCCCGGCCCCATGGCCGACGCGCTCGGACAAAAAGCCCAAACACGCCGTGGCTACTAGCACGATCCCGCCAGCGTTGACCAGCTTTTGCACCGAACTGACATTTTCATTTAGGAACGTTCAGCTACCATCACAAGCTTGGCCGCTCGGGCTACGTCAAATCATGGCCATGCCGCCATTGACATGAAGTGTCTGTCCGGTGACGTAGGCGGCCTCTGGGCTCGCAAGATAGCCGGCGGCGGCGGCGATATCCTCGCTCTGCCCGAGGTGGCCGGCGGGGATCTGGCCGAGCAGGCGCTCCCGTTGATCGTCGCCTAGTGCATCGGTCATCGCGGTCTCGATGAATCCAGGGGCGATGCAGTTCACCGTAATGCCTCGGCTTGCAACTTCGGCGGCCAGTGCTTTGGCCATGCCGATCATGCCGGCTTTGGCGGCGGCGTAATTCGCCTGACCGGGATTGCCGGTGACGGCGACGATCGAGGTGATGTTGATGACCCGGCCGAAGCGCTTTTTCATCATGCCGCGAAGCAGGCCACGGATCAGGCGAAAGCCGGCGGAAAGATTGACGTCGAGCACCGTCTGCCAATCGTCATCCTTCATGCGCATGGCAAGGTTGTCGCGGGTGAGCCCGGCGTTGTTGACGAGAATGTCAACGCCATCGCTTCCAATTGCCGCCAGCAGCTGATCGACGCCATCCTTCTCGCCGAGGTCCGCTGCGAGCGTGGTGGTTCGGTCACCCAATTCGCTGGCCAGCGCGTCGAGTGCCTCCTGACGACGCCCGCTCAGGATCACATGGGCGCCCTGCGCGTGAAGCTGCCGGGCGATTGCGCCGCCGATACCGCCGGAGGCGCCGGTGACGAGAGCCCTTTTGTCTGCAAGATCGAACATCGGCATTTCTCCAACTCAGAAAGATCGGCAGGGCGCCATTTGAAGGCGTCGCCCTCCGCGAAAAAGCAGCACGCCTTGCGGCTAGGCGAGATGAGCGTCCAGATCCTCGACCGAGCCAAGAGCGCTTGCGGCAAGGTTGCGATCGATTCGCTTCGCAAGGCCGGTCAGCACCTTGCCGGCACCGACCTCGACCAGCCTGTGGACGCCGCGTTCCGCCAGGGTCAGCACGCTCTCCCGCCAGCGCACCCGCGCTGTCACCTGCTCGACCAATGCCGCCCTGAGAATGTCCGGATCACTCTCCGGCGCTGCAGAGACATTGGTCACCACCGGCAGTGACGGTTCCGCAAAATCGATGTCTTTCAGCGCAGCGCCGACCGTATCAGCTGCCGGCGCCATCAGTCGGCAATGAAAGGGCGCGCTCACAGGTAAAAGAAGGCTGCGTTTCGCTCCTTTGCCCTTGGCGATCTCGACCGCACGTTCGACCGCCGCCTTATGACCGCTCACAACCACCTGGCCCGGCGCATTGTCGTTGGCGACGTCGCATACCTGGTCTCCTGCGGCTTCAGCAGCGACTGCCTCGACATCCTCGAGTTCGAGACCGAGGACGGCAGCCATGGCCCCTTCGCCGACCGGCACGGCCGTCTGCATCGAGCGGCCGCGAAGGCGCAAGAGTTGCGCGGCATCGCCAATGGAAAGTGCGCCCGCCGCTGCCAGCGCCGAATACTCGCCAAGCGAGTGACCGGCTGCGAAGACGCTCTGATCGGCGAGCGGCTTTCCCTGCCTGGCTTCAAGGGCGCGCACGGCGGCAAGCGATGTGGTCATCAGGGCAGGCTGGGCATTCTCGGTAAGACGAAGTGTTTCCTCCGGTCCCTCGAAAATCACCTTGGAGAGCGCCTCTCCAAGCGCTTCGTCGACCTCGTCAAAGACGGCGCGCGCGACGGGTTCGGCATCGTAGAGCGACCGTCCCATGCCGACGGTCTGCGAGCCCTGTCCGGGAAAGAGAAATGCTGTGTTCATGGCCTGACACGCCCTTATGAAAAGCCGGGATTGCGCGCCCGACAGTGGATTTACGTCTAGCGGTCGGCGATCCCCTGTCAAGCTGGCCCGTCCCTCTGTTCGATCCAGGCCGCATCACCTAACAATCCAGGCTTGCTCGCGGCAGAAATTCTTGTATAGTGCCGCGCCAGTCAGGGCCTTCGGGTCCAAACACGCTGGAGTGCTGCCTTTGGCGGGCCGGTGCCGTGTGCACGGTCCCGCTTTTGTCGTGGCTGCATCCTGACAGGTTAAGGAGCCTTATAGTGACCGCCACGCGGTGTTACGAACATACCATTATTGCGCGCCAGGACCTCTCGCCGCAGCAGGCGCAGGCGTTGGCGGAGACCTATGCCGGTGTGATTGGTGAGCAGGGCGGCGAGGTCACCAAGAATGAGTATTGGGGCCTTCGCAATCTCGCTTACCGTGTCAAGAAGAACAGGAAAGGTCATTACCTTCACCTGAACTTCAAGGGTCCGGGCGATCTCGTCAAAGAACTGGAGCGGCAGGAAGAGCTCTCCGATGACATCATCCGCTATCTGACGGTTCGCGTCGACCAGCTGGACGACGGGCCGTCGATCCTCATGCAGGTCCGGTCGAGCCGCGAGGATCGCGGACGTCGCGACGACGGGCCAAGACGGCATCATGGTGATCGGGATCGCGGCGATCGTGCGGACCGCTCCGCCGACAAGGCCAGCGAAGGCGCCAAGGCCGAATAGCTCGCGTGCGTGGGTCCACCCACGCCGATCGATGGGAAAGAAGTGAAGCCTTATGAGTGAACAGACCCAAACCAGTGCTGGCGGCGACCGTGGCGATTTTGGTGGGCGTCCTCCCCGTCCGGGCGCCGGAACCGAGCCGCCGAACATCACCATCCGTCGGCCTTTCTTTCGGCGCAGAAAGTCGAGCCCGTTCTCGGGCGATGACGCCGCCAAGATCGACTACAAGGATGTCAAGCTCCTGCAGCGGTTCGTCTCCGAGCGCGGCAAGATCGTGCCGAGACGCATCACCGCGGTGACGGCGAAAGAGCAGCGGGCTCTCGCTCAGGCTATCAAGCGTGCGAGGCTTCTGGCCCTGTTGCCGTTCGTCGTGAGCTGACGTCAGCGCCACTCAAAGAAATCGGTCGTGACCGCTCATGTCCCAAGCGCTCGCCCTCGCCGTTATTGCCGGCATCATCAGTGGCGCTCTGGGACTGGCACCGCTTCTCGGTTCCTTCGCGCTGGTGCTCCTGAGCTACTTCGTACAGCTGCCGTTGATGCTGGTCGGCCTCACCTTGGGTTTGGCGGCTGCTCTGGTCGCGGCGTTTTCAGCGGTTTTGGTGAGCGGGTTCATCGCCGGTCCATTGGCAGCCTTGATCTTCGCAATCGCCTTCGCTTTGCCTGCCGTCTGGGTGGTACGTCAGGCCTTGCTCTCCCGCCAGGAGCCGGAGGCAGGCATCATCTGGTATCCACCAGGGCTGATTTTGGCACAGCTTGCGGTGATGGCGGTTCTGGTTCTCGCCTTTGCCTTCTTCGCGTTCACGGGGCAGCCTGGTGGTCTGGTCGGCGCGATCGAGGCCGTTCTCGCCATGGCGCTGGAGCAGCTGAGCGCGGCGACCGGCCAACCGCCGCCGGACGCGGCGCT
>JBCCIN010000077.1:0-14820 GCA_039028235.1 Pseudomonadota bacterium
CCGGAACCGATCTGAAGCGTGAGGCCGACGTCTCGGGCTTGATGGCGACACTCGCCGCCTTCACCGTATTCGGCATCACCGATGCCTATCGGCGCTTCGTCGCGCCCACCACCCCAGTCACGCAGGTGATCGTCAGTGGCGGTGGCAGCCGCAATCCGGCACTGATGGCCGGGCTGAAAGAAGGGTTCGGCAATATCGCGGTCGGCGCGAGCGACAGTTTCGGCCTGCCGGTGGATGCCAAAGAAGCGATCGCCTTTGCGATCCTCGCCTCCGATCGAGTCGATCGCAGGCCGACCAGCCTGCCGTCAGTGACCGGCGCCAGCCGCGAGGCGCTGCTCGGGAAGATTACCGAATGCTGAGCTCGGCCTGGCACCCTTTGGCGCCGTGAGCTCCGACGTCCAGAACATCTCAAGATCGCGAAGCTGCGCATTGAGATCGCCCAGCGGACGAAGCTTCGGGTTTTCGCTCAAGGCCAAGCTTTGCTCGCTGAGCATGATGTTGATGTGGCGACAAAGATCCCGCCCTTTGTCGGACAGGCGAATACGGACGACGCGGCGATCACGTTCGGAGCGTTCCTGCAGCACATAACCCGATTCAACCAGGCGCTTCAGATTGTAGGTGACATTCGAGCCCAGATAGTAACCGCGGCTGACCAGATCACCGACGCTGACCTCCTCCTCGCCGATATTCGCCAGCAGCAGTCCCTGCACATTGTTGATATCGCCGATCCCAATCCGCTCAAGCTCAGCCCGCAACACGTCAAGAAAACGCCGATGCAGTCGCTCGATCAGATTAATGGTCTCTCCGTAGTCGTTGATTGCCATGAATGCTTCCATCGGATCACACGTGGACGATGTAAAAAAACTTGGCGCATCATATCCACCTCGATCCCAATTGGTAAACGCCTGATTAGCGTCAAAGTCGATTCAATTGGCTAACATGTTTTCTTTCAACGATAAATTTTTCACGCCACGCAATGGATCAGCCGGCCGGCTGCAGACCTTCGGCATCGAGCGCTTTTGTCTGCCGCTTTTCGAGCTTCTTCACGTCGAAGCCGTCGATCAGCTCCATGAACAGGCGGTGCCAGTTGATCTTGGCACCGAGATGCATGAAGACCGAGCCGAGGCCGATCGCAGCACGGTCCATCAGGACGAACTCTCGAGGCGGCGTGACGCCGCCGATGTCACGAAGCTTGCCATGGACGTTTTCGGCGACCTCGCGCCCATAGGCGCCTGAGTTGGTCTCCTCGATCAGCCTCGGCTTGTCCTCCATCAACGGCGCATAAATGAACGCGGCCCAGATGTTCAGCGTATCGATCACTTCGTTCCTGAGATCGCTGAAGCCCCAGGTCTCATAGGCGTGCACGGCAAGATCCCGGTCACCATCCTGAAGGGCGTGGTAGAGATCGATCACACCCTGCACCAGCGTCGGTGGGAAGACGCGAATGCAGCCGAAGTCGAGGAGATTGATCCCCTGGTCCTCACGCGCCGCATAGTTGCCGAGATGGGGATCGCCGTGGATCACGGCATAGTCGTAGAACGGCACATACCAAGCGCGGAACATGTTGTAAGCAAGCGTGTCGCGCACCTCTTGCGGGGCGTCGGCGAATGTCGTCAGCTTCTTGCCCTCAAGCCAGCTCATGGTAAGCAGGCGGTCGGTCGAGAGGTCGGCCAACACGTCAGGCACGTGGATCGCCTTTTCGTTCTTCAGCATGCGCCGGTAGAGCGCCATGTGCCGAGCTTCGCGCCTGTAGTCCAGCTCTTCGCGCAAACGTTCGGCCAGCTCCTCATAGATGCGCTCCGGATTGATCGACGGGTCGTAGCGCCGATAGAGCGAAAAGATCAGGCGAAGCTGGGTGAGATCCGCCTCCACCGCGCTCTCGATCCCCGGATATTGCAATTTACAAGCGAGCGCCTGGCCCTCTTTCGACGTGGCTCGGTGCACCTGGCCCAACGACGCCGCATGCGCCGCATCCAGCTCGAAGCTGTCGAACTCGCCCTTCCATTCCGGTCCTAATTCCGAAGCCATGCGCCGCCGCACGAACGGCCTTCCCATGGGCGGGGCCTCGGACTGGAGCTGGGCGAGCTCCGCCGCATATTCCCGCGGCAGAGCGTCGGGGATGGTCGCCAGCAGCTGCGCCACCTTCATCAGCGGACCCTTCAGGCCGCCGAGCGCCTGCTTCAGCTCTTCCGCATGCTGGCCCTTGTCGATCTTCATGCCGAGAAATTGCGAGCCGGCAAGGCGCGCAGCCAGCCCGCTCATGGTCCCGCCGACCTGCGCATAACGGCGCACTCTTCCGGTCAGCGTATTTTCCCCTCGGTCGCCAATGCGATCCGACCGCCCGCGCGGTGCGTCGCTCATGCGTTCAACACCTCGATGATGAGAGTCAGCCCGCTTCCTGCTCCAGCCGATCGATCAGACCTTCGACCACGCCAAGTCCCTTGCTCCAGAAGTCAGGATCGGTGGCATCGAGACCGAATGGGGCGAGCAGTTCCTTGTGCCGGAGTGTGCCGCCTGCTGCCAGCAGTTCGTGATAGCGTTCCTGGAAGCCCTCGGGCTCCGCCTGGTAGACGGCATAGAGCGCGTTCACCAGGCAATCGCCAAAGGCATAGGCGTACACGTAAAAGGGCACATGGATGAAGTGGGGGATGTAGCTCCAGAAGACCCGGTAGCCATCCTCGAAGTGGAAGGCGGGACCGAGGCTCTCGGTCTGCACGCTCATCCAGATGTCACCGAGCTCATCAGGGGTCAGCTCCGCTTTCTGGCGTGCGTCATGCACCCGGCGCTCGAAGTCGACGAAGGCGATCTGCCGAACCACCGTGTTGAGCGCATCTTCGATCTTGCTGGCGAGCAAGAGGCGCCGCTGCATCGGATCGCTCTCCGCCTTCAGCACCGACTGAAAGGTCAGCTGCTCCCCAAAGACCGACGCGGTCTCCGCTAACGTCAGCGGGGTGCTCGCCATGAGGGGGCCTTGTTTCCCCGCGAGCACCTGGTGGACGCCGTGGCCGAGTTCGTGGGCAAGCGTCATCACATCGCGCGGCCGGCCCTGATAGTTCATCAGCACATAGGGATGAACGCTGGGCACTGTCGAATGGCAAAACGCGCCATCACGTTTTCCGGGACGCGGCGGGGCGTCAATCCAGCGATCAGTGAAGAACCGGTCGACGATATCCGCAAGCTTCGGCGAGAAGCCTCGGTAGGCGTCTAGGACGATCACTTTGGCATCATCCCAGGCGACGCGCTTGTCGCTGTCTTCAGGAAGCGGCGCGTTGCGGTCCCAGTATTCCAGCCGGTCGAGCCCCATCCAATCAGCCTTGTACTGGTAGTACCGATGCGCCAGACGCGGATAGGCTGATTTGGTCGCCGAGATCAGCGCGTCCACCACCTCATCCTCGACATGATTGGCGAGATTGCGGGATGAGATCGGCCGCTCGAACTTGCGCCAGCCATCCTCGATCTGCTTGTCCTTGGCGAGCGTGTTGGTGATCAGGGCGAAAAGGTTGACCTGGCCCTCAAGGGTCGCCGAAATCGTCCGCGCCGCCGCCTCGCGTTTTGCCCGATCCTTGTCTGACAGGATGTCGAAGACCTGAGCCGATGTCAGCTCTTCGACACCGTCCGGGCCATCCAGCGGAAAGCGCATGCGCGCCATAGTCTCGTCAAAGAGGCGGTTCCAGGCGGCGCGCCCGGTGATCGATTTTTCATGGAGCACCCGCTCGATCTCATCATCGAGCTGGTAGGGCCGAGAGCTCCGAACATCCCTAAGCCAGGGACGGTAGTGGGCAAGCCCTTCGTCGCTCTTGACCTTGGCCTCCAGCACCTCGTCGTCGATGCGGTTGATCTCAAGCGTAATGAACAGCAGCTTCGTGCTGATATCATTGATCCGCTCTTGCACCGTTTGGTAGAAGCGGCTGATTTCCGGATCGTCGGATTTGGCCGCGTGGAGGAGCGAGGCGTAGCTGAAGACCCTGCCGAGCTTGTCATGGATCTTTTCGTACTCGGCGATGAACGCGACAAGTGCCGCCCCATCCATGTCCGTAAGCTTGCCTTGCCCATCAGCGATCAACTTGCCGGCGCCGCTGTCGGCGGCCTTGAGGTCAGCATCGATCGCGGGGTCGTCCATCGCGCTGTAGAGATCGGAGAGATCCCAGACCGGAAGCTCGCCTCCGCCCGCATCGGCGTTCAGTTGTTCGGCATGCTGGCGGGTCGGGATCATGAATGTCCTCCGGGTAAGATCGCACTGCGCTTGCAGCTGATATAAGAAGCCAAGCTGGCCAATCCAGGCGCAAAGCACTATCACATTGCAATCAAGGCGTTTAAGGAGAAAAGCGCACTTTGCAGTTCGGTTGACCTCTATACGGTCGAGGCCGGGCTGCGGATCGGGTGAGAGGTGGGAGACGACATGGCAGCACCGGATTTTGGTCGCAATCTGGTCGACCTTTTCGAGAGATCAGCGGCGAAAGGCGGCGAGCAGCCCTTTCTCTGGGGCAAAGTCGACGGCACGTATCAGCCCTGGTCCTGGACGAAGGTTCGCGATCAGATTCATAGGCTTTCGCGCGCATTCAGGGCAAAAGGTCTAAAGCCCGGCGATCGCGTGCTCCTGGTCAGCGAGAATCGTCCGGAATGGGCGATTACCGATCTCGCGATACTGCGCGCAGGCGGCGTCACCGTGCCGGCCTACACCACCAATACCACCGACGACCATCTTCACCTCTTGACCGACAGCGGTGCTTCGATGGTCGTGGTCTCCGGCAAGAAGCTGTCGAAAGCCTTGCTGCCGGCGATCACCAAAGCCAAGAGCGTCAAGCTCCTCCTCACCATCGACGACATGACCCTGGGCACCGGCGCCGGCCTCGAGGCGATCGGCTGGGGCGAGGCACTCGCCCTCGGTGACGAGAGCGCTGACTTCGCTGAGGACCCGGCAGCGACGCTTGCCGCCGACGACCTTGCCTGCCTGATCTACACCTCGGGCACGGGCGGCAAACCCAAGGGCGTGATGCTCTCCCACGGCAACGTTACCGCGAACGTCGCGAGCGCCTACCACGTTCTGGAGGAACTCGGCCTTGGTGACGACGTCTTCCTTTCGTTCCTCCCCCTCTCCCATGCCTACGAGCACACCGCCGGCCAGTTCCTACCGATCGTCATCGGCGCGCAGATCTACTACGCCGAAGGCATCGAGACGCTCACCACCAACCTTACCGAGGCCCGCCCGACCATCATGGCCTGCGTGCCCCGCCTCTACGAGGTCATGCGCCAGCGTATCCTGAACGGCATCAGCCGCCAGAGCGGCCTCAAGCCCAAGCTCTTCGCCAAGGCCGTCGACATCGGCTCCAGAGCCTACGAGGACCCACGGTCACTCTCCTTCGTAGATCGACTGCTGAACCCGCTGCTCGACCGGCTGGTTCGAGAAAAAGTCCGGGAGCGGTTCGGCGGCCGGATGAAGGCGCTGGTCTCGGGTGGCGCGCCCCTGAACTACGATGTCGGTCTGTTCTTCACCGCCCTCGGCCTGCCGCTCTTCCAGGGCTACGGCCAGACCGAATGCTCGCCGGTGATCAGCGTCAACCGACCGGGCAAGGTTAAGCTCAAGACCGTCGGCCCGCCGCTCCCAGGCATCGAGGTGCGCTTCGGCGACGACGGCGAAATCCTGGTACGCGGCGACGCGGTGATGAAAGGCTATTGGCAGGACCAGGAGAGCACCGACCGCGCCCTGATCGACGGCTGGCTCTATACCGGCGACGTCGGCATCATTGATGATGAGGGCTTCATCCAGATTACCGATCGAAAACGCGACCTGATCGTCAATTCAGGCGGCGACAACGTCTCGCCCCAGCGGGTCGAAGGCATCGCCGCCCTCGAGCCCGAGATCGGCCAGGTCCTGGTCTACGGCGACAAACGCCCCCACCTTGTCGCCCTGATCGTCCCCGACCAGGAATTCGTCACCGCCTATGCCAAGGTCGAAGGCAAGAGCCACGACATCGCCGAACTGGCCGAGGACAGCGACTTCCAGGAGGTGATCGGATCGGCGATGAAGCGGGTCAACAACCGCCTGTCGCCGATCGAACGCATCCGCCGCTTCAAGATCATGTCGGAACCCTTCTCCATCGAAAACGGTATGATGACCCCGACGCTCAAGCTCAAGCGTCAGGCGATCTACCGTGAATATGACGAGATGATCGGCGAACTCTATAAGGGGCGCGTGGGGTGATGCCGGAAGGATGTCGCTGAGACGGTGAAGCCAGACTGAATTTCGAAGAAAGATGATCGTGACGCCGTGCTCAATTATTTGAGAAAGACCTTCATGACGGTGGCGCGCAAAGGGGCGCTCATGTCGAAGAGCGACGTGCGCACCTTCTACATCGTCCTCGCCATCAGTCCGCCGCTGATCTGGTTCTTCGCTGATACGGCACTAAGAAAAGGCGCGGAAGGCTCATGGGAGGAATATCTTTGCTGGGCCTTTGTCGGCCTCTTCGCTTCGGGCCTGCTGACCATCCCGATGACGCTTTACGGCTATCACAATCGGCATCGAATCGATGTCGGCGACGAACAGCCCCATGACCTGACCGGCGTTCACAAAGCGGCCATAGCCGGGGCTGCGGCCGTGCCCATTCTTCGGATGATCCAGGAGTGGATCAGCGGATGATCATGGAACAACCGAAACCTGATCGCTTGATCGGCAATCCGGCCTAATTCCCTCCTGTCGCGTCGTCGCCTTCATCGCCGAACAGGTTGGAAATGGGATCGACGACATAATCGTCGATCGTTTCGAACGTGAATTCGAGACCCGGTCGGACATAGTCGTCGACCAACCCATCATAGAGTCGGTCGGCCGCGCCGTTGTTCCATTGTTCGCCTGCATAGATCGCCGCGCCGACACCCACAGCCGGCGCACTACCGGCGACGACGGGAGCGGCAGGTCCGGTGAAGGCCGAACCAGCCACCGTCAGTGTACCTGCACCCAAGCCGGCACCATAGCTGACGGCGGTGTCGTCAAATTCCTTGACGGCGCCGACGACCGTGTTCGTCGCCCGTTCGGTCCAGCTCGCATTTTCAGGCGTGTTGACATAGCCCTGGATCGCGCCGGCCGCCGGCTGCACGCCTAGTCCCACCCGGTTGGCATAGGTGCCGACTTTGGACGCCGCCTGGGCTCCGGTGCTCAACTGTTGAGTGGACTGTGCATTGGGTCCGTAGGGTGTCACGTCCAACGCTTTGCTCGCGGTCATGCGCGGATCGGTGATTGTCCGGCTGAGATCCGCGCGACCCGGAAGGTTTGCAGCATTGCCGTTGGTAAGCGTATTGGCCGCAGCATGGCGCGATCCACGGTCGACATAATCACGATACGCCTCAAGCCCGCCCTGCAATCCGGCCGCAGCCTGTCCGGCAGGACCGACGAGATCCGCCGCGTCCGTCTGTCTCGCTGCCTGCTGGTCCTTCAGCCCCGCATTCACATCCTGATCGATGTCGCCGGCAAGCCTGTCATCGACCGGTCCGCCAGACGGACCAAGCCCACTGAACTCGTTCGCCGGATGATTCTCGCGCGCTGCCGTCAGCTCCGCATTGACATTATCGTCGATGCCACCGGCGAGGCTGTCATCCGGCCCGTAGCCGCGATGGCTGTTGCGACTGTCGTCACCGGAAAGCGTGTTGTCGATCGGCCCGCCGGATGGACCGAGGCCACTGAACTCGTTGGCGTGATCGCTCGCAGCTGAGGTCGAACTCGGCGGCGCGCCGACGCCTGGCGGCCCTGCCGCACGATCCGTCCGATCGTCGGAACTGTCGGTCGTATCGCGATGGTCGTCATCGTCGTCAGAAGCGTCTGCGGTCTCCGAAGGACCGGCGGGTGCCCGGTCGGGTCTGTTGGCGTTGTCCATGGCACGATCGAAGGACTCCGCCTTTTCCGCCCTCGATTCCTTGTCTTCTCTCGCACCGCCGCGATCGTTGTCCGTGTCCCTGGAACGATCAGGTGCATCCTGGCCAAAACCGCCTTCAGCCGCAGCATTCTCCGGCATCAAATCCCTCCGATCAAATGGGCCAGTCCTAATAAGCGCAAAAGCCGCAGGAATTCAATCCTAGATTTAATTGAAACCGCATTGAATTGTTCATCTTCAAATTGACATTTCGAGGTCAGCCAGCTTCGCCCAGGGTCCGTTTGGTCGGCATGTCGATGAATGGGCTTTTCTCGCGGCACCCCTTGGTTTTCCTGCCGCCTCTGCTCTATCTATGCATCAATCCTGTTGACGTTTCGGAGGCGATCATGCGGTTCGATTGGGCGAAATGGCTTTTCACGGCGGTTATGGCGCTCACCCTCGCCCAGCCGGTCCCGGCTCAGGCTGCGAAAGACGAGCTGGTGATCGGCATCACCCAATATCCCGCCAACTTCCACCCGACGATCGACGCCATGGCCGCCAAGACCTACGTGCTCGCCATGACCAGACGGCCATTCACCACCTATGACGAGAATTGGGACCTGATCTGCATGCTCTGCACCGAATTGCCGACGCTCGAAAACGGCAAAGCGGTAATCGAAAAGCAGGACGACGGCTCCGACGGCATCGCGCTCACCTATACAATCCGCGAAGACGCCACCTGGGGCGACGGCACACCGGTCACCACCGACGATGTCCTCTTCACCCAGGAATTCGGCCTGCATCCGCAGGGCGGTGTCACCAGTGCGGAAGGCTATCGCCGCGTCACCGCGATCGACGTGATCGACGACAAGACCTTCACCCTCCACGTCGACCGCGTCACCTTCAATTATAACGCCATCAACGATTTCCGCCTCCTGCCCGCCCATCTCGAACGGGAGATCTTCGAGCAGGACCCGGCGACCTATCGCAACCGCACCCTCTACGACACCGCGACCACGACGGAAGGCCTCTATTTCGGCCCCTACAAGATCACCGAGACCTCGTCCGGTGCTTATGTCGTGTTGGAGCCCAACGAGACCTGGTGGGGCGAGCCGCCCAAGTTCAAGAAGATCATCATCAAAGCAATCGAGAACACCGCAGCACTCGAAGCCAACCTCCTTTCCGGCAGCATCGACATGATCGCGGGCGAGCCCGCCGGCATCACCATCGATCAGGCGATTGCCTTCGAAAAGCGCCATGGCGACGACTACCAGATCGTCTACAAGCCCGGCCTCATTTACGAGCATCTGGACGTCAATCTCGACAACCCGATCCTCGCCGACGTGCGCGTGCGCCGGGCGCTGATCCAGGGGGTCGATCGCGAAGCAATCAATCAGCAGCTGTTCGAAGGTCGCCAGCCGGTCGCCCACACCAGCGTCAATCCGCTGGACTGGGTCTTCTTCGAGGGCGTGACCAAATATCAATATGATGTCGACGCGGCCGCCGTCCTTCTCGATGAGGCAGGCTGGACCGACATGCGTGACGGCATCCGCCACAATGCCGATGGCGAGCCGCTTGCCATCGAACTGATGACCACCGCCGGCAATCGCACCCGCGAATTGGTACAGCAGGTGCTGCAGAGCTCGTGGAAGCAGCTCGGCATCGAGGTTACCATCAAGAACGAGCCGGCGCGCGTCTTCTTTGGCGAGACGACCAACAAGCGCAAATTCACCGGCCTTGCCATGTTCGCCTGGATCTCCTCACCGGAAAACGTACCGCGCACCACGCTGCACTCGGAAGAAATCCCCTCCGCCGACAATGGCTGGTCCGGCCAGAACTATACCGGCTACGTCAATCCCGAACTCGACCAGCTCCTCGATGACCTCGAGCGCGAACTCGACAAGGAAAAACGCCGGCCGATGTGGGAACAGGTGCAGGAAATCTACGCGACCGACCTCCCCGCCATCCCCCTCTACTTCCGCGCCGACGCCCATATCTGGCCCAAATGGCTGAAAGGCATCACCCCCACCGGCCACCAATATTCCAGCGCACTCTGGGTCGAAAACTGGTACGCCAACTAACCGCCACCGGCGGTCGGTGGACTTGCTTTCCCATGGAGGGGCGTGTGGTGGTTCAGCGACCAGTGCCGAGGCGGCCATGGTCGTGGCGTCAAATGTCCGAAAAGCCTCCGGCGCCGACAACGCGCTCGCCGCAGAGGAAGGTCCTGCACCCGGACAAGAAGACCAAGTGTCGAGCTTCGATACCACCGACATCAAGCTCCCTTCGCCCGCAACCGCATCAGCCAATGCGTGATGATCAGCCTATTGAACGTCCTCCACCGAAAACTCCTCTAGGTGCTGCGACCACCGCATGGACTGGGACCGTTTACGCCTGTGGCGACGATATGCCACCAGGTTTGACCGAGACGTCCAAACCCTCCGGGGCAAAGTCCTCACTGGCAATAGCGACGTCTGAGACGGTGCCCGCTCATCTGCCGCTCGCCGACCATGTCATCCTCGCCACCCAACGCATAATCGTCATGCCCGGGCTTCCACTCGTCAGCCCGTTAACAACGTCAGGTGGATTGTTGGATCAAGCTTGGCAATGCATTGTCGGGCCTTAAAAAGATACCAGACAGTGTACAGGCGGCTCGAGACAAAAAGAAATTATAAGATGCTAATCTCATCAGGCTAGCATATATATTTCATGTGACTATCATTTAGCTATTTTTGATTTCTTTTTTTCTTATGATGTCTTTTATCTTCCAACATTAGCCGCCGCTTGTCGGACCCATGCCGCAAAATTCTCTGTCCCGCCGTCCTGAATATAGCAATAAGATTGCGCATAGCTGCTCAGTTCAATGACTGAATTGTACGTTGGCTGACGCCAAGTGACAGGTAGCTTTACGGCGTAGGTATAATCGGAATATTCGTGCCATTGAGCTTGGTTCTTAATTTCAGCCAATCGTATATTTCCTCTGTCGTCTCGATAAACACCTATAAAATCGAGAGGATTAGGCCCCTCTAAAGAGGTTTGACGATGCTGATTCGACAAATTGTTTATTTTAACGGTCAACAATCCATTGCCTTTTACGATGCTTCGAGCGATTTCGTAACGCACCCATCGTCTGAGATAAGTCTCCGAGCCCACCAGCACACATGTAACCGACGTGCCCTCAATGCCAGATCTAATCAATTCTTTTAGAGAGTCATCGCTTGTTCTTTTGCTTTTCTCCCACAAACTTCCGTCGAAAAAACCTTCAGATTTCCTAGTCTCATCATGCCTATAACGCCAAGATTGCCTCACTTGATTGGCCCTAAAGATATCGTTCTGGTAGTGAAACGAGAAGAAAACACGTCTTTTATTTACAGGCGCACACCCTAGCAGGGTGCTCATGATGCTTCCACGATCTCTGGCATGGCAAAATAAACCAATCCCATTACCGTGATGATTGCCCCATAAAATCCGATAATTGACCAACTAAAATAGGCTCTTGCTAACGATTCATTTCTGGGGAGAATAATGAAGTCCGGCTGTCGATCTATGTTTTTTCTTCTGATTTCGTTGTATTGATTGATAAAGCCGCGCTCTAAACATAAATAATTTCCATCAAGGAGGGCAAACGCAATCACTACAGGCAGCGTGTAGATCAAAATTTGCTCCTTAGAGACAGCTGCCGCCAATCCAATAACTGCAGCAACCATAGCCATGCAATAACTTTTCAAATTCGAACTATTTGCGCCCATACGAGTGATAGCATTTTGGATTAATTCCAAATGCTTCATTCGCATTTCGGGCCATTTCTCTTTGTACTCATCGCTCAAGAGAATTCTCACACCGAGGTCGCGGTTAAAATTTGAGGTTTTATTATGAGTCTAGGCGCCTGATATCTACGCGTGTGTTCTGGAAAAGTCAAAGGAAGCCTTTTTTCGGCGTGTGGAGTTCAGCTACTCACATGCTTGGCAAGAAGCTTCGACGAGACGAGACTCAAAAATGCCGGCTTTTTGCGCGTTGTCCGTTCAGAGTGAGGAAGTAGCCAGGAAAATTGTGAGGCCAATGAGGCAACACACCTCCAGCAATCACTCTATCCCACCAAGCACATCATCCGTAATACCGCCGATCTGTCGCTTAGCTATGCCTAAAGACAGCGTCCTAACAGCGACAGACACGGCAACCGCTACACCCGTCACGAGAACCTGCAAACAAAGAAGACCTATCACCTCAAGCCCGACACCAAGTAAAGCCTGACCACGCTGTGGTCCGCCGTGGTCAGGGCGAGGGACACGTCGACGGGTTGCGCGATCGCACCGTTGCGTATGACGAGATCAAGGGTCGGGCCGACCGCCTCGGTCCCGAGGCGGAAGAGCGTATGATGGCGAGCTTTTCCTCGAGCATACGTCCGCCCCCGAAGCCGTCGCGGACGTCGGCGAGGCCGTCTTGGCGCAGCGACCCGCTCATCAGAATCTGCGTGGCAACGGCTCGTGCATCGATCCAGACAAAGCGATCAGCGGCGTTTGGGAGTTTGATGCAGAACCAAAGAGATCGTGCGGCGGCACCTGAATCAGGTGAAGGCGTCGCCGCACGAGGATCGCGGCGATCACTGGCGGCAAGCTGCAAAAGACCGAGGCAGCCTCAGCGAGGCCAGCGCCGAGCTGAAGAGCGATCTGGAAGGATCGAAAGCGAACCATGGCCAGGTAGCCCCAGTGCTCATACCAGCCCACAAAGTCTCGACCGATGCGAGCAGGAGACAGCGTCACCGTATTCATCTTTCTTTAACCCATGAGCGTTAGGGTCTGCGTGTCTCGCTGATCCATGCGATCCTGGGAGTCCGAGCCCAGCCCAACCTCTTCCTGCGGGCGGGCGGATTCCCACGATCGCATGGACCAGGTAGCCAAACATAGGATCAAGAAGTTAAGACAAAGTTAGCAGCGGCGGAAAACCGATGCCTGTTCATTCGTCAACGCAATCCCGAGGTCGAACGGCCCCTTGATCCGCTATTTCAGCCACCGTGCCGCCGAGGCGGGCCTGCTTCTGGTCTTGATGTCCTTCGTCATCTACATCCTGCTCGGCCTGATGCCGGGCGATCCGATCGACATCATGGCCTCAGGCAATCCCGATATGAACACGGAGGACATCGCCCGCCTGAAGGCGCTTCACGGCCTCGATCGCCCGCTGCTCGAACGCTACGGCAACTGGCTCGCGGCCGCGCTTAGCGGGGATTTCGGCTATTCGCGCCTGCACACCAAGCCGGTGCTGGAGGTGATGGCGCCCAGGCTCTGGAATACCACCGTGCTGATGGGCCTCTCCTTCATCCTCGCTCTCGTGATCGCGATCCCGCTCGGTGTTCTTGCGGCCGTCCGCCCCCGGACCTGGGTGGACTACGCGATCAACCTCCTCGCCTTCGCCGGCTTCTCCCTCCCCTCCTTCTGGCTCGCCCTTCTCCTCATCCTCCTCTTCTCCGTCGCCCTCGGCTGGCTGCCGGCAGGCGGCGTGCAGAGCGTCGGGCGCGACGACTGGTGGGACTGGTTCCTCCATCTGATCATGCCGGTGACGGCGCTCACCCTCCTGACCATGGGCAGGATCATCCGCTTCACGCGCGCCGCCATGATCGAGGCCCTTCGCCAGGACTATGTCCGCACCGCCAGAGCCAAAGGGCTCTCTCTCTACGGCGTGGTGGTCGGTCATGCCATGAGAAACGCCATGATTCCGGTGGTCACTGTGCTCGCCCTCGACTTCGGCACGCTGTTTTCCGGTGCCCTGGTGATCGAGCAGATATTTGCGTATCAGGGTATGGGCAAACTGATTTACGACTCGATTCTGGGCTCGGACTTCAACGTCGCCCTCGTCGGGCTGCTGTTCGCCACCGCGCTGACGCTGGCGAGCAATCTCGGCGCTGATCTGATCTATGGCTGGCTCGACCCGCGCATCACCTATGGCGAGCGCTGACCCTGTAAGGAGGGTTCAGAAGGGCCGCTTGAGCGTGGTGACATGGCCGTGCTTGCGCCCTTCGCGGATCGGCGTCTTGCCGTAGAGATGCAGACTGGCGTTCGGCCTCCGGATCAGCTCCGGCCAGCCTTCGGCCGCGTCGCCCAGAAGGTTATCCATCTCCGCATCGAACAGGCGCTCTGGCGAGCCGAGCGGCAGGCCGGTGATCGCGCGCACGGTCTGCTCGAACTGGCTGACCAGGCAGGCATCGATCGTCCAATGCCCGGAATTGTGGGGCCGCGGCGCAAGCTCGTTCACCAAAATCGCGCCATCCGCCGTCTGAAACATCTCGACGGCGACGATCCCGACCAGCTTCAGCCCCTCGGCGATGCGCTCGGCCATCCTCACCGCCGCATCGGCCTGATCGCCCGCGATCGGCGCCGGCGCGATCGTCTTCGCGAGGATATGGTTCTCATGGCGATTCTCGACCGGCACATAGCTCGCCATCTCGCCTGCAGCCGTCCTGGCGGTGATCACGGAAAGCTCGCGCTCGAAGGCCACGAAGCCTTCCAGGATGGCGTCCCGGCCGCCGATCTCCTGCCACACGGCCGCAGGATCGCTAAGCTGATCGAGCTTCGCCTGCCCCTTGCCGTCATACCCCATGCGCCTGGTCTTCAGCACGGCAGGCGGGCCAAGCGCGGCCAGAGCGGCTTCGAGATCGGCAGCGCTTGCCACTTCTGCGAACGGTGCCGTCGGCACGTCCAGGTCCCGAAGATACCGCTTCTCCAGGACCCGGTCCTGGCAAATCGCCAGCACCTCGGGCGAGGGATGCACCGGCACGTCGCCGGCGATCGCCCGCAGTCCGTCGACCGGCAGGTTCTCGAACTCGATGGTCACGACATCCACCGCCTCGGCAAAACGGTGCATCGCGTCGATGTCGTCGTAGGCAGCGACCGTCACCCGATTGGTGATCTGCGCCGCCGAGCTGTCGGCCTGGTCGGTGAACACGTGGGTGCGGTAGCCGAGCCGGGCGGCCGCGAGGCCGATCATGCGA
>JBCCIN010000078.1:0-14664 GCA_039028235.1 Pseudomonadota bacterium
CGGCACCTCTTGCAGCTCTATGCGATCCTGGGAGTCCGAGCTCAGTCCAAGGTTTTTCGGCGGGCGGATTCCCAGGATCGCATGGACCAGGATTAAGGGTTACACGGAAGCGTAAAGAAAGCGTTGAGGCGGAAGGGAGAGCGCCGCAGAGGACGCGGCTCAATGGCCTGTCGAGAACACGTCATAAGGTCGTTGGACGTCAGGCGATCCCGAGGCCGGGCGTGTCGCGAAGAAAAATCCGGCCATCGACGATCGGGTGACCGTCGAACGGGTCGTTCGCGAGCAAGAGATTGCCGTCGAGATCGGCATAGTCGACAAGTGGCGCCAGATGCGCGGCGGCGGCGATGCCGAGCGAGCTTTCGAGGGTGCAGCCAAGCATCACGGATAGCCCGTGCTGCCGCGCCGTTTCGATCGTCTCCTTGACCGCGAGCGTGCCGCCGCTCTTCACCGTCTTGATATTGATGCCGTGATAGACCTCGGCGAGGTCAGGTATCACCTCCACGCCTGTGCAGGCCTCGTCGGCGATCAGCGCTATGGGGCTCCTCTCCTTCAGCCAGGCCATGTCGTCGACCTTGGCGGCAGGCAGTGGCTGTTCGATCAGTTCGACATGGCGCTCGGCGAGCCACTCGATCTCGCGAATTGCTGCTTCGCGATCCGCATAGCCTTCATTGGCATCGCCGCGGAGGGGCACGTCGGTGACCACGCGGATCGCTTCGACCATCGCGCGATCATGATCCCCGCCGAGCTTGAGCTTGAGCATGTGAAAGCCGCTCGCCTCCAGCGCACGCTCGCGTACCTGGTCCGGCGTGTCGATCGCGATGGTCATGCTGGTGGGCGGCATCAGGGCCGGATCGGCACCGTGAATCCCGTATAGGGGAAGGCCCCTGGCCTTGCCGACCCAGTCCATGATCGCCGCGTCGATGGCGGCCATCGCCGCGTTATCCTTAGGGGAAAACTGTCGGAGTGACGGGATCAGCGTTTCGTAGTCATGCGGATCCGCGCCGGCCATCGCGTCACGCATCCGATCGAGGGCGGCAAGACAGGACTCCGCGGTTTCGCCGTGACGCGCGATCGGCGATCCTTCACCCCGTCCGATCAGCCCGTCATGCTCAAGGCCGACGAAGACGCTGCGGCGTTCGGCGATACGTTCCCGCGATAGCGTGAATGCCGTCCTTGGCCAAAGCGTGCGTTCGGAAAAGGTGAGCTTCACGCCCTAGCGATAGCGGTGACGCATCGCCATATCGGCGCGCGAGGTGAGGTCGGCACGTGACGTCAAGTCCGCACGCGACGTCAGGTCGGCGCGCGAGGTGAGATCGGCGTGCGACGTCGCGGCACCGCCAGGGCAGAACAGTGGCTGCAGCAGGAGTTCGTCGAGGGCACCGGTGGCGATCTCGACGCGCACCGTCATGTCTTCGCGGTCATAGGTCCAGACGCGGACATCGTCGGCGAAGTTACCGTCCTTGCTCGGCAGGCCCGTCGTCGCAGGGTCGACGCCGATTTTATTGTCGAGCCGGAAGACGCCCTCAGCCGTCTCGGGATCACCGCCTTTGCCATGAACCAGAAACACGGTCGGTCTCGGCAAGATGTGGTAACCGCCCTCATAAGTGATGGCGTAGATTCGTGCGAGACAGGCGTCTTTGGTCAGCGTTTCTTCCAGGGCATTAGCCGGATGGGCACTGCTGCCCCCCGCTTTTTTCTGCTCTGCTGTATCTGGAACCTTGCCGTCTTTGGAGAAGCCTTTGAAAACGACACCGAAAAGACAAACGCGTTCGGTCGACAATAAATTCGGCATATGACCTTTCTCCCTTATTCAACGGCGAAACCTTAGTGCAATTGCGTTACCTGCTCAATCCTCTTTGCACGTGATCGGCGACACTAGTGGCTGTGTCCCTCATGGCCACCATCGTCTCCAGGTGTATGCGGTCCCACTGTGACCAGGCCGATATCGCGCCAGAGAAGATTGTCCCGGAAATCCTCGGCATAGCGCCCGCCGCTCAGCGCGCGATCGGCGGCGACCCAACTGTCGCCGACATCGGCGTAGCGCAGGAAATGCGGGGAGGTGTGCTCAAGCAGGACAACCAAACAGTGACCGATATGGTCACGCGCATCGATCAACGCGGCTTTGAAGGCGTCATGCCGGCCTTGGTAGGCGGCGGCGAAGCGTTCCTGGACGACACCCTCGTCCAGCTCGTCATAAGGCGTCAGTTCGGTGAGCTGCCGAAGTTCCGGATCGATCAACCCGGCCTGCAGCAACCGATCCTGATAGACGTCGACCAGACAGTCGAAGATGGCGCCGACCAGCGGCTGGGCGAGCATGTGTGGTGAGGGATAGCCTTGGGCGAATTCGCGGAGTTTGTGCTCGTTGCTGGCGATGCGCACCTGCGCGACGTTGGAAAGCTCGCCGATCCGATTGGTTTCGTTCAGTACGTACAGATTGCCTTCGGAAGAGCTGAGCGTGCGGTCGACGACCTTGTCGAAATGCATCGCCGAGATCAGGGCCATCATGTCGCCCATGGCTTCCTGAAAGCCCGTGTACTCGCCGGTCATGGTCGCATCATCATGGCCGACCTCGGCGAACACGATGCTGTGACCGAGCTCGTGGGCGAGCACGTCGAAATTCAAGGAGAACAGCTGCGCTTCGCCTGACTGGCTCGGACCGAAGCCGGTTTCGATGAAGCCGTAGCCTGACTGAGCATTATCCCAGTCGAGCACCGGCACGAGTTCCAGGCGCTCGAAATGCCGGGCGAACTGCCAGTCGATGCGCCGCCCAAAATAGCCCTCCCAAATATCGAGCGTTCGTCTGATGCCGCCGTACATATGAGCGGCGATGAAGGCGCGCGTGTTGACGTCGATATGATCGAAATGGCCGTCAGGGCTGGGTTCGACCGGCGGATGGGTGGGGCCACGATAGGGTGGGAGATAGGGGAACTCGTAAGGCTCTTCCTTGCCGATCGTGTCGACGACATACATACGGTCGTCCGAGGGACCCGGCCCCACGCTGCCCGCAGGCGGCGACAGCCAGACCACCTCGGGCTCTTCGAAGCCCTCGATATAATGGGACTGACCGAACAGACGGACACGGGTGCCGTATTGTCGGATCGCATGGTCCTGCAGGCGCGGCATGGCTCGAGGTCATCCGGCCCGACGGCATCCGCGAACGGATGTCGGCTTACGCTGGGGGAGAGTTTCCTTCATCAATCGCTGCCCCATCTGAAATCGAGCGGTGACGGTAATCCTTACGGACGGCACGCCTAAAATCATCGCCGTCTTTGAACCCGCGCTTTCTGGCGAAAGCGTCGAGATCATCGGGCGGCGGCGCGTCCATCCGATGTGTGAAATACCACGTTATGGCCTGGCGGTCTTCTGTCAATTCGCGATCCTTTTGCACCGTAGCCGACGCGCATTGCTTGACCCTCGCGCGTGCAGCGAGCCGGTCATAGTCGCCGCGTAGACGAAGCTCGTCGATGATGAAGCCGGCCGCTTGCGGCAGCAGTCGGTCGCTTACTTCTTCGACGGTCAGATCGTCCTCCAACAGTGCTTCGAAACCGCGCCGATCGAGATCGCGGCTTTCGAGCCATGCTCTGAGGTCGGCCCCGAGGTGCAAGTCGCGATCCAGACGGAAGGTTGAAACGGCCTCGCGCCGTTGGTCGTCGTCGATGTCGACACCGATGCGCTCTGCGGTATCGAGGGTAAGGAGCCGAAGCAGACCGGCTCGCCTGATCTCGTCATAGCGAGGATCGAGGCGGATCTCGTCCATCAGAGCCATTTCGGCAGAGACGTCCGCGTCGCCATCGATTTCGGACGCAGCAGGTTCGGCGACCATGCCTCTGGCGGCGATATCCCACATGGTGGTGTGTTCGACGCTATAGTCGACGGCCATCGGCTCCGGATCACTGTCGAGCCTGTCCTTCATCAGGTGAAGCATGGCGAGCGCATCGCTACGCTTGACGTCAACCCGGCCGGTTTCCAGCCAGGCATTGAGGCCGTCGAGCTCGGTCCGGGGAAGACCTTCGGCCGCACCTCGCTTCAGCATCTCGGTAAAGCTGCGCTCCGGATAAAAGAGCGACTTGGCGATGCGAATCAGGTCTCGATGCGTCGCTGCACTTAGGACCTCTTCCACCTTCGCCGCATCGAGTGTCCGGCGAATATTGACCATGGCTTCGGAGGCCGCGGCGAATCCGATCTCGGCCGGCGCATGCAGAACGGCAACCTCATCATCGTCTTCGAGGACACCGTCGCGAAAGTCTTGAAAAACGTCGCCGACGCCCTGCATGCCGAAATCCTGCAGTTCTGCCGCGCGCAACGCGCCCATGCTGGCGCTGCCGAACACATGCACACCTTCGGCCATCGCAGCGAGAATTTCCTTATGCCAGACCGACGGCACCTGATGGAAATAGCCATCCACGATGCCGATCATGCATGGCCGGTAGTGATGGAGCACCCGATAGACATCACCCTGGCGCACCGGCGGCAGATAGATCGCATCGAGCACCGCACGCGCCTGATCGAGCGGTAGCGTGGGGCCGAGAAAGATGCAGGCGGTCACGGTGCGTTCTCCATGACCTTTCGAGCACGCGTGCCGGGAGCGTAGTCACTTGCTTCGCCCTTGAAGACACCTTCCAGTCCGGGAATGACCACGCGGACGACAGGGATTTGAAACCGGGGCTTGGTCAGATCGACGGCGACGACCTGGTTGACACCGATGCCTTCGAGGCGCTCCAGAGTCCAGGCGAGGTCGTCTGCGATGCTTTCCGACCAGAAGCTCGGTGTGTCGGCAAACGTCACCACCTCGTGATCGCGCGCCATCAGCTCGCGGCAGCCATCGTTCCGCCGTCGACGGGCCGGTGGCGCGTAGATCCCGGGCGCGAAATCATCACGTGAGCCCGCGATATAGGTCGTCCGTGCTTGGGCTGCCTCGGTGAGGGCGCGAAGAAGTGCTACCTCGCGCACGGGATGGCAGCCTGAGCCGAATTCGGGTTCGGTGTCCTCGTCATCACGTCCGATCAGAAGGCATTGGAAACAGGCGATGCCGACGTCGGAGGTCACGTCCCAGATCCAGACGTCGAGACCGGCGCGCTCGAAGCGATCGAGCAGATCGACAGAGGTCGGATCATCGATGCTCGAAAGCTCGACCACGCGCTTCACGTCGGTCGCGGGCGCCAAGTGCCAAAGCGTCAGCGCATCCCGCTCTATCACCTCGCAGATGGCGTGCAGCACGGCTTCAGTGATGTGATTGCCCGAGGCGAGGCCGTTGGTGTTGGCCGGAAAGCAGCCGCTGCCTGTGGGCTGTGGCAGGGTGTAGTCGGTGCTTACCAATTCATAAGGCAGCCAGAGCTTATGGTCGTCGATGAGGCTTTGCCCCTCGATCCAGAGGATCGGCAGATCGGTGCGATAACAGCTTTCGGCGGCGCGGGGCAGGCGCGCGACGTCGATCAGCGCATGGTCATCACGCAGATCGTCGTACGAGGCCAGCTTCAAGGGCAGGGTGATGCGCTCGGCGTGCCAGGTCTCGACCGCCTCCATCAGGCCAGATGCCTTGGCCGCATCGAGATCGGCGCCTTTGCCCTGGGAGACGGAGATCGAGCGCGCATTCGGTCGGCATACCATGACCACCGGGATTCCGAGCCGGTCGAGACCGGTCACATTGGCAATGCGGGTGATCCCCATCGCACGCATGTGCGGCGTCACGCGCGCGAGCGTCTCCTTGGGGCTGATCGTCCGATGAGTGCCCAGCCGGTGCATCTTGATCGAGCCTTCGGCATCCATACCGATCGCTCGTTCCATCGACCGTCCGCCTAGTGTTGCCCGGAGCCCGAGGTGAGCTCCAAGAGGCAGGCCTTGGCGGCCGCAAGGTCGATCGTGTCGAGCCCTTCGGTGAACCCGCCATAGATCGGCGACAGGAGATCCTCGGCGGCTTTCGCTTCACCTCGACTTCCGAGCCACAGGGCAAGGTTGGTCGCCGCGCGCAGCTCGAGCATTCTGGCGCCTTGCTCGCGGGCTGTCGTCAAGGCATCCTCGAAGACCTTCTCAGCGTCATCGCTGCCTTTCGCGTCCAGCAATTCGCCTTTCCGCCGATAGAGTTCCGCTGCCCAAAAGCGCGATGCGGTTTTGTCGACCTCGCGAATGGCACTGTCGAGCGCTTGCAGCCCGTCATCGATACGGTCTCCGAGTGCATAGCATTCGGCGAGCATGTCGAAATAGAAGGGCAGGTCTTCGTTGGCATCGATGGAGCGCAGTTTCTCGATACCGGCGGCCAGGTGCGAGGTGGCCTGCTCGACTTTGCCGCGCCGTCCCCCGGCCCAGGCCTGGAACAGCTCACCCTTGACTTCGAGGGCGGTGAATTCCTCCTCCCTGCTGAGTGCGATCATGCGCTCGGCAAGTTTCTCCACCTCGCCGACGTCCTGCCGAAAGCGATTATACATCAGGGCGATCTCGAAAGCGTGAAGCAGGCTGCCCACGTGAGAGAGTGATCCAGCGACCGCAAGCGCTTTGTCCATTTGGACGGCTGCGGCTTCCGGCTTGCCGAGCAGCCAGAGAGAGAGCGCGGCCTGGCCGTGGCCGCAAACGGCAGGATCGTGGCCGCCATAGATCATGGCGTGCGAGCGGAAATCGCCAGCTTCGTAGATATCGATGCCATGGTCGACATGCGCGCAGCATTCGGCATGGAGGCCGAGATTGAACAGCACGGCCCACTGGCAGTGGTGGGCCTGCAGGCTGAAGCCTGGATCGCCCAGATGGCCGGTTACGCCGGACAGCCTGTCGGCACGCTCGCGCTTGATCAGATAAGTCCGAGACGTACGCCACTGACCCCAGTGCGCAACGAAGTGCAGAGGCGAGTTCGGCAGGTCGTCGCATAGGGCTACGGCACGCTGATAGACATCGTTCGATTCTTTCGAGCCCGGGCCGCCAATGGCGATCTCGACCGGACCGAGTCGAATCAGGAGCGAGAGCTCAAGCTCCTTATTAGCCTTCGATTCTTTCAGATCATCCAGCAGCTCTAAGGCGTTTCTGAAGTGGTTTCTTGCTTCCAGATTTTCGCAGCGCTCGCCCGCCCGCTCGCCCGCACGCTGCCAATAGCGGATCGCACGTTCGGCGAATCCGGCCTCCGAGCAATGCTCGGCGAGCAGTTCCGGACGGTTGGCGACGATGTCAGGGAAGTCGTCTTCGAGACAGCCGGCGATGCGCGCATGCAGTCTTTCGCGGCGTCGGTTCAGCAGGCTGTCATAGACCGCGTCACGCAGGAGAGCGTGCTTGAAGACGTAGCGGATTTCCTTCGCCTTGTCCTGACGAAGGAGAAGGCCCGAGTCCACGAGGCGGGCGAGCGCCGGCTCCAGGTCCGGCTCCGACTCAAGAACGATCCGCTCCATCAGGGAATGCGTGAACTCTTGACCGATGACCGCACCGATCTGGGCGATCGCTCGTGCCTCCCCGAGCTGATCGATCCGCGCCATCAGGGAATCCCTGAGCGAGATCGGCACCACACTCATCGGCTGCGCGTCGGCAGGCGGCTGTTGCCTGGCGTCGGCGGCCGAAGAACCCGATTGGAGCAGAGATTTCGCGACCTCCTCAATGAACAGAGGCATGCCGCCAGTCCTTTCCACGATCTGTGCGACCAGGTGGGGCGCTGCCGCCTCCTCGCCGAGCACGGACTTCGCAAGAGTCCTGCCGAAGCATTCGTCGAGCGCCTCGATCTTGACCAAGGACACATGCCGTCGATCGATCCAGACCGGCTCGAACTCTGGCCGAAAGGTCACGACGAAGAACACCTTTTCCTCATCAGTGTGGTCGATCAGATAGGTCAGGAGTTCGATGGACGTCGGATCCATCCAGTGAATGTCCTCGATCACGATCAGCACCGGCAGCTCGGCGGCGAGCCGGCGAAGTCGCCCGAGGAGGGTGGCGAAGGTCAGGTCGCGCTGGCGCTGCGCGTTGAGTTCCACGACATTGTCGTCCGCCGGCAGCTGGTGCACCGAAAGCAGCCGTCCAAAGACCGGCAGTACATCCGCGCCGAACATGTCGCTGAGCTTGTTTCGCTTGATGTCGGGCGTGTCGTCACGCTCGAACCCTGCCAGCCGCTCGATATGCCGGAGAAACGGATACAGCGCCGTATGGCGATAGTGGGGCGAGCATTGGAATTGCAGGGCGGAGTGGGCCTCCTTCGCGATCCGGTCGCGAAGCGCTTTGATCAGCCTCGACTTGCCTATTCCGGCCTCGCCCTCCATCAGGAGAACACGGCTGGATGACGCCTTGGTTTCCTCCCAGAGCCGCAGCATCAGATCGATTTCAGCCCGACGATTGACGAGGGGCGTCAGGCCGCTTGCATGCGCGGCATCGAAGCGCGTTTCAACTTCGCTGACACCGACCACACGCCACGCCTGAACTGGCTCTTCGAACCCTTGCAGCTGATGCTCGCCCATCGACCGATATTCAAAGGCGTCGCCCAGCAATTTTCGCGTGTCATCGGAAATCACCACCGTGTTGGGCGATGCCAAGGTTTGGAGGCGCGTCGCGAGATTGGGGGTAGCACCGATGATGGCCTCATCACGTGTGGGGCCGTCACCGATCATTTCTCCGACGATCACAAGTCCGGTCGCCACACCAATGCGTACGGCAAGCCTGACATCATCACGATGCGGCACCTTCAGCCCGGATACGGCCTGAACGACGGCGAGTGCCGCATAGGCGGCGCGTTCGGTGACATCTTCCTGCGCGACCGGATAGCCGAACAGGGCCAGAATACCGTCGCCGGTGTAGCGGGACACATGCCCGCCATGGCTGGCGATCACATTGTTGCAGGTGCTGCGGTAGGACGTCAGCACCTCAATGAGGTCTTCCGGATCCATGGATTGAGAAAGCGCCGTCGATCCGACGAGATCACAGAACAAGACGGTCAATTGACGGCGCTCGGGCTCCTGCGTTGGCAGTCCGCTACCTTCTCCGGTAGCGCGAAGACCAGGGCGTGCATCCTGTCGAAAGGGCATTCGGTTCACCGAACATGTCAAAGAATAGCGAGCTTTAGGACGAAGCGTGCCAGCCTAGCAAATCTGTCACATTACGAAATCTAAAATCCAACAGAGCTATCGATCAGCAAGAAAAATTCGCCTCATCGGCACCGAATGACGGTTCGAGGCAGGTGGATAGGCTACTCCTGTCACGTCTTGACGGTCTTATGCGGCTGCTGAAGAGGCTGCGACTGCGTGCAGATAGCCCTCGCCGTCATCCCCGTGCCGGACAGGATGACGCCGATCGAGCGCTCGACGCTTTCGGACGCATGGTGCAGCCGGATGCGGTAGAGCCGGCGCGTAGCCTCCTCCCGGCGCGATATACGCCAGGGTCGGCATGGCCCGCCGATCAGGAAAAATAGCGGAAGGCAACATACCCGGCGGCGGCGGAGACCGCGGTCAGCAGCGTTCCCCATGCCATGTCGACCAGCGACATGGTCATCGGCCAGTTCTTGAGCGTTGCCATGTTGGTGATGTCGTAGGTGCCATAGGCGGCAAGCCCGAACACCGCGCCATACAAAAGGGCCTGGCTCAGCGAGCCGGCCTTGGCAGCCGGGGCGGCGACCAGGAGCACGATGGCGAAGGTATAGCCAACATAGAAAAGGGCCGCGATTCCAAGCTTCGGCTGTTCGAGCATCAGGTCACCCAGCGCGCGCGCATAAAAGGACGTCGCGATCAGGCCCAGCCAGATAGCGTCGATCACCAGAAAGACGAAGGCTGTGACACCCCAGGCGGCCAGGAAGTCTTTCATGACGATGATTCCGAGGGGCAAGGCATGACGGTGATCCCGAAGGATGAGAGCTGACGGCACCCAAAAGCTATCGATCCCGCAACATGTAGCAGTCCTGGCCGGAACGGCAATCGCCACCGATAGATCACGGCACCTGCCCAGCCTTCCTGGCTGGTCTCGATTTATTCAGTCTGTCAAGGTAAAATCATTTTTTAATTGATTTATATTCAAAATTTCTAGGAAAAAAGCAAAAATAGATAATAAAAAAGTCTTAAGCTGTTTTTGTCTCAAGTATAAAATTCTTTTTAATAGAAATTTAGGAATGCGAACATGTCGACGGTTGGCTCGCCACCTTCCGCTGCAAGATCCACTGATGCCTGCCGTCTGTCAGTCGGCGGAATCGATCTCGCCTTTGGCCGCGAGGGCCGTCTCCAGCTCGCGCTCGATCGCCTTTCTCGGCCGCGCCAGCCCGGCGAGGAGATCGTAAAGCACCGGAGTGACGACCAGCGTCATCAGCGATGCGATGCCTAGTCCGCCGATGATCACCAGCCCGATCGCTTGGCGGCTCTCTGCACCCGCCCCGGTGGCCAGCGCCAGTGGCAGGGCGCCAAGCATGGTGGAGAGCACCGTCATCACGATCGGGCGAAGGCGGATCGCAGACGCGTCCAGAATGGCATCGCGTATCGAGTGGCCGTCGTCGCGAAGCTGATTGGCGAACTCGACGATGAGAATGCCGTTCTTCGCCATCAGCCCAACCAGGAGGATGAGGCCGACCTGGCTGTAGATATTGAGGGAACTGCCCGCCAACCAAAGCGACGCGAGTGCGCCCGAGGTCGCGAGCGGCAGGGTCAGCATGATAATCGCCGGATGAATGAAGCTCTCGAACTGCGCAGCGAGCACCAGATAGACGATCAGGAGCGCTAGCGCGAAGGTGACGAAGACACCGCCGGTGGTTTCCAGATATTGCTCCGTCTGTCCGGCATAGCCGAGCTTGGCGCCGAGCGGCAGGATCTCCTCGGCCTTCTCCTGCATGTAGGTGATCGCGCTGCCGAGATCATAGCCCTCGTTCAAGGCGGCGGAGATGGTCACCGAGGGTAGGCGATCGAAACGGCGAAGGGTCGGGGCTGACGCCCGCTCCTCCGTTCGAACCAGTGCGCCGAGCGGCGCCAACTCGCCACTTTCGCCGGCGCGCAGGAAAATGCTGGTGAGGTCGCCCGGCGTACGCCGATCGTCCTCTTCGGCCTGCAGGATCACCTCATATTCCCGGCCGCGATCGACATAGGTAGTGACTTCGCGCGAGGCGAGCATGGTCTGCAGCGTGGTCGCGATCGCCTCGACGCTGATGCCGAGATCGTCGGCGCGCTCGCGATCGATAAGAATGTCGACCTGCGGCAGGTTCTGCTCGAAATCGGTGTCGACGTCGCGAAGCCCGGGATTGGCCTCGGCGGCGGCTGCCATCTGATCGGCCCAGGCCTGGACCGAGGCATAGTCAGGTCCGCCGATCACCAGCCGAAGCGGCGTCCGGCTGCCGCGAAGCCCGAGCCCGGACGGCGTGGTCGCCACCGCGCGCATGCCGCTCTGCTCGCGCAACTTCGGAATTAGGTCCCGGCTGATCGCCTGCGCATCGCGCGTCCGCTCGTCCCATTCGGCGAGACGAACGACGACGAAGGCGCGGTTGGGTGCGCTGCGCCGGCCGATGATGGCAAAGACGCGTTGCGCATCGCCACTGTCCAGCAGCGGCTGAACGATCGCCTCGACCTTTCGGGTTTCCTTATCGCTATAGCCAACGGTCGCGCCCTGCGGTGCCGAGATCGAGACGAAAATCACGCCCCGGTCTTCCTTGGGCGCCAGCTCCTTGGGCAGGGCCAGATAAAGCCAGTACGATGCGGCACCGACCAGACAGGCGATGGTCAGGACGATCAGTGGTGCGTCGAGCGAGGTCTGAAGCAGTCGGCGATAGGCCAATGTCAGCCGGTCGAGTGCAGCGTGCACGGCGTTTCTGACGCTCGAGCCTTCAGCACCGGGCTTCAGCCAGTGCGAGCAGAGCATCGGGCAAAGGGTAAGCGCGACGAAGGTCGAGATCGCGACCGCGATCGCCAGCACGAACCCGAACTCGCGAAACAGCCGTCCGATCTGACCCTGCATGAAGGAAAGCGGCAGAAACACCGCGATCAGCGTTGCCGAGGTGGCGAGAACGGCGAAGGTCACCTGACGGGTGCCGAGGGCGCTCGCGACCAGCGGTGTTTCGCCGAGATCAATGCGGCGCTGCGCATTCTCCAGGACCACAATGGCATCGTCGACCACCAGGCCGATCGCCAGGATCAGGGCGAGGAGGGTCAGCACATTGATGGAAAAATCGAGTGCGTAGATACCGATGAAAGCGCCGATGACCGCGACCGGAATGGTGACCGCCGGCACCAGCGTTGCCCTGATCGAGGCGAGAAAGGCGAAGATCACCAGCACGACCAGGGCGAGAGCGATCACGAGGGCGCGCAGCACCTCGCGGATCGACTGTTCGATAAAGAGGGCGTCGTTGGAGGCGATCTCGACGGTCATGCCAGCCGGCAGCGTGGGCCTTAGGGCATCAAGCTCTGCGCCGACCGCGTCGGCGATCTCGATGGTATTGGCGCTGCTTTGCCGAAGCACGCCGAGACCGATCGCCGATTCGCCATTGGCACGCACGACGGTGTCTTCGTCCTCCGCTCCAAGCTCGACGCGCGCGACGTCCGCGAGCCGAACGGGATAGCCGTCGATTCTGGAAATGACGAGATTGCGGAAATCGTCGACGTCGTCTAGCCGGCTGACGGTGCGGATCTGGAATTGGCGGGTCTCGCTCCGGAGCTCGCCCGCCGGCCGTTCGAGGTTACTGCGATCCAGTGCCGCCTCGACGTCGCCCACCGTCAGGTTTCTCGCAGCCATCGCCTGGCGATCGAGCCAGATGCGTACGGCGTAGCGCCGGTTCCCAAAGATGTCGACGCTGGCCACCCCGTCGAGCGTCGCCAGACGGTCGACGATAAAGCGCTCGGCATAGTCGGTGAGTTCGGAAGCGCCCATGCGATCGCTGACCACGCCGATGCGCATGACTGGATCGTCGTCGTCGTCGCTCTTGGCGATGTACGGCTCGTCCGCATCTTCCGGAAGGCTGCCACGCACCCGCCCGACGGCGTCCCGCACGTCGTTCGCCGCCTCGTCAATGTTGCGCCCCGGCGAAAAGGTGATCACCGTCCAGCCGCTGCCGCGGTTGCTCCGGGACTCGATGATCCTGACGCCGGCGATGCCGGCTATGGCGCCTTCGATCGTCTCGACGATCTCCGTATCCACGACTTCGGGGGCTGCGCCTTGATAGCCGACGACCACCGTCACCGTCGGGTAGTCGATGTCCGGCAGTTCGCGGGTCGGAAGATCGAGCAGCGAGGCGATGCCGAAGACCACGATCAGAAGGCTGGTCACCAGCGCCAGAACGGGCCGCTTGATGGCGAGATCGGAAAGCATCAGGAGGACGGCGCTTCGCTGATCGTCACCTTGGCACCTGGGCGAAGGCGCTGCAGGCCGGTGACCACGACCTGTTCGCCTTCCTCAAGCCCGGCCACCACTTCCACATATCCGACTTCGCGCTGGCCAAGCTCGACGGTTCGGCGCTCCGCCCGGCCGTCCACGATGACAAAGACACTCGCCTCGCGATCGAACAGCGTCACCGCTGCCTCGGGCACGGTCAGTGCGTCGCGTTCGGCCAGCGTCAGCTCGACCAGCATGAACATGCCGGCCGGCAGGATGAAATCAGGATTGGGCAGCCGGGCGCGCACCTGAAAGGCACGGGACACCGGATCGATCCGGCTGTCGACAGTGGCGATCGAGCCCTCGAAGCTCTTCGTTCCGAAGGCAGCACTGGTCGCCTCGATTTTCTGACCAGGCGCGACTTCGCCAAAATAGATTTCGGGTGCTCTGAAATCGATCTCAATCTCGGCGAGATCGTCGAGTGTGGCGATCACAGTCTCATCGTCGACGTACGCACCGATATCCACCTGCTTCAGACCGATCTTGCCGTCGAAGGGCGCTGCGATCGTGCGATCGGCAAGCCTTTTTTCCGCGCGCTGCAGCCGGGCATCGGCCGCGTCGAACCCAGCCTCCAGCTCGTCGAGCGTCGCCATGGCAATGGTGTTGCGCTCGGCGAGAGCCGTCGCCCGCTCGAGTGCTAGGCTGGCTTGGCGACGCTCCGCCCTTGCCTCGGCAACGTCCGCTTCTTCGCTAGCGGAATCGAGCCGGGCGAGCAGATCGCCCTTGCGCACCAGGCTGCCCGGCGTAAATGGAACTTCGACCAGCCGTCCGGACACCGAGGGGCGGACGTCAATCGATTGGCGCGCCCGCGTCGTGCCGACCGCCTCTATCTTGCGCGCCAGGATCCTCTGCTCCGCGGTGATCGTGTCGACCGCCGTCGGCTTGTCGCCACGGCCGGTCGCCGCATCGGCATCATCGCCCGCACCACCCGCAAACCAGTGCACGCCCGCCGCAAGGGCCAGCAGCAGCACCAGGACGACAGCGAGTTGTTTCTTCAGGGACATGCTGGCCGTTCCTTCGAGGACGTGCGCAACGGTGCCACGCGAAACGCCCATGGTACCGTAGGTTTACATCCTCGACGGACCGAACGGAAGCGGCATCAGCGGACGGTAACAACCAGGCGTCCATCTCAGTCGACGCGCCGTTTTCAACGGTGAACACCAGCCGCTCAATTTCGAGGACAGTGTGCTTCGCTAGGCAACTAATCGTCAGGTCGTTGTCGATTTCGCCATGGACGCAGCGGCGGGCTCGACCGATCTCGTCTTCAGGAGCCAGGTCAGGCACCAGGTGGCCAAGACGGCCCCAACGATCTGGCAGACGATGAAGAGTGGCGCGTCTTGAGGACGGATGCCGCTGAAGGTGTCGGTGAGCGTGCGC
>JBCCIN010000079.1:0-14605 GCA_039028235.1 Pseudomonadota bacterium
CGCACCGCCAGGAAATTCGGCTGAGCGATGGTTTCGATCGGTGCCTTCTGCCCCTCATAGACGTTCGCCGGGATGGTCAGCGGTGACCACAGACCGAGGCCGCCGTCCGCCTGGGTGCGCTGCTGTTCGGTCCAGGACAAGATTTGGGCCTCGGGGCCGAGCTGGCTCATCAGCTCCGTGAAGGCTGGGACGGGTGTGCTTGCTGGCAGGCTAAGCCCGTCGATCTCGCCGCGCTTGAACGCCGCCACGCTTGGCCTGAAGGAGAGGAGCGCCTGGTTGACGTCCCTCGACACATCCAGACCGAGATTGCCGAGTAGCAGCCGGTTTGATGCGATCGCCGAACGCTCCCTTCCGAGGGAGACCCGCTTACCTTTGAGCGAGAGGAAGTCCGCGATCGTACCGCTGGATGCGAGGTCTTCCCGGATGATGAAATGCTCGACATTAGGCCAGAGCATCATCACGGCCCGGAGGTCAGGCTGGGCGCCAAGATCGGTGGCGATATCGGTTCCCGAACGTGCATAGCGGCCTAGAAGCGCCTGCACGATCGCGAAGTCGGACGTTCCGTCGCGCAGCCGCGCGATGTTTTCCAGCGATCCGGATGAGTTGGTGGTGGCGAGGTCGATACCCTTGACTGGCAGCAGTTTCAGCTTGATGAGGGCGGATAGGGTGACTCCACCCTGGTGAAACGCGCCGCCGGTCGTCGCGGTCGACAACAGCATGCTCTTCTCTGTCTGCTGACCGTCACTTTGCGCGAGTGATGGCGTACCCGAGACCGTGCTCAAGATCAGCGCCGAAAGCAGCATTGTCAGCAGGCGAAGGGTCGCTTTGGCAATACCTGATGAGGATGGCCTACGCGATCTCCCCGTTACGCAGCTGCGCAGCCGGACTCGCATGCTGGTCAACATTGACATGCTACTGAAGATTTTTCTGATAAGATATTAGCATATCGAGTCATTTCCTGAATCGTCAGGACTATATCGCTCATCCACGCGGCCATGCCAAGTACCCATCCAAACCCCAGCTCGCTGATTTACCCGTGGGTTTTTCTCGATGGTGCCGAGCGTTCGACATCCACCTTCTTGTCGGTATCTACGACGTTAATCAAGCCTGTCGAGAGGTCGGCCGTCTCATAAGTATTGGGGTACATCTACTTGGACAATTTAAGACCATGACGTCAATTTGTTTTCTATGTGTTTCAATCTAAACGGTATTTTACGATACCATCTGTGCTGTGCTTTTTTCGTCAATAAACGTGATCGAATTGTCACAAAGTCGGGAGGGCTGGATCACTGGTCGGGCTCGTCCATTGCGTCAGATCCGTAAAAACCTTATGCACGGCATCGTCGGCTGTGCGTTGCTCAACGAACGACAACAGGTTACCGAGGTGGGGGAAATGACGCGATGTTTGCGCGAGGCACATCTTGGCGCTTTCTGATTTTCGCAATCTGCATCGGCTTGATGCAGTCTGGGACCGCGTGGCGCGCGGTGGGGCAGAGCGCAGCAGACGGCAGCGACGCCTATCTCCTCGGAACCGCTTCCACGGGCGGCACTTATCATCCCGTCGGCGTCGCTCTTTCTACGTTGATCAAGCTGAAACTGCTTCCAACGTTTGATGTCGATCTCACCGCGATCAACACAGACGGATCGACGGAAAACATCAAACTATTGCGTGAGGACGACATTCAGTTCGCCATCGTCTCGGCACTTGCCGGACACGAAGCTCGTACGGGCACCGGTGCGTTCTCGGCAACCGGTGCCGATGACGATTTGCGGGCGATCATGACGCTTTGGCTGAGCACGGACCATGTCCTGGTTCGCGATGATGTGGTTGAAAGCGGAACGATCGAGGACTTTCTGAATTTGAAGGGACGCCCTGTGTCGCTCGGCCGTCCGAACTCGGGGACGCTTTCGGGAAACAGGAAGCTGCTGGCGGCCCTCGGCGCCGACATCGAGACCGAATTCGATCTTGTCGAGCTTGGCTATAATGACAGTGCCGAGGCGCTGGATTCAGGCGATATCGACGCGATGAGCGTTTCGGGCGGCGTACCGATCGGCGCCGTCCAGGAGGCGTTCGAGACACTTGGTGAGCGTGTTGCCGTCCTCGAAATCAGCGACGAACAGCTCGCTTTGATCGATGGTGGCCGCCGGATTTGGCAACGAGCCGTGATTCCCAACGGAACCTATCCTGGACAGAACCGCGATATCTATACGATTGGAACGCCGAACATTCTGGCTGTTCGTGCCGATGTCGATGAAGAAGTGGTCTATCAGATCACCAGGACAATCTTTCAGGAACTGGATTATCTGCATGGCCTTCATGCCACGACGCGCCAGATCACCTTGAATGATGCTGTAAGCAGTCTGCCCCTACCCATTCATGAAGGCGCTGCCCGGTACTACGCTGAAGAAGGCGTTGAGCTACCGAAGCCGCCGGTAAGCCTCGACTCCGATCTGCTGGCCCGATATCCCACGGTCGAGGAAGCGCGCGACGCGGCCAATCGCGGCGTCGTCACGATGTTCGCCGGGACGGAGGGCGACACATCGACCAGAGTTGCCGCGGAACTGGCCACAGCTTTAGAATCAGGCAACAGTGGTGTCCGGCTCCTCGCAACTAATGGCGGTGGCATTGGAAACAACCTTTCCGACCTTCTCTATCTCAGGGGTGTCGATACCGCTTTGATACGCGAGGACATCCTGAACTACGCCCAGGACCAAGCGATCTATCCTGCTGTCCAGTCTCAGGTGAACTACATCACCGAAATGTTCTCCGAAGAGATACATCTTCTCGTCGGGCGCGGCATTGCCAGCCTTGAAGATCTAAACGGGAAGACGATCAATCTCGGTGCGTCTGGCAGTGGAACAGACATTACCGGCGCAATCGTGCTCTCCAAGCTCGGGTTAAATGCTGAGACAACCAATTTCGGCGCGCGCGGCGCTATTGAGAAGCTGGAACAAGGTGAGATCCATGCGGCATTCTTCGTCGGCGGCAAACCCATGCCTCTGCTTAGGCAGATCCCCGAACGCAGTGGCCTGAAGCTTCTCGCTCTTCCCGTTGTTGAGTATTTCGACAGCTATCGGCCTGCCGATATCTCTGGGTATGACTATCCAAATCTCATGAGTTTCGGTGAAACCTTGCCGACGATAGCCGTGCGCACCGCGCTTCTAACCTACGCCTGGCGACCGGATTCGGCGCGTTATGAGGTGCTCGGTCGCCTGACGGACGCGCTATTCGAAAACCTGTTGGTGTTGCAGGATGATGGTTTCCATCCAAAATGGTGGGAAGTCGATCCGACAACGGATATGGAATCATGGCAGCGCTTCCCGCCTGCATCTCGCTGGATTGACGACAATGAGGGAACGGCGCGTCGTATCGCCGGCGAAGGCCGTCTGCGGCTGCAGCAGCATGAGACGAGGCGCTCTGGCGTTGGTGGGGGGCAGCCGCTCCTGATTGAGAGTGAAGGCGACGAAGGCTTCGTTCCCGATCCTTTGGTTCAGGAACTCAGACCAGTGGCGGTCGAGACTTCGAAGGAAGCTAGTCCGTCGATCGACCATGCAGCCGACACAGCAGCTTCGCCGACCGAGCCAGCTGCGCCGCCATCTCCGGCTGTAAGGCCGGCGAGCGAACGGCCGTCAGAACTGGGCGTCGTCCGAGACGGGTCAGCGGCGAACGGCTCAGGCTCGCGTCCCTTCACCGTGCCACGCGATCTCTCGAAGGTCCCGACGAGTGGCGCCAACAATCCGACGTTTTGAGTTGATCACTAAACGTTGAAGTACCGAGCCTGCGGATGATGCAGCACGATGGCGCTGGTCGACTGCTCGGGCCATAGTTGGTCTTCCTCACCAAGCTCTATTCCTATTCTTTGGGCACCAAGCAGGTCGAGCAAGGCTCGCTGATCGGCGACATTGGGGCAGGCGGGATAGCCGAAGGAGTAGCGGGAGCCGCGGTAGCCCTGCTTGATCAGGGCGGCGCGGTCGCGCTCGTCCAGATGGCCGAAACCAAGCTCGCCTCGGATTTTTTTGTGCACATATTCGGCAAGGGCTTCTGCCAATTCCACGCCCAGACCGTGCAGGCGGACATAGTCATTGTAGCGATCAGCCGCGAACCAATCCCGTGCCACATCCGAGGCGCGCTGGCCGACGGTGACCACCTGAAGCCCGAGAACATCCCGCTCCGCCTCGCTGGCGTCGCGCAGGAAATCGGCGATGCAAAGGCCGTTGTCCTTCCTTTGGCGAGGCAGCGAGAAGCGGGCGACCGGCTTTGTCGGATCGTCAGGGTCGAAGAGAATGACGTCATTGCCTTCGCCGGCCGCCGGCCAGTAGCCGTAGACCGCCTGGGGATGGAACACCTGCTCGCGCTCGGTCTCCTCCACCAGATCGCTCAAGATGGGTCTGAGTTCCTTTTGCGCCCAGGCGAGAAATTCGTCGAGCGACCGGCCGTCCTTCTTGTAGCCCCAGTGAAACTGGTAGAGCATGTTGTCGTTCAGCAACGGCAAGAGCGCCTTGACCGGCACGTTTTCCAGGACCTTGGGGCCGAGAAAAGTTGGCTTCGGGATCTCGACGCCTTTGGAAAGTTCGTTTCGCCGAAGCCTGGTCTCCTCGACCTCGATCGGCCGAAGCGTTGCCGGGATCGCGTCCATCGCTTCCAGCGCCCGGGGCTTGGAACGCCGCCGCTGCGGGCGATCCGCCGACTTTTCCTGCCGTTCGGCGAGATAGGCCTGGAACCCCCCGGTCACGATCTTGTCCATCAGGTGGAGACCATCGAAGGCGTCCCGGGCATAAGCGACGCCGCCGGTTCCATAGGCCTGTGAGCAGTCCTCCTCGACATATTGGCGGGTGAGTGCAGCGCCGCCGAGCATGACAGGCGTTTCGATCCCCTGACGCGTCATCTCCTCCATATTCTCACGCATGATCACGGTCGATTTCACCAGCAGACCGGACATGCCGATGGCATCAGCCCGGTTCTGGTTGGCGGCCTCCAGAATGGCGGAAATCGGCTGCTTGATGCCGAGATTGACGACCTTGTAGCCGTTGTTGGTGAGGATGATATCCACCAGATTCTTGCCGATGTCGTGGACATCCCCTTTGACCGTGGCCAGGACCACCACGCCTTTTTCCTGGCCCTCCACTTTCTCCATATGGGGCTCCAGATGGGTGACCGCGGCCTTCATGGTCTCCGCACTCTGCAGCACGAAAGGGAGCTGCATCTTGCCGGCGCCAAAGAGATCGCCGACCACCTTCATGCCATCTAGGAGATGGGTGTTGATGATCTCGAGCGGCGGGTGTTTGACCATGGCCTCGTCGAGATCGTCTTCGAGCCCCTGACGATCGCCGTCGATGATGCGCTGAGCGAGGCGTTTTTCCACCTCCGCCGGCCGTTCCTTTTTGACGGCCGTCGTTTTCCGATCGGCGAACAGCGCCATGAAAGCCTGGAGCGGATCGTAACCTTCCCGACGGCGGTCGAAGATCAAATCTTCAGCCGCTTCAACCTCTTCCGGCGGGATCTTGTGAAGCGGCATGATCTTGGATGTATGCACGATCGCGCCGGTCAGGCCGCGCTGCATGGCGTGATCCATATAGACCGAATTCAGCACATGGCGGGCGGCCGGATTGAGCCCGAAGGAGATGTTCGAGAGGCCGAGAATGATCTGGATATCCGGGAACTCGGCGGCGAGCTGCTCGATTGCCTCCAGCGTCCAGAGCCCGAGCTTTCGATCATCCTCATTGCCGGTGCAGATGGTGAAGGTCAGCGGATCGATCATCAGGTCGCAGCGCGACAGGCCGTACTTGTCGCAAGCGAATTCGACCAGCCGCCTGGCGATTCTGACCTTCTCCTCAGCCCTCTTGGCCATCCCGTCTTCGTCGATCGTAAGAGCAATGACACCAGCCCCAAAACGCCGCGCCAGCGTCATCCGTGCAGCCGGCGGCTGCTCGCCGTCTTCGAAGTTGATGGAGTTGATGACACCTTTGCCGCCGTAAAGGGCGAGCGAGCTTTCCAGGACCGGAAGCTCGGTGCTGTCGAACACCAGGGGCGCGTCCGCGGAGCCTCGAAGTCGGCTCACCACTTCGGTCATGTCAGCGATCTCGTCCCGGCCGACATAGGCGGTGCAGACGTCGAGGGCGTGCGAGCCCTCCTTCACCTGCTCGCGGCCCATGGCGACGCAGGCATCCCAGTCCTCCGCTGCCTGTCGCTCCCGGAATTTCTTCGAGCCATTCGCGTTGCAGCGCTCACCGATCGAGAGATAGGCGTTTTCCTGCCGGTAATCGACGGCGCTGAACAAGGACGCGAGGCCCGGTGTGGGTTCCACCTCCCTCGGTTTCGGTTTTGGGCGATCGGTCCCGTCTCCAAGCTTTTTGAGCATCGCGTCGAGCGCCTGGATATGCTCGATCTCGGTGCCGCAGCAGCCGCCGATTAGGTTCACCCCGTCCTCGGTGATGAAACGGCTCAGCCAGCCGGCGAGCTCGTCAGGACCGAGCGGGTAGCGGGTTCGGCCTTCGACCAGCTCCGGTAGGCCTGCATTGGGCAGCACCGAGATCAAACCCGTCCAATTTTCCGACAGGTAGCGCAGATGCTCCGCCATCTCTTGCGGACCCGTCGCGCAGTTCAATCCGAGCACGTCGACATCGAGGGCCTCGATAATCTTCGTCGCCGCAGCAATGTCCGTGCCCACCAGCATGGTGCCCGTCGTCTCAACTGTCACTTGAACCATGAGGGGGACACGCAAACCGGCTTCGCCCATAGCGCGCTTTGAGCCGTTGACGGCGGCCTTCACCTGAAGCGGGTCCTGACAGGTCTCGCAGAGAAGCACATCGGCTCCGCCTTCAAGCAGGCCAGCAGCCTGGACCGTGAAGCTTTCCTCTAAGTCCCGATAAGACACGTGGCCAAGCGAGGGCAGGCGGGTGCCTGGACCGATCGCACCAATGACGAAACGCTGACATCCGTCATCGGAGATTGATCCCACCGCTTCACGAGCAAGCGAAGCCGCAACGCGATTGATCTCAAAAGCACGGTCGGCAAGGTCGAACTCGCCAAGCGTGATCGAAGACCCGCCGAAGCTGTTGGTCTCGATCGCATCGGCACCAGCTTCGAGGTAGCCTAGGTGAATATCCCGGACGAGCCTCGGCCTGGAGAGGTTAAGGATCTCCGAGCAGTTCTCTTGGCCGAGGAAATCTTCTTCGATCGAGAGATCACGCCCCTGGATCTGGGTGCCCATCGCGCCGTCGAAGAGGAGGACGCGCTTCTTCAACACATCGAGAAAATCGGTCATGACGCTAGCGTCCTGGTCTCACCGCTGTGATCGGTGTCTTGGTGTTCAGGCAGCTTTGGAGAGCTCGGGCTTCAGGCCCAGCAGCCGACAGGTGGCGATGGTCAGGCTGGCGCGGTTAAGCGTGTAGAAATGCAGCTCATCAATGCCTTCAAGAACCAGTCGCCGCGCTTGTTCCGCTGCCACCGAAGCACCGATCAGCGCACGTTGCTCAGGGTCTTCATCCAGCCCCTCATAAAGAGCGCCGAGCCAGGTCGGAACACCTGCACCGCAGCTCTCGCTGAAGCGCTTAGTCAGGATGAAATTGTGTACCGGCAGCAGTCCAACAGCGATCGGCACATCGATATTGCGGGCGGTCATCGCGTCGCGAAACCTGAGGATCGCGTCCGTGTCGAAACAGTATTGCGTAATCACGCGACTTGCGCCGGCATCGACCTTGCGTTTCAGGTTGTCGAGATCGGCATCGAGACTGGCCGCTTCGGGGTGAGCTTCTGGATAGCCGGCCACCGCAATGTCGAAATCAGCGATCCGTTTGAGCGCAGCAACCAGATCAGCGGCGAATTTATGGTGATTCTCTGGTGACCATCCGTTCTCTTTCGGCCGATCTCCGCGAAGAGCGACGATTTTGTTCACGCCGCCTTGGGTATAGTGCCGCGCGATCTTCTCGATGGCGGGAATTGTTGCAGTTGCGCAGGTCAGGTGCGCCGCAGTCTCGAATTTCGCCTCCTGCCTCAGCCGTTGCACCAATGGTGCCGTGCCCTCCGCCGGGTTGCCTCCGGCACCGCAGGTGACCGAAACATAGGTCGGTTGTAGTGCCGACAATCGATCGACGGCCTGCCAGAATTTGGCGTCGGCTTGATCGTTCTTGGGCGGGAAGAATTCGAATGAAATGCGTGGTATCGGCAAACGCTCGCCCAGCCAGGCCACACGGCGTTCGGCGAAGCGGTCTGCGGCTTGCTCGATCATGCGACCTGACTTCCATTCTCGGTTGAGTTTTCTCTCAACGGCAAGGGATGCTTGGCGCTGGAAAGGCGCTGCCTGTCGATTCCGGACTGGAATGCCTTGGTGCCGCGCACATGAACTGCCGACCAAAGGACCACGGTGAGCGGGTCACCCTTCAAGGACACATTCTTGTCAAAGATGAGACCCGATCCCTCCAGCCAGGCTTGTATTTCCACGTCATCAAATCCAAGACGGCGATGCGCATGCTCGCGGCGAAGTGTCTCCTGGTCATGGCGGGCAAAGTCGATAATCACCAGGCGTCCGCCCGGCTTGAGCACGCGGGCGGCTTCCGCCAGGGCTGCTGCCGGATCGTCTGCAAAATGCAGGACATGGTGCAGAATAGCAGCGTCGAAGGAGGCGTCATCCAGAGCCAGGTGATACATGTCGCCTTGGCGCACCTGGCAGTTCCGAAGGCTGATCTTGTCCAGGTTGGCACGGGCGACGGTCAGCATCTCGCTTGACATATCGATTCCGAGGCCGCTGCCGATATGAGGTGCTAAGAGCTGCAAGATCCGACCGGTGCCCGTACCGATATCGAGAAGCCTCGCCGTTGATCGCCCTTCGAACAAGGAGAGCAGCGTGGCTTCCACCTTGGTTTCGTCGACGTAGAGGGAACGCAGCTGGTCCCAGCTCTCGGCCCGCTCGGCAAAGTATCGGTTCGCCTGCACGCGTCGAGCTTCGCGCACCGAATCAAGGCGCTGGCGATCGAGAAGCACCGTTCCGTCGTCCAAAGGCAGCATCCTGCAGAGATTGCGTGCCATTCGGGCGCCAGAACCCTTACGTGCACGACGGTAGAACACCCAACTGCCTTCGGGGATGCGCTCCAGCAGTCCCGCATCCGCCAGCAGCTTGAGATGACGGGACACGCGTGGCTGGCTCTGTCCCAGGACCTGGGTGAGCTCACTCACCGTCCATTCGCCCTGAGCGCACAGCAAGAGCAGACGAAGCCGCGTCAGATCAGCTGCGGCTCGCAGGGCATTTAGGACATCGTCAAGGTTGTCGCTGGTGATCATCATACCTTCATGGCATTTTCGAGATCGAATGCTAACATAACAATATTAAGAAATCTTTATATGATAATGTCAATCGCAAAAAAAGAGCGGCCAGGCGGCCGCTGCTCAAACTAGGGGAGAGTCGTGTAGATCAGGCGCCGGGCTTTACAGCACCCAATTCCGTCGCTTCTTCTTCCCGCGCCCCGAACAACCAGCTCATCACCGTGTCCTCGACCACGCGTCGCACCGCGTCGGGATAGAGACGCAAGCTTCTCATAGCATCGGAGAGAAGCTGCTCATCTTCATAGCGCAATCCCTCTTCGAAACGGCGAAACAGCAAGCTGTCCCGGCCCAGCACCTCCTCGAGGCGATCGAGAAGGCTGTCGAGTGAGACGATACGGCGACTTTGCATGACAGGCCTCCTGCAGCGGGGCAGATACCGGCGGGGTCTTTACGATTTCTTCACTATCGTCATTTACACCCCCTTCATGCAATTGTGATGGAGGGTTAATTGCCATACTTGAATATGGATGCTTCAGTTTGTGACCAGTTGCGCTGACAACCGATCGATCGTGATCAGAGGATTGTGCATGCCAAGTCTGGTTAATCTTGCTTGTTAACCCGCTGTATTCTAAGCCTGTCCAACCGCCATCGGGACGACGTCCGGGATGATGATGGGGCGGCGAACACGGATCCTGCGGTCGGATCGGAGATCGATGTCATGACTGGCAACACTTCTGCAGTGAGACGACGACGTTCGGCGATCATCGGGTGTTGCCGTCGGATCGCTCTCCTCGCGACATTCGCTGCAGCTTTGGCTGCGGCATCGCCTACGTTGGCGCAGCCAAGCGCAGGCGATCCGCTGGAAACCTTCAATCGTGGCAGTTTCGAGGTCAATCTGTTTCTCGATAAGCTGCTCTTGAAGCCTATCGCCAAGACCTATCGCTTCATCACCCCCAGCTTTGTCCGGGCGGGCGTGTCCAACTTCCTCTTCAATCTGAAGACGCCGGTAACGGTCGCCAACGACCTTCTTCAAGGTGAGCCGCATCGCGCCACGGAAAGCGCTGGTCGCTTCATGTTTAACACGATTCTCGGGTTCGGCGGGCTTGTCGATGTTGGCGGAATGCTTGGCATGCCTGAGCGCCATACCGAGGATTTTGGACAGACGTTGGCAGTATATGGCGTCAGCCCAGGTCCCTATATCATGGTGCCGTTGCTCGGCCCGTCCAACCCGCGCGACCTGGCAGGGTTGGTGGTGGACTTTGTCTTCGACCCACTGACATTTGTTGCGCCGACCGATGTCAGCCTGGCACGAAGGGGAGCTGCCGTCCTCTCTTTTCGTGAAGAGAACATCGAGACCATCGATGAACTGGAGCGCACCAGTATCGACTTTTACGCAGCGACCAGGACACTCGCACAGCAGTTCCGCGAAAACGAAATCCGAAACGGCGCGCCGCCGCCCCTTGACGATGCGTACGGTGAGGACATCTATGATGAGAGCATTTTCGACGAAGACTTCGAGGATCTCGATGACCCGAGCTAAAACGGGGGCTGAATCTTTGACCAACCGTCGCGCGATCTTAGCAGCCGGAGCCGCTCTGGGCATCTTCGCTGTCGCCTCGCCACAGTCGATCGCTGCTCCATCGCCGGATGACGCACGAAATCTCATTCAGACCGTCGGCACCAAGGTTCTCGATATTCTCAAGCAGGACAGCTCGCAGGACGATAAATTTAAGCAGCTGGTCGACCTGCTCGATGAGTCGATCGATCTCGATCTTGTGGCTCGGCTGATCCTTGCGCGTCACTGGCGTACTGCAGACGAAGCGCAGCGGTCGGAATATCTGAAGCTGTTTCGAGCCTACGCCCTCGACAGCCTCGCCTCCAAGCTGCACATCTACAACGGCCAGGAATTCGAGATTACCGATTCCAAAGCCGCAGGCAAGAAAGATGCTGTGGTTAGGACGTTGATCTACAGCCCCGATCGACCTCCGCTTCACGTCGACTGGCGGATTCGCGAGCATGCTGATGGCCATCTGATTGCCATTGACGTGATTGTCGAGAGCGTGAGCCTGATCGTCACGCAGCGGTCAGAGTTCGGCTCCGTTGTCGAGCGGAATGGCATGGACGGCCTCCTCGACGAACTTCGACGCCGCATCGATAGCGCCTAGCCGCCACCGGCGGCCGGCGGGTCTACTTGCCTGATTCTGGCGACAAGGTTCGAGTTCCGCTCCCAAGCACGCAGCTTTGCTCGTGAGTTTTGCGTTATCCGGGCCTTTTGCTCGGGCCCGGAGCCTGCTAGATAGCGGCGGCATTCAGTCTGAAGGATTGCGTGATGGCCGCGTACCAATACATCTACGTCATGAAAAAGCTCTCCAAGATCTTCCCGGGCGGGAAGAAGATCCTGGAGGGGGTCACGCTCGCTTTTCTGCCAGGTGCTAAGATCGGCGTGCTCGGTGTTAACGGCGCCGGCAAGTCGACGCTCCTCAAGATCATGGCAGGGCTGGATCAGGATTTCGCTGGCGAGGCCTGGGCGGCGGATGGTGTCAAGGTCGGCTACTTGCCTCAGGAGCCCGAACTCGATCCAGCGAAGGACGTTCTCGGCAACGTCATGGAGGGGGTCGCCGAGACCAAGGCACTGCTCGATCGTTTCGACGAGATCTCGGCGAAGTTCGCTGAACCCATGGACGACGAGGAGATGAATGCTGTCATGGCCGAGCAGGCCGAGCTTCAGGAGAAGATTGACGCGGTCGACGGCTGGGAGATCCAGCGCACACTCGACATAGCGATGGACGCCCTTCGCTGCCCGCCCGGCGATTCCGATGTCACCGTGCTCTCAGGCGGTGAGCGTCGGCGCGTAGCCCTTTGCAGGCTGCTCCTGTCACAGCCGGACATGCTGCTGCTCGACGAGCCCACCAACCATTTGGACGCGGAATCCGTGGCGTGGCTGGAGCGCTTTCTTCACGATTACAAGGGCACGGTCGTTGCGATCACCCATGACCGCTATTTCCTCGATAATGTCGCCGGCTGGATCCTGGAACTTGATCGCGGTCGCGGCATTCCCTATGAGGGCAACTATTCCTCCTGGCTCGAGCAGAAGAAGAAGCGCCTCGCACAGGAGGACAAGGAAGAGCAGGCACGCCAGCGCACACTCGATCGCGAGTTGGAATGGATCAGCGCCAGTCCCCGCGCGCGCCAAGCCAAGAGCAAGGCACGCATCACCGCCTACGAGGATCTACTTACTCAGGCCGAGCAGCGAGCGCCTGGCTCTGCCCAGATCGTCATTCCCGCGGGCCAGCGTCTGGGCGATACGGTGATCGAAGCCGACCGTCTGACCAAAGGCTACGGTGACCGCCTTTTAGTCGACGATCTCGATTTTCGCCTGCCGCCTGGCGGCATTGTTGGTGTCATCGGCGCGAACGGTGCGGGCAAGACCACGCTGTTCCGCATGATCACAGGCCATGAGCAGCCGGACAGCGGCATGCTCAAGATCGGTGATACGGTCGAGCTCGGCTATGTCGACCAGAGCCGGGACAGCTTGGAGGCGTCCAAGACCGTTTGGGAAGAGATTTCCGGCGGTCAAGATGTGCTCGAGATCGGTAAACGCGACGTCCATTCGCGCGCCTATGTCTCGTCCTTCAACTTCAAGGGGCCGGATCAACAAAAAAAGGTCGGCCAGCTCTCAGGCGGTGAGCGCAATCGCGTGCACTTGGCAAAGCTTCTGAAGTCGGGCTCCAATGTTCTCCTGCTTGACGAGCCCACCAACGATCTCGATGTCGACACGCTACGTGCGCTGGAAGACGCACTCCTCGACTTTGCAGGCTGCGCGGTCGTCATCAGCCATGACCGCTGGTTCCTCGATCGCATCGCCACTCACATGCTGGCTTTCGAGGGTGACAGCCAGGTGATCTGGTTCGAGGGCAACTATCAAGACTACGAAGCCGACCGCAAACGCCGCCTCGGCGCGGACGCCGATCAGCCGCACAGGATCAAATATAAGCCTCTGAAAGTGGCTTAGTTGTCCACAAGCTCGGACAACTGATCAGGCTCACAGTATGAGCTCAAACATCACCACACCCTCCAATGGGTTGTGGTAGTAGTCCGGGATCGACTTGAAGCCGAGCGTCTCATAGATATGTCCAGCTGCCTTCAGCCGTTCGGGCATAGTGTCCAGACGCATCGCCTTATAGCCGAGGTCCCGTCCCGCATCGACGATCACCTCAGCGAGGCCACGGCCGATTCCAAGGCCCTCGAAGCCGGGCTCGACCCAAAGGCGCTTCATCTCGCATATGCCGTCCTCAAGCGGACGAAGTCCGACGCAGCCGGCCATCTCTCCCTCCGCCCGCGCGAGCAGCAGACGACCAGGCGGCGGTGCATATACTCCTGGCAGGCCAGCAAGCTCCTCTTCAAATCCCTGAAAGCAGAGATCGACGTTCAGCCAGTCGGCATAAGCGCGAAACAGCCGCCGAATGTGATCGATATCTTCCGCCGTCGTCGCCTGGGTAATCTGGATGTCGTCATTTTGCTGTGATGTCACAATGGGTCACTCATGCTCCCTAAGATAGAAAATGAGATCGAGCGGCGGTGGCGCGACAGATGTCTGCACGAGCCGATCATGCACTTGCCCGCGATGATGAGTTTGGTGGTTGAAGAGATGCAGCCAGCAGAGATGTAACGGTGTGGTCACCTCGCCCGGTCGCGTCACCATACGATAAGTGACATCGGCGTCGATACCGCCTTCGTCATAGCTTTCGGTTAAATCGATCATCTTTCGGTCCTCGTCCTCGCGCGCCCTTCGAAGCGTCGCGATATCCGAGAACGGTCGGTCATCAAGCTTCAGGCCAGGCGCTGGTTCTTCGAGGATGCGGGCGAGCCAGATCCGGTCGCCGACCAGAATGTGGTTGAGCGTGCCATGGATAGACCCGAAGAACATGCTGCCTTCGGCATGGTAAGTCGTGTCGTCCACGGCTTCGCAGGCGTCATAGAGACGAGCGTTCGCCCAGCGATTATAGCGGGCCATCCGGCAGAGATGATCGCGCATCATGTTGGCGGGCCTTTACGATGGGGCTGCTTAAAGTTCGATTCAACCCTCCAAGAGAGAGATGGGTCAAGGTCTGAAAGGTCATAGACACGCGTTGCCAAAGCTCAACCGCGGACATCCGTATCCTTCTGCCGACCTGCTGCCAAGGAAGCCGAGCCGGCGAACGCGGATGCTGGCCGCGATCTGGAAAAATGAAGGGTTCGATCCCGCCTGGCCCGATCGGCAGGCCGCGATAGATGTCATGGATCGAAGGCGGGGTACTTTGCTGGAAGCGGTTGGTCATGGACGGTCTCTAGAAGATGAGGGGACGC
>JBCCIN010000080.1:0-14594 GCA_039028235.1 Pseudomonadota bacterium
CCTCGCAGGCGTGCTGGGAGCACCCGCCTATCAGCAGACCGTGCCCTACGGCGCGCACTTTCCCTCCGAGCATCCGGCCTTCATGGGCGCTCTGTCGCGCGATCAGAAGCAGGTCCGAAACATCCTCGCCGAGCACGACCTCCTGATCGTCGCCGGCGCCGACGTTCTGCGCATGTCCGTCTGGCAGGAGACCGACCCGCTGCCCGACGACCTGCCGCTCGTTCAGCTCGGCCAGCTCGACTGGGAGATGGGCAAGAATTATCCGGCGGAGATCGCGATCCGCGCGGACCTGAAGGCCACCCTCGATGCGCTGATCCCGGTTCTTGAGGAGGCGGGCGGCGAGCAGCTAAGAGCTGCAGCGGAAACAAGGATCGCCTCGGTCGCTGACCGCAACTGGTCGTCAAAGTGCAAAGCTCGGCGTGCCGCTGCCAGCGGCCGGGCCAATGCATCGCCTATCGCGAACGACTACCTGATGATGCAGATCGTCGATGCGCTGCCGGAGGACGCTGTCCTGGTGAACGAAGGGCTGACCGCCGCGACCACGCTGCTCGACATGCTGCCGTTTCGCGATGTGGGCGGTTTCCATGCCTTTGCCAGCGGCGGCATCGGCTGGGCGATCGCCGCGGCCATCGGCATCCAGCTCGCCCGGCCCGAGCGCCCGCTGGTCGCGGTGATCGGGGATGGCAGCGCCATGTACACCGTCCAGGCCCTTTGGACCGCAGCGCATCTGAACCTGCCGATCACCTATGTCATCGCCAACAACCAGGGTTACCGCATCCTGAAACAGCGCCTCCAGGCCTTCCACGGCAATGACCACTTCATCGGCATGGACCTGGACGATCCGCCGATCGATTTCTGCGGGCTGGCCCGCTCCCTCGGGCTGGATGCCAACCGCATCGACGATCCAGGTGAGATCGCCGGCGCGCTGAGAGACGCGATCGCCAGCCGGCGGCCGACCTTGCTGGAGGTGATGGTCGAGCGCGAGGTTTGAGGGGGCTGGGCTTCGGAAAGTGCTCGGAAAAAACGGAGGGAGCGATGAACGGGCAGACCTGGGGGATCGACAACGACTACATGCCGCTTCGTGACGTCCTTCTCGGACGGCCGGACTATTTCCGCTGGGTGGAAGCTGGCCCTCTGATCGGGCGAACCCTCCTGAACGCCCACAAAACAGGCGCAAAATTCGATCTGCAGACCGCGATGGCGCAGCACGCCGAGATGGTCTCCATCTACGAGGATAATGGCGTCACCTGTCACTATCTCGACGCCGATCCCGTCCTCCACCGCAACTTCTTCGCCCGCGACAGCTCGGCGATGACCCCTTGGGGCGCCCTCATCTGCCATATGCAGCTCAAGGTCCGCCGCGCAGATTACGTCTCCGCCATCCGCTTCTACCAGACGAACGACATTCCCATCTGGCAGTACGCGACCGCCGGCCACTTCGAAGGCGGCGACTTCGTCATCCTGGAGCCGGGGCACGTCCTGATCGGCTATTGCGGCGAGCGTTCGGAGCAGGCGGGGTCCGAACAGGTCGCCGAGTTCGTGCGTGATCAGGGCTGGGAGGCGATCACCGCGCCCATCTCACGCGAGTTCGTGCATATGGACGGCCTGGTCGTTCCCCTCGCGGAAAAACTCCTGGTCGCCTGCCTCGACGCCCTGGAGCCCTGGCTCGTCGAGCAGCTCAAGAGCTGGGGCTTCGACTTCGTCGATGTGCCCTATCGCGAAGCCAGGAATCTGGGCGTCAATCTCGTGGCACTCGGTGACGGCAAGGTGCTGTCGATGAAGGGCGCCAGCGAACTGAACGACAAGATGCGTGCCCTCGGCTTCGAGGTCTACGACCCGGATATGTCGATGTTCACCCTCGGCGGCGGCGGCGTCCACTGCCTCTGCCAGGCCCTCCATCGCGACCCTGCCTAACGTCCCGACCTGCGACCGGATGTGGGCGCGATGCGGTCATTGGCTGGTGAGGCTTTGGCGTTTGGAGGTGGCCCTTTGTCGCCTCCAGCTAACAGCAGGCATCGGTCGCACAGGACCTAGCGAAGCACCCGTTCTCGACGTCGCTTCCACGTCCAAGAAAGGTTTGATCCGACAGATAGAAACCTGCGAACGCTTCTTTGAAATCGGGGGCCACGGATTTCTCGGCAAGGCCTGTATCCATAAGCTGCCTTTGCCACGCCTTCAGCTTCGGCCGATCGCCGATGAAATCGTACCCGGAGCGCTTCTCGATGATATCCGCCCTGTGAAGCAAGGCCAGCCAGGCGATGTCGACCATACCGATCTTGTCGCCTGCAAAGAAAAGCGTATCGCCAAGCTGCTTTTCGATGCGATCCAACGCCTTACCTAGTTTGGCACTGCGTTCCTCTAGGACGTCGCGATCGGGGCTACGCTGCGCACTGCATTGAACCAGATAGTTCTTCGACGCCAGATAGCTCCAAGCTCGATTGGTTGCCCTTTCCTCAGGCGAAATATCTGGCTGCAACGGCGGGAACGCCTCCTCTAGATATTCAACGATGGCATCACTCTCAAAGAGCGCTTTGCCTCCATCCGTAATCAAAACAGGAACCTGGCCGTTCGGCGAAATATCCAGGAACCACTGCGGCTTGTCGCTCAGGCTGATGAATTCCAGCTCATAGTCGATGTTCTTGGCCTCCAGCAGCGCGGTCACACGCTGCACGAACGGACAGATTTTGAAGCTGACGACTTTCATGGAGGATCTCCTCAGTTCCCTGGCGCGGCTGTATGGCTTGATGAGCAAGTGCCAAATAGACTATGCTATCTATATCTCAATAATTCAAGAGATATTGAAATATGAAAGATGCTCAAGCGCTGAGCATGCTCAGCGCCCTGTCCCAGGAAACACGCTTGCATGTCGTGAGGTATCTCGTTCAACGTGGTGCAGAAGGAGCATCCGCCGGCGAAATCGGCGATGCCGTCGATGCATCTTCATCACGAGCTTCGTTCCATCTTTCCGCTTTGGAACAGGCGGGAGTCGTGACCTCTGAACGACATTCCCGAAAGATCATCTACAGAGCACACATCCAAAATTTAGGAAGCTTAGTATCGTTCTTGCTGAACGATTGCTGCGACGGCCATCCAGATATACTGGCTTGCTGCAAAACGAAGCCTCATCGGTGCTAGAGGCGATCTGTGGCGCGAACCGGTATCCACAGCTGACCGCATCAAGCCAACGGCTTTGTGACCGAAACCAGCCACTGCCTCCTCCAGGCAGGCCAATCCGCGCTGTCACCCGTCCGGGAGCTCCACCGGCGCCAGCTCGTCGAAGCGGTCGCAGGGCCCTGGATTGTCCTTGGGTGTCTCGCCGCCGAGATGGCGGATGATGCCGGCGACAGCGTTGAGAGAACTTTGGACGGCGCCTTCGACCCAGCCGGGGATCCAGCCGATGTCGTCACCGGCGAGGAAGATGCCGCGCTGCTCAGGCGGGATGTCGTCTTGCATGAAATGGCAGAACATGCGGCGGTTGTAGCGATAGTGGCCGGGAAGCGCGCCTTTGAACGCGCCCAGAAAATTCGGATCGTCTTCCCAGGACACAGTGATCGGGTCGCCGATGATGTGGCGCTTCAGATCGACCTTGGGGTAGATCTGGGCGAGCGCGTCGAGGGCGAGTTGTACGCGTTTCTCCACCGGCAGGGGCAGCATCTTCATGGCGTCGCCCATCCAGGCGTAGGAGAGGCAGATCACCCCCGGCTTGTCGTCTCCGAGATCGAACAGATAGGTGCCGCGGGTGAGGCGATCGGTGAGCGTCATGCTCATGACATCGCGGCCGGTTTCCGGGTCCTTGTCCTTCCAGAACGGGCGGTCGACCAGGATGAAGGTCTTTGACGACTGCATGTAGCGGGTGCGATCGAGCGCCATCCAGATTTTCTGCGAGAACAGGTTTTCATCGCATTCGATCGACGTGGTGAGCAACCAGCTCTGGCAGGCGACCAGGACGGCGTCATAGGCGCGATGATCCCCCCAGAAATCGGTGACGCCGATCTTGCCGTCCGCTCGCCGCTCCAGGAAAGAGACGCCAGGCCTGGGCGCGCCGGAATGCAACGCGCTGAGGGACGTTCCCTCCGGCCAGTGCACCATGCGCTCGGGCCGTCTGTTCCAAAGCCCGCGAGGCACCCGCTCGACGCCGCCAACGACGAAATGCTGATCCTCGTCACAGTCGGTGTAGACGACGCGCAGGATCTCCAGCATGGAGTTCGGAAAGTCGGTGTCCCAGCCGCCCGTGCCGAAGCCCACCTGGCCGAAGACTTCGAGATGGCGAAAGCTGCGTCTGCTGAACGCCTTCGACTTGGCGATGAAGCCGTAGAACGAGACATCGTCGAAGACCGACACCAGCGGGTTCCAGATTTTTTTGATCGTCTGAACGTCGCGTTTGGCAATGGCAGTCTGCATGGCGCTGAAGCTGGCCTCATCCTCCAGGGCCTCACGCCATGCATCGCCGACGTCTCTAAGGAGCGGCGGAAGATCGTCCGCGGTCTCGGCGTAGACCGGCTTCCCACCGAGATCGATCACCGTGCTTGGCGTTGCCGGCGCCAGCGGGTTGGCAAACGGGCGTGTTTCGAGATCGAACAGATCGAGATAGTGATAGAAGGCCCGCGATCCCTCCGGAAAGCGCATGCCACCGAGCTCGGCGACGACGCCGTCCGCCGCTTTGAACGGCTCGGACTGCAGCCTGCCGCCCAAACGCCGGCTCTCATAGACGACGGGCTTCAGACCCAGCTTCATCAGCTCGTAGGCTGCCGTCACGCCCGCCATGCCGGCGCCGATGATCGCAATCTCGGTGCCATGACGCTCGGCCGGAAGACGCCCGAGGCCGGCAGGATGTTTGATCCACCCGTCATAGGCAAAGGGAAAATCCGGGCCGAAGACGGTCACCTGCCGCCCATGCCCTTTCCCGGCGGTGATCGGCTGATGGGGTGCGGTCATCAGCGGCCTCCGTTGCTTGTCGGCGCCGGTCGGTCGACGGCGAGTTGCGCGTAGAGCGCGGGCCTGCGGTCGGTGAGATAGGTGTTGATCGCACGGGACCTTTTGAGAAGCGCGACGTCGAGCTCAGCGACGATCAAGGCCTCATTCGCGTCGGCGCGCGCGAGTTCGGTGCCGTCGGAAGCGATGATGCAGCTCTTGCCGAGATAGCTGAGCTCGCGCTCCTCCCCCACACGGTTGGCGTAAGCAAGAAAAACCTGGTTTTCATAAGCGCGCGCGCGCACCAGGTCATCGGCGATAAAGTCGTAGGGCGCCATCAAAGCCGTGGGCACGACCACGAGATCGGCGCCCTCCAGCGCCAATAGGCGGACGGCTTCGGGAAATTCGACATCGTAGCAGATGAGGATGCCTAGCTTCATGCCGTCCAACTCGGCGATGGCTGACGGACCGTCCCCAGGGCTGAAGGCATTCTTGTCGATGTCCCCGAAGAGATGGGTTTTTCGATGGTTGGCGACGGCTTGGCCATCACCGTCGACCAAGAGCGCCGCGTTGTAGATGCGTCCGTCCTCGCCGCGCTCGGGATAGCCGTAGAGCAGAGCGATGCCGGCAGCCCTCGCAATCTCGGCAGCGCGCTTGGCTGAGGCGCCGTCTGTCGTTTCGGCCAGCCGTCCGACGGCTTCCGCGCCGATGTGGTAGCCAGTCAAGAACATCTCCGGCAGCACCAGCAGGCGCGCGCCCGCAGCGGCCGCCTCTTTCGCGGTGTCGGCCATCAGCGCCAGATTGGCGGTGACGTCCCGATGGTCCTTTGGACCCTGAAAGATCGCGATCTTCATCGCCCTACCTCGTGAAAGCGGAGCTGCCGGCACCATAGCCTCTGGTGTGACGCGGATCGACGTTCGTGTTCGTTTGGAGAACCGTTGTCGCTGTCGCGCCTCAGCCGTCCAGCACCTTCCTGGCCACGCGAAAACACTCCAGCGCCTGCGGCACGCCGCAATAGATGCCGACCACATGGATGATGGCGCGGATCTCCTCCCTGCTGACGCCGTTGTTGACGGCACCGCGGCAATGGATCTCCCATTCGTGCATCTTGCCCAGCGCCCCGATCATGGCGAGGTTCATCATCGAGCGCGTCTTGGCGTCGATGGTCTCGTCCCCCCAGCCAAAGCCCCAGCACCAGGCGGTCATCGCCTCCTGGAAAGGCCGCGTGAAATCATCCGCGGCCGCCAGGTTCTTCTCGACATACTCGGCGCCGAGCGTGCCTTTCCGCTGTTCGAGGCCTTTTTCGAAGAGCTTGTCATCCATGGTCATCTCCCTGTTTTGTGGCCTTCTTGGAAAAGGACACCCGTGTGATTCCCTCGGATCGCCGCCGAGCCCTGCCCGACGACGCCTAAGCCTCTTCATGCCCTCACCCGCCAGCCAATGCCAAGGACAAAGACTTCTCTACCGAGAAGGCGACGTGGTTCGTTTAGCCGTAAACTGCCTGACCGTGCGTTCCCTCAACTCGCGCTGCTTTGGCTTCGCCTTCGGCTGCGCAACATGGTAAGGCTTGATCGGTGGCTGAAAGGCCGGTCGCAATCGGCATTTGCGAGCGCCTATGTCTCTTCGGTTCGAAAGGCCCAACTCGTCGCTGCTGCGCGAGCTGCGTGCGGTCGCCAAGCGTGCGCAGGACTTCGAGCGGGCGCTCGACGAAAGCAACATCCTGCCCGAGGATTTTCCGAAGGCCGATGCCAAAGCCCTGGTCGTCACCATGGGGGCTCTTCCCGACGGCACCGCGGAAGGCTGCAAGGAGCCGCTCCGTTTCGCCGAAGACCGCCTTGCCGAAATCATCCGCGACCACACTCAGATCGACGAGGAGGGCGCGGCCCTCGGCGTTGACCTGGCGGAGAATCCTGATGCGCAGCCTGAGCTGACCCGCGGCGGGCATGTTGAGCAGGCAGCCAGCCTTCTGATCAGCGCGATCACTATCGCCCGCTCCGAATATTTGCGTCAGGCCGGCGAGATGGAGGAAGACGATCCGCCGGAGCGTGCGATTCGTCCCGACGACGCGCAGGCGGCCTCGCTCGGCGAGCTCGGGCAGAAAGCCGGCGAGATTCGGGATGAGGCCCGGATTTTTCAGAAGGAACTCGGCAATCCAGAACACTTCAACAGTACTGACGCGGTCGACGAGCTGAAGCGGCAAGGTAGGGATGCCGAGACGCTGCTTGATGTTGTCCGACAGGCCGCGCGTCAGACTGCGATCGTGCCGAGCGTGCTAACGCGAATTGGCCGAGTATTGGCGAGAGTGCCTGACGCGGTGGTGGTAACCTGGGAAGGGCTTCGCGTCGCCGTCGATCTAACCGAATTAGGTATCAAGCACTTCAGCAACTTCGCGACTGAGCAACTACTATTGCCATTTAGGCATATTCGAAACTTTGCCGACGACGTTGAGCTTCATGTCCAGCAATTCAAGCAGCGGAGTAAGACCCCTCAGCAACTCTTGCCGACTCAGAATCACACTGACGCAGGAGACCCGTCCAAGCGATGGCTTCCTGGTCTCATCTTCCGCGATATCGACGCTCACTGGTGTCCAGAGATGGTGGTTCTCCCAGCGGGCGAATTCACCATGGGCGCGCCGACAGAGGAGGTGGCTAGAGATCCGAAAGAAGGACCACAGCGTCGCGTCGACATACCACAACCGTTCGCACTTGGACGATATCCCATCACGGTCGCAGAATTCGATCATTTTTGTCGCGAGACTGGTCGGACTTGGCCCGATGCTGTGCAGTCATCGCGTGGCCTCCTGCCTATGGTCGATGTCTCCTTTGAAGATGCAGAAGCTTATCTCGCCTGGCTCTCAAAGGCTTCGGAACATAGCTATAGACTGCCGTCAGAAGCAGAATGGGAATATGCCTGTCGCGCTGGAACGACAACGCCGTTTTGGACAGGCGAAACGATATCTACCGACCAAGCAAACTACGATGGTCGAACGGCATACGGATCGGGTAAACGCGGTGAATACCGAAGGGATACGACGTCCGTCGTCCTATTTGAGGCCAATCACTTCGGTCTCCACGATATGCATGGCAATGTTTGGGAGTGGTGTGCCGATACCTGGCATGTGAATTACACCGACGCACCTGTCGATGGCTCTGCATGGCTCGAAGGAGGCTATGCAGATCACGCAATCCTCCGAGGTGGCGCATGGGTCAGCGAGCCCGTTTCCTGCCGTTCTGCCTACCGCAATGCGCTTCATCGCAAACAGCGCAACGACAGGATTGGTTTCCGCGCCGCCAGGACGCTTGGCTGAAAGCCAAGCTTACCTCATGCCTCTTTATCTGCCGAAAGCTTTGCCTCCGGCTATTGGGTCTTGGGGTGAAGGCCAGTCGATTTCTTTACCAAACCGCCTGGGCAATGACCGTTTTGGCAAGAATGTCTCGTGTTGGCTAAGCGGCCCTTTCTCCCGTTGTTAACGCTTCATCAACAACAGCCTGTCATGCTGCCTTCGTGGTCCATGCGATCCTGGGAGTCCGTTCGCCCGAAGAGAAGCTCGGGCCGGGCACAGACTCCCAGGATCGCATGGACCAGCAAACACCGCCCTTGTAGCAAGTCCTGGTTAACAAACTGTAGCGAGACGCATGAAAGCTGGATTGCCGAAGCGTCGCCCGTTGTCGCGTGGATCCGTCAAGTCGACCCTGAGGCCGGCGGCCTCCGCATCCATTGGTGCAGGGCGAGGAGGGAATGCTCGGAGCTGACGCCGCAGTTCGGGTCGAGGACGAGTGGGCCAGGATTGTAGCCCTTGCTCCTGAGCCCGCGCTGCACGGATTCGACCAGATGGATGTCCTCCTCGACGGTGGTGGCGCGGTCCTGGACGGCGAGCCGCCGGATGACCTCGCTGTCGACACCGTCAGGCGTGTACCAGCCGCGCCAGACCGTGACGTGATCGACGTCGATCGGCCGCCAGAGATAGGTGTTCAGGACATTGCCCGGATAGACCTGGAAGGAGAAGGTCGGCCAGAGATACCAGGATGAATAGTCGCCGGCATGCTCATTGGCGTCGAGGTCGACCGGATAGCTCATGCGGTCGAGGTTCTGGCATTCGGTCGTGTGCCGGAGGCAATGGCCTTGGGGCTGGATGTCGTAGGTCTCGGGCTTGACCACGCCCTTGGCGAAGGTCGGGTGGTTGAGCTGGCAGTGGTAGCATTCGGAGTAGTTTTCGACTGAGACCTTCCAATTGCAGGCCTCGTTGATCTCGATCCATTCCAGCGGCTGCAGCTGGTCGATATTGGGCACGAAGGCGCGCAGTTCGTCCCGTACGCCGGGAAACCATGCGTCCATGGGCTCAGCATCATCATCCAAGTTGACAAAAATGAAGCCGCAGAGCGTCTCGGTTTTCACCTCGGTCAAGCATACCGCGCTGCGGTCGAAGCCCGGCACGGAGCGCACATTCGGGCCGGAGCGCAGGGCTCCCGTCAGCTCGTAGGTCCAGGCGTGGTAGGGACAGACCAGGAGCTTGCAATTGCCGTCGCCCTGGACGAGTTCGTGGGCGCGGTGCTGACAGACATTGTAGAAGGTGCGGAGTTCGCCATCCCGCCCGCGAATGCAAAAAAGCCCCTGGCCCGCGATCTCGAAGCTGAAATAATCGCCCGGATTCGGCACCTGGGAGACGTGCCCGGCATATTGCCACGTCTCTGCGAAAAGCCCGTCCTGCTCCGCCTTGAAGATCGCCGGGCCCGTGTAGTAATGCGCCTCCAAGGCGCGAGGCGCGCCGACCTCGACTTGGGACGGGGAAAGCTCGGCCGGTTCGCTCATCCCTTCGGTCTCCCATCGCTGATGTAGATGCCGAGTTCGTGGCGGCGTTCGTGGAAGCGTTCGATGCTGGCGATGACCGCCGGCTTGGCGTCGGCGATGACAAAGGCCATCAGTGTTTCCAGCATGGCGACTGTTGCCACCGTTGACGGAAAGAACTGCGGCGTCTCGCTTTGCACGACGAAGCCATGCTCGCTGCCGGCGACGATCGGGGATGCCGGACTGTCCGAGATACCGATCACGGTAAGCCCCTGACCCCGCGCCAGCTCCACCGCCTCGACCACTTCGCGGCGATAGGGCTTGAAGGTCATGGCGATGAGCACGTCACCCACGCCCGCGCGGGCGAGATCGTCGACCGCCACGCTGCCCGGCCGCGGGATCGCCTCGACCCGATCCATCGCCATGCCGGCCACATAGGCAAAATTGCGGGCGAGCGCATGATTGACACCGACGCCGAGCACATAGACCTGCCGCGAGGCGACGATCGCATCGGCGGCCGCCTTCATGCGTTCGGCATCGGCCGCCGCGAAGCTCTGCTCGATATTGTCGATCGCCGCTTCCGCCATGTCGGCATAGAGCGACCCCAGCTTTCCGCCCTTGGCGAGCGACTGCAGCCACCGCGCCCGATCCGGAAACGGCGAGGCGCCGCGCCTGATGTTCTCTCGAAAAGGTTCTCGGAAGTCATCATAGCCGTCGAATCCGATCGCGCGCGCCATGCGCATAAAGCTGCCAGGCTTGACCTCGGCGGCATCGGCGATCTCGCGGATCGAACTCACGCCGACGTCGTTCGGATTCTCCAGCACGTAGGCCGCGGCCTTCCGAAGCTCCGGCGTCAGCTCGTCCAACTGCTGCACCAGCGCTTCAAGGACCGCATCGGGCGGTGCGTTGGCAGGAAATGATACATTTGTTGCATTCATGGTTGACGATCGTACAAATGTGCGATTTCTTTGTCCACAAGATTGTCGATGGGAGCACAGATTTGATGTCAGCTACGTCTTCAAACCTTCCGAGCCACGCTCGCGTGGTCATCGTCGGCGGCGGCATTATGGGTTGCGGCGTCGCCTATCATCTCGCCCATGAGGGCTGGTCGGACGTGGTGCTGCTGGAAAAAGCCGAGCTGACCTCCGGCTCCACCTGGCACGCCGCTGGGCAGATCACCCACTCGACCTCCAGCTTCGGCCTCGGCAAGTGCGTCGACTACAATATCGGGCTCTATTCAGGCGCGCTCGAAGCCGAAACCGGTCAGTCCGTCACCTGGCATGGCTGCGGCTCATTTCGTCTCGCCTATACCGAAGACGAGATGGACTGGCTGCGGTACACGCTTTCCGTTGGCACGGCGCTTGGCTTTAACATCGAGCTGGTCGCACCAGCGCGCGTCCGCGACCTGCATCCGTTCTACAATCTCGATGGCGTGCTCGGCGCGCTGTACACGCCGGATGACGGCCATGTCGATCCGTCCGGCGTCACCCAGGCCCTCGCTGCGGGCGCGCGAAAACTCGGAGCGAAAATCATCCGGCGCTGCCGTGTTACCGACATCCAGCGGCAGCCGAACGGCGAGTGGCGCGTCAGCACCGAACATGGCGACATCACTTGCGAGCATGTCGTCAACGCCGGCGGCACCTATGCGCGGCAGATGGGCGAGTGGTCCGGCCTGCAGCTGCCGATGACCTCGATGACCCATCATTATCTGGTCACCGACACCGTGCCCGAGTTCCTGGATCTCAAGCGTGAGCTCCCGGTCATTCGGGACGACCGCAAGGTCTCCGGCTATATCCGTATGGAGCAGAAATCCGGCTTGATCGGGATCTACGAAAAGGAAAACCCGAACGCCGTCTGGCTCGACGAGTGCCCCTGGGAGGCCGAGAACGAGCTGTTCGACGCGGACTACGAGCGCATCATGCCCTGGCTCGAAGCCGCCATGAAGCGCATGCCGATTTTTTCGGACTTGGGCATCAAGCGCGAGGTCCACGGCGCCATCTCCCACCCTCCCGACGGCAACCCGATGGTAGGACCATCTCCCGGTACAAGAAATTACTGGTGCGCTTGCGGGACGCAGATCGGCATCGGCTGGGGGCCTGGGCTCACCCGTGAGCTCGCGCGCTGGATGGTGCATGGGGCCGCCGACATCTCCATGCGCGAGTTCGATCCACGCCGCTTCGGCGGCTACGCCACCAAGGAATGGCAGGTTATCAAGGCGAAGGAAGACTACTGCCTCCGCCACGAAATCCCCTTCCCCCACTTCAACCGCCTCGCCGGCCGCCCGATCAAGCCGAGCCCGTTCTATGAGCGGCTGAAGGCAAAGGGTGCGGTCTTCGAAGAAGTCTTCGGCCATGAGAGACCAAGGTGGATTGCCAGCGGTAATACGCCCAACATTGACCACTATTCCTTCAGACGGAACGAAGTCCACGACATCGTCGGTGCGGAAGTCCGGGCCGTGCGTGAGCGTGTCGGTATCATGGATATCACGGCCTTCACCAAGGTCGAAGTCCGCGGTGCCGACGCTTCGACTTTTCTCGATGGGCTGATCGCCAACCGTCTCCCCAAAAAGGTCGGCGGCATCATCCTGACACACCTTCTTAACGAGCGCGGCCGAATCGAGATCGAACTGACCATCGCACGGCTAGGCGAGGACTCGTTCTACCTTACCTGCGCCGCTTTCTTTGAGCAGCGGCTGCTGGATCATCTCAACAGATACCGCACCGACGAAAACATTGAGATCGTGAACCTCTCCAGCGACTGGGCAGCGCTTGCTTTGCAGGGGCCACGATCGCGAGACGTGCTCGCTGCCTGCACCGATGCGCCGCTGGACAACGCCGGCTTCCGCTGGCTGACGGCTCAACGGATCAACGTAGCCGGCCGCCGCCTTTGGGCCATGCGCATGTCCTACGCAGGCGAGCTTGGCTGGGAGTTGCATGGTCCGCGCGAACATATGCTCGCGGTCTATGACGCGCTTTGGGCTGCGGGCGAAGGCTGTGGCATCGCCGATTATGGCTCGTTCGCGATGAACGTCATGCGCCTCGAAAAGGGCTTCAAGGGTGCTGGCGAACTGACCAATGAAGTCACCTTGCCCGAAGCCGACGTCATGCGCTTCGTCAAGTTGGACAAGGGCGACTTCGTCGGGCGTGACGCAACCGTCAGATCAAGCCAGAGCGACACACTCCCTTGGAAGTGTGTCTATCTAGCGATCGAGCCTGATGGCGACACCGACGGCCATGGCGGCGAGGCGGTTTTGCTGAATGGAGAGGTGGTGGGCACCACCAGCTCGATCGCCTATGGCCACAGTGTCGGCAAGATCCTGGCCTTTGCCTATGTGAAGCCGGAGGCGGCCGAGCCTGGCACCGCGCTGGAGGTGGTGATCATGGGCGAGCCTAGAGCCGCCAAAGTGCTTGCCGACCCTGCCTATGATCCCGAAAATCTGCTTCCCAGGACAGACATGTCAGCAGCGGAGGCGGCGGAATGAGCGACATCCCGACAACTATGAAGGCCATGGTACTGACAGGCCATGGCGGCATGGAGAAGCTGGTCTTTCACGAGGATTGGCCCGTGCCGTCGCCGTCTCCCGGCGAGGTGCTGATCAAGGTCGAGGCCTGCGGGCTCAACAACACCGACGTCAACACCCGCTCCGGCTGGTATTCGAAAGCCGTGAGCGAAGCCACGACCGGCGGCGCCTACGAGGAGATTGACGAAGAGGACCCCAGTTGGGGCGGGGCGCCGATCATGTTCCCGCGTATCCAGGGCGCTGACGCCGTCGGCACGGTGGTGGCGGTGGGCGAGGCGGTCGATGCTGCGCTCATCGGCAAGCGGGTCATGGCGGATTGCTGCCTCAGAGATTGGGACGATCTGAGCAACCTGGATGCCTGTGGCTATTTCGGCTCTGAGTGCAACGGCGGCTTCGCCGGCTACACCGTGATCGACCAGCGCAATGTGAGACCGGTCGACACGTCCTTGTCCAGCGCCGAGCTAGCGACCTTCTCCTGTTCCTACACCACGGCTGAAAACATGCTGCGCCGGGCCAATGTCGGCGAGGGCGACGTCGTCCTGATCACCGGTGCATCCGGTGGCGTCGGCTCCGCTCTCATCCAGCTCGCCAATCGCCGAGGGGCGACGACCGTCGCTATGGCAAGCGCGAACAAACATGATCAGCTCGCACCGCTCAAACCAGGCGTCCTGCTCGACCGCGCACCGGAAGACCTGACGGCAGCGCTTGGCCAAGCGCTCGGACGGAAGACTGTCACCGTGGTCGCCGATATCGTCGGCGGTCCCTACTGGCCGAAGCTGATCGACGTGCTGGCGCGCGGCGGGCGCTACACCTGTTCGGGCGCGATCGCTGGGCCCATGGTCGAGCTTGATCTCCGCACGCTTTATCTGCGCGACCTCACCTTCACCGGCTGCACGATCACCAGCCCGGAGGTTTTTCCGGACCTGGTCAGCTATATCGAACGCGGCGAGATCCAGCCGATGCTGGCCGCGACCTACCCACTGAAGCAGCTGAAGGACGCGCAGCAGGCGTTCATCGACAAGCAGCATGTCGGCAATATCGCGGTGACCATGGACTGACGCTGGTGAAGATCACGCGCATCACCCTCTGGCATGTGCCGCTGACCAGCCATGTCGCCTATCACATGGGCGGCGGCAAGAGCTGCGAGACGGTCGAGACGGTGGTGCTGCGCCTCGACACCGACCATGGGTTTGTCGGATGGGGGGAAGCCTGCCCGATCCCCCATTATCTCCCGGCCTATGCCCGCGGTATCGCGCCCGCGATCGAGGAGATGGCGCCGCTCATCCTGGGCGCCGATCCCGTCGGTCCCGAGGCGCTGATGACGAAGCTGGATCGCCATCTGCCCGGCCATGTCTATGCCAAATCCGCCGTCGACATC
>JBCCIN010000081.1:0-14581 GCA_039028235.1 Pseudomonadota bacterium
CCGCGGCTCTCGATCATAGCGAGCGCCTGCCAGGAGAGGATGCCGGCGAACAGCGCCAGGACGGACAGGATCGGGATGTTCAGCGTCGTGCCGACTTCGTCGCCGCCGCCCGAGCCTAACGCCAGCTGACCCGCTCGGATCACGAAGTAAAGTGCTAGGGCGACGACCACACCGAAGATCGGTCGGAACAGAAACCAGGGAAGCGGGCGCGGTGGCCGCGAGCGCAGCAGATGGCCGTCGACCACCAGCTTGAGCTGATATTTGGTAATGTAGATCAGGCTGCCGATCGCGCCGATGACAAGGACGTAGATCGTGGTGATCGAGGGCGTAGTCAGCGTGGCTAGCTTCAATGGATTAAGACCGAATTGCGCCCATACCGAGCGCGGTGAGACCAGGCCCATCGTGGAGAGCGGCATCATCAACCAGCCGAAGCGGTTGAGCGCATCGTAATCCTGAATAATGCCCGCCGCCTTGATGTTGGCGGTTTTGGGAGTCTCGTTCTCGTTCTCCTCCAGCACATTGGCGAGCGCGATCACCCGGCCTTGCTTTTGCAGCTTGGTCTCGGCTTTCTCCAGATCCTCTTTCATCGCTTCCATCCGCGACTGGAAGAGCTTCTGGGCATCATCATTGCGAGTCAGATCGCCGTTCGGCGCCCGATAGACTCCCGGCTCGAGGGCGGCGAGCAGGCCAAGCTGGTCGCGCAGGCGATCGAAGGTGCCGACCAGACTTGCTGCGATCGGGAACTGGTTCGGGAACCGGCGGTTCAATGCCCGTTCGATGTCGAGGAGGCGTTGGTCGAACGACGGCAACGTTGCAGGTTGACCGGGTGCCGGCATCTCAAGATCCTGCCGCGCGTCTTTCAGGGTATCTTCCATCGCGACCAGCACGCGTCGAAGCTCGGGCGTGACCGCGTCGATCGGCATCATGCCGTCGATGTCGTCGACATCCGCCTTCAGACCTTCAAGCTCATCGAGATAAACCGTTACCGACTCGCGGGTCACCGGTTCCGCTTTGGCCTGATCGATCAAAGCCAGGGAACTGGTTAGCTTGTCGCGCTGCGTCTCGAAGTTGTTAAACCCGGTCAAGCGGCCTCTGAGCGTCTGCAGCTCCGTTCCCAGCTGATCCAACTCAGCGGCAAGGTCGATCGGTTCCTTCGGCTTTTGTTTCATCTCGCCAAGCCGATCCCGCATGCTGTCAACGTGATCGAAAACCGGATACTGTCTACCGATCTGCGCGGCAGCACCGTGAACGGCGGCCAGAGCTCGTTCACCACCGTTCGGCGAGCCGCTGTCCGGTGTTCTCTCCTGGGCCTGCGCGACTCCGGAAGGCTCACCGGCACCCTTCAAGTCTTCAAGCTCTGCGATCAAGCTGTTCAATCCGCCGTCGAGGCCTCGAAGGGCTTCCTTCAGGGCGGCGACATCTTCGGGCGTGGCAAGGTCATAGATGAGCTCTTCCAGTCTCTTCTGGATGATCTTCACAAGATCATGAGCCGGAATCTCGGGGTCGGCACTGATGATGGTCCTGCGCAGTTCGCCGAAGCTCTCTTCCAGCATGGCGAGCTGCTCTTTGGCTGACGCGACATTGGTGCGGTCATCTGGTTCAGCCGCTTCGAGGTCCGCCCTGAACTTGTCGATCGCCTGTTTGATCGTAACCGTGGCCTCATTGTCCTGAAGGTAACGCTCGAACGCTTCGGCCTGGCTTATCATCGAGTCCTGCAGCCCGTCGAAGGTCTTGTGATCATCCTCGGAGATCTGGCCTTCGTTCGGCTCCTCGAGCGGACCCATCTCGAATTCTCCGAAGCGCAGGAGATCCTCATAGGTGGACCGGAGCGAGCCCAAGGACACCGCGAGCGTACCGACGGGCAGTTCCGCGTCGCCGGCGGGATAAATGTCCGGATTTTCGTGCATTTTGTGCAGCATCAGGACAGCCCGCCGCGCGCGGGCATCATCGCCGACATCACTGGCAACACGATCGTGGAAGGCCATGATGTCGTTGAGCAGAACCACGGCGGTGAGCAGATAGACGAAGAGCCCGGCGATGATGACGTAACGGAAGGAATTCAGGACCGTGTTCTTGCCCGCTTCCCAAAGTCGCCAAAGCTTCACCTGCCACGACGTGAAGGTCTTGAACTCGTCGGCTTTCGAAGTCTGCCGTTGCTCAGATGTCGTGGCGTCTGCCGTCTGTGCGCTGTCGGCCAAGGCTTGCTCTCCGAGGAATTGGAATCTCGCATACGCCCCATCCACGGGGCGATGCCTGCCCAGTTTCCTCCGATAGCAGCTTTTGCTTCATCGTCTTGTGAAGCGGTTCACACGACCAAGCCCGGCCCTGCTGACCAAGCTCAGCGCCGCATTATAGCACACCTCTCGTGTCGATGATGATCTTGTCCTGCAGACGATGCGGATTGAGCGCCTTGAACTCTCTGTGGTCGACCAGGAGGAGGATGATGTCGGCCTGGGCGATCGCATCGCTGAGCGTCGCCAGGTCGAAATCCGGGTGGGACTTGATGTTGGGCTCACACACCAGGAGTCGTCCGACCTGGTCGCGCTCGAGACCGCGTACGATGTCCACCGCAGGCGACTGCCGGAGATCGTCGACGTCGGCTTTGAAGGCGAGGCCGAGGCAGGCGATGGTCGGGTGCTTGAACCGGTCGGCCTTAGCCTTGACCTTGTCGATCACCCAGTCGGGCTTGGCATCGTTCACCTGCCTTGCGGTTCTGATCAGATGGGCCTGCTCGGGGGCGCTGGCGACGACGAACCAGGGATCGACCGCGATGCAGTGACCACCGACGCCGGGACCCGGGGAGAGAATGCTCACCCTCGGATGGCGATTGGCGAGCCGGATCAGTTCCCAGACATCGATACCGTGCTTGTCGCAGATGATCGAGAGTTCGTTGGCGAGCGCGATGTTGACGTCGCGAAACGTGTTCTCGGTGAGCTTGGTCATCTCGGCAACGCGCGCGCTGGTCTCGAAAACCTCGCCGCTTACGAACTGTCGATAGAAGTCCGCCGCTGCCTTGGTGGACGCGTCGTTGATGCCGCCGACGATGCGGTCGTTCTGCACCAGTTCAGTCAGAATGCGTCCTGGCAGCACGCGCTCCGGGCAATGGGCGACCAGCACACCCTGATCGACGTCGACCCCTTCCTCGATCAGCGTCTCCAACACAAGGTCCTCGGTGGTGCCGATCGGACAGGTGCTTTCCAGGATCACCAGATTGCCGGGCTCAACGACGGGAGCGATCGCGCGCGTGGCTGATTTGACGAAGGAAAGATCAGGCTTCTGATCATCCCCGACTGGCGTGGGCACGGTGATGAAGAAGACGTCTGCCGCGGCGGGCTCGGTCTGCGCTTTGAGGTTGCCGGAATGCACCGCCGAGCGCACGAGCACATCGAGTTCCGGCTCCTGAATGTGCACTTCCGCGCGGTTGATCGTGTCGACCACCTCGGCCGAAACGTCGACGCCGGTGACGCTGCAGCCCTTGGTCGCTAGAAAGGAAGCGGTCGGCAGGCCTATATAGCCAAGCCCGAGCACGCAGACAGAATGTTGCATCGATGACGTCTCCTCACGCATCAATTCGCGCCTCTTGATCTCTTTTGCTCGACCACTATTGGCGCTTGGCTCACATGCCGGATGTGGCAATCGGGATGACGGTAAAACGACCCCGACGTTGGGCAAGCGCCAGAAAATCCAAAAGCCGGCGATGGCTGTCAAGTCGCGATGGAGCCGCACCGTCACCATGCGGCAGACCATCGACACAAAAGCAACAGTTGATTGAATAATCTTTAATATCGCCTTTTAAATTTCCCTGGCCGGATACTTTCGCCTTGACAGTGCTCGGTATTGGGCAGTGTGCTCACTGTAGATTGGATTGCCATGCGGCGAGCCTCCACAGGTGGGCTGCCGAGCAGATCCATTGAGCGCAGGATCTCAGGATTTGATGTGATGAGCAGGACTTGGTCGGCCATCGTGGTGGCGACCGTGGGCGGTTTTATTCTGGCTGTTCTCGCGCTGCAGGATCTGCGCACGCCCAACGCGGTGACCTGGGAGCCTGTCGATCACGGCGGGCTCAGCCTTGAGCGTGCTCCGGGTCTGGTCGTGCAGGAGGCTAAAGACGGCGTGCTTTGGGCCAATGACGGCTTTTCCATCTATCGGTCTGAAGGCGATCGAGGATTCCTGAAGGTGCACGCTGTCAAGCCGCACTTAAGCCTCGCCTGGTTGGCTTATTCGAGAACGCTGCGCAAGCTGTTCGGAGTCGAAGAAGCGATCGAAGTTTTTCCGCTGGATCGGGAGCGTCTTCTGGTATTCGCCGGCGGAGAGATTCAGCGAGTCAACCTCCAAAGCGGCAAGACCGAGACCGTTCATCGGCTCCGCTATTACGGTCGGGGCGAGGGCAGGGGTGTCATGCCGTTCGGCATCACCAGAGACGCCGAAGGCCGTATCTATTACGGCGAATATGTGACGAGACGTCTCGAAGAAGGGGAGACGGTCGCTCTCTTTCGCTCCGATGATGATGGCGAGAGTTTCCAGATCGTTTATGAGTTTCCTGCGATCGTGGTTCGCCATATCCATGCGGTGCAGTGGGATCCCTATGGTCAGGTCCTCTGGATGGGAACTGGCGATGGCGACGAACAGAGCCGGGTTGGCTACTCCAGGGATTTCGGCAAGACGTTTCTTTGGGTCGGCCAGGACAGCCAGGATTTTCGAACCGTGAACTTCGTCTTTGCCGACGACCATGTTGCCTGGCTGAGTGACACCATTGAAGTCCCGTCCCGTGCCGTTCGCTGGCATCGTGACAATTGGGAGATCGAGGTCTCGCCCGACAGACTGCCGGGGCACGGCCACTATCTGCAGTCGGTCGGGAACGGGTTTCACGTCGCCACGACCGCAGAGGAGATCGCGTCCTTATGGCTGGTCGGACCGGGGCTCGATCTGCACATGATCGCGGAATGGCCGCTCGCCGATGCCCGGATGGCGGGCTTTGGCACGGTGCGCCTAGCACGCGGACAGTTAGGACAGGATGATCGCATCTATTTTTCACCGCTCAGAGTGCAGCAAGAGCGGCCGTCGATCTATCGCCTGACGCGTCGGATGGCCTTCGCTGCGGCCGGTGTCAGACCGTTGGCCGAAGGCCGTCTGTTTAGTGGGGACGATCCGTCGCAGGCGGCCAACTTTCGACCGTGACGCCCATGCTGATAGACAGGGACGTCCGACCTTTGCTATCAGCCGGAGTGGATGCGTAGCCGCGGCGCATCGGCCACGCTCGACGTCATCTCGTCAGTCTTTTCCGAGGAGTCCGGTCTCTTGATCCGTATCATGACGGTGTTCGGCACGCGTCCCGAGGCGATCAAGCTTGGCCCGATCGTCAAGGCGCTTCAGGCGGCGTCCGGTGTGGAGCTCACGGTCTGCACCACCGGGCAGCACCGGGAGATGCTGCAGCAGGTGCTCGATCTGTTCGAGATCGTGCCTGACATGGATCTCGCCGTGATGACTCCCGGACAGACGCTGACCGACATCACCAGCCGCGTGCTCGACAAGCTGGCACCCGTCCTCGCCGAGCGGCCGCTCGACTGGCTCCTGGTGCAGGGAGACACGACGACGGCCTTCGCCGCCGGGCTCGCCGCCTTCTACAAGAAAATCCCAGTCGCTCATGTCGAGGCGGGGCTGCGCAGCGGTGACATCTATCAGCCCTTTCCGGAGGAGGTGAACCGTAAGATGGTCTCCGCCTTCGCTGCCCTTCACTTCGCGCCGACCGTGGAGACCCGAGACAATCTCCTGAAAGAAGGCGTCGATCCGGCCTCAATCAAGGTGACCGGCAACAGCGTGATTGACGCGCTTCTCTACTTTAAGGAGCGTCTGGACAGCGATCGCGGGCTTGCCAAAGGTTTCGAGGATCAATTCGCGTTTCTTGATCCGGCAAAGCGCTTGGTCCTGGTGACCGGTCATCGCCGCGAGAATTTCGAGGGCGGCATCGATCGTATGTGCGAGGCCCTGCTCGACATCGCGGGACGCGGCGACGTGCAGGTCGTCTATCCCGTGCACCCCAACCCCAATGTGCGCGGCCCGGTCGGCGCGAAACTCGCCGGGCGCGATGGGATCCATCTGCTGGACCCGCTGGACTACATGCCGTTCGTCTACATGATGAACCGAGCGGAGATCATCCTCACGGACTCGGGCGGCATCCAGGAAGAGGCGCCCGCGCTCGGCAAGCCTGTCCTGGTGACCCGCGACACGACAGAGAGACCGGAGGGCGTGGCCGCCGGCACGGCGAAACTGGTCGGCACCGATCGGGCAACGATCGTCGCAGAGCTCTCACGGCTGCTCGACGACAAAGAGGCTTATGACGCCATGAGCCGTGCGCATAATCCCTATGGCGACGGCAAGACCAGTGCCCGGGTGGTCGAGGCCCTGCGGGGGGCGGCGTTAACATAGGGTTCAAGGCAGACCGGACGGCCGATCAAGAAACGCCAGACACCCATCCCACGAACGAGCAAGTAACAAATGAAACAGGTGTTGCAGAATTTGGGGAGCGGTGAGTTGATGCTTGCCGAGGTCCCCTGTCCCGAGGTCACATCAGGTCATGTGCTGATCCAGACGCGAAAGAGCCTGATCTCGGCCGGAACGGAGCGAATGCTCCTGGAGTTCGGTAATGCAAACTGGCTGGAGCGCGCGCGCCAGCAGCCGGACAAGGTCAAGATGGTGCTGGAGAAGGTCAAGACCGACGGCCTTCTGCCCACGATCGAGGCAGTGCAGAGCAAGCTCGATGAGCCGGTGGCGCTCGGCTATTGCAATGTCGGCGAGGTGATTGCGGTCGGCAACGGGGTCGACGGTATCGAAGTCGGTGATCGCGTCGCCTCGAACGGTCCGCATGCCGAGATGGTCGCCGTCCCGAAGAATCTCTGCCAGGCCGTCCCGGACGGCGTCGATGACGAGCAGGCGGCGTTCACCGTCCTGGGCGCGATCGCGCTTCAGGGTGTGCGTCTGGCCAAACCGACCCTGGGTGAGCGTTTCGTCGTGACCGGGCTTGGCCTTCTTGGCCAGCTCACCGTGCAGCTTCTGTGCGCCCATGGCTGCCACGTGGTCGGCATCGATCTCGATCCGCGCAAGCTGGAGATGGCCAGGCGTTTCGGCGCGGACACGGTCGACGTCAAGACGGGCGAGGACCCGGTGGCAGCGGCCAATGCGTTTACCAAAGGCCGGGGGATGGACGGTGTCATCATCACCGCCGCCACCAAGAGCAACGAGCCGGTGTCCCAGGGTGCACGCATGTGCCGGAAGCGCGGACGCATCGTTCTGGTGGGCGTGGTCGGTCCGGAAATTTCGCGTGCGGACTTCTACGAGAAGGAGCTGAGCTTTCAGGTCTCCTGTTCCTACGGTCCTGGCCGCTATGACCCGGCTTACGAACAAAAGGGTCAGGACTACCCCTTCGGCTTGGTGCGCTGGACCGAGAAACGGAACTTCGAAGCCTTTCTCGACTGCCTCGCCGCTGGCTCGATCGACGTCGCCCCGCTGATCTCGCATCGCTTCGAGATCGAGGACGCGGCCAAGGCCTACGATCTCCTGAACGGCAAAGGGGCGTATGACGGCCTCATGCTGAATTACGGCGCCGCCCCACTTAAGGATGGCCTCCTTGCACGGCACGTTCCCCTTAAGGCAGCTACCCCGAGTCAGCCGTCTGCCGGCGGCAGCGCGTTGGCGGTGATCGGAGCGGGGAATTATGCGGGGCGACAGCTGATCCCGGCGTTTGCCAAGACGTCGGCCAGCCTGAGAACGATCGTCAGTCAGCGCGGGGTTACCGCCAGCCATTTCGGCCGGAAGTTTGGCTTTCAGACCGCAGGCAGCGATGTCCAGGCGGCAATCGACGATACGGCGGTCAACGCCGTGGTAATCGCGACTCGCCATGACAGCCATGCCGATCTCGTCTGTCGCGCCCTTCGCGCCGGCAAGCATGTCTTCGTGGAAAAGCCGCTGGCGCTCACCGAAGATGAGCTGGTCGAGATCGAGACCTGCTATCAAGCGCAGGTCGCCGCCGGCAATCAGCGGCATCTGATGGTCGGCTTCAATCGACGTCTCGCCCCCCATGTGGTGAAGGCGAAAGCGTTGCTCGAAGCGGTCAGCGCACCCAAGACCATGATCATGACGGTCAATGCCGGTGCCATACCGCCAGACCACTGGACGCAGGACCGCGCAGTCGGCGGCGGGCGGATCATCGGCGAGGGCTGTCACTTCGTCGATCTGATGCGCCATTTTGCGGACGCGCCGATCACGGACGTGCAGGCACGTTCGGTCGGCGGCGGGCAGTCGGGGGCGACGCCTGAGGACAAGGCGACGATCACGATAGCCTTTGCCGACGGATCCATCGGCACGCTTCACTATTTCGCCAATGGCGCCAAGAGCTTCCCGAAGGAGCGGCTGGAAATCTTTGCGGACGGACGCATTCTGCAGCTCGACAATTATCGAAAGCTCACGGGTTATGGCTGGCCCGGATTCAAGAAGATGTCGTCATGGAGCCAGGATCGCGGCCAGGAGGCCTTTGCCGCTGCCTTCATCAAGGCCGTTGAGCAGGGCGGCCCGACACCGATCGCCTTCTCCGAGCTGATGGATGTCGGCCGCGCCGTGATCGAAGCAGACAAGCAGCTTCGCGTCTGAGGGTTGCCGCCAGGACGGACGATGCAGGGAGGTCGAAGGAACGGCACGCTGACACCGGCGGCGAATTCTATCCCGAAGGAATCGATCGGTCATGTGCGGTTCATCACAGTCGAGTAAAACAGGACCGCTAAGATAGACCTATAAGCATGTTGAAATCGTCGAGCCCTATTTCGCTTATATGGTTACATTCTCGCTGCTTAAAAAACTGATGATGCAAAGACGTGAGACCGCGAAAACACGAAAAGGGAAAAAATAATCATGCCTCGAGTCTTCTCCTTGACAATGATCGAACTTCGAAAGTTAGTAAGTTCGAATATGTGCAAAAAAGCACGATCTTCACAGCTTAGCCGCACTACCGGAACCAGAAAGTAAACTTTCGCGTTAGCTGGTTTCGGCTGTGGGTTGTTTTGTGAAGAGCCTAGTTGCGCCGAATCGAGTCGTACGTCTTTCAGGAGTATGACCTTGTCGTATGTAAGGTCAGAAGGAGATCCGTCGCCCCGCCGATATTATTGGCTGATACAAGCCTTTGATGTTGCTGTGACGGTCGCCGCTTTCGTCCTCGCATTCAGCCTCAGGACCGAGTTCGCCTTTTCCGATCCTGACTGGCTGGCTATGCTGGTGGGCATCCCCATCGTCGCTGTCGTTGCTCTGATCGCCTATCATGTGGTCGGTCTGTTTCGCGGGACCTGGTCCGAGACCGCCGATGCCGATCTGATCGTCGTGGTCAAAGGGGCCAGCCTGGTGAGCGTCCTCTTGATCACCAGCATGGTGCTGACCAATACGCTCGCCGAAATTCCGCGATCGGTGCCGCTAATCCACTGGTTCATCACAGTCGTGGCCCTTTACGGTTCGCGCATGTTTTGGGCCACGCGACAGACCAATCGGGCCACCGACAACAAGTCGACCGCCATTCTCGTTGGCTGCAGTCAGTCGGCGCTTCGCTTCCTTTCCAGCGTTCAAGTGCTGGCCAGCAGCCGCTTCAAGATCTTTGGCCTGCTTGACGACAGCCAGGGATATGTCCGTATCGGTCGCACCATTCGTGGTACGCCGGTCGTCGGTCAGGTCGATCGCGCCGAGGAATGTCTTGCTCATCTGAGTGTGCATGGTGTTTTCCCCGACCGTTTTGTCGTGATGGACTCGTTCAAGACGAAGTCACCGGAGCGCTTTGCCGAGCTTGAGAAGCTTGCCGAGCGCGCCAACATCAGCCTCGACGTGATCAATGACAGCATTTGGGTCGACGAGGGACAGGATGCTCCGGCCAAGTCTGCGGCGGACGCCAACCCGCTTTTGAGCGTGAAACGCTACATGCGCTGGCGCCGTCCGGTCGAATGGCTGGTCGCCGTGATGCTCCTGGTTCTGCTCTCGCCGCTGTTCCTGCTGGTGGCCAGCCTATGCCTGATCGATGTCGGTCGGCCGGTGTTTTTCTGGCAGATGCGTCCCGGGCGGCGCTTGAAGCCGATCAAGCTCATCAAGTTCCGCACCATGCGTGACGGGCTCGGCATTGACGGCAAGCCGCTCTCTGACGAAGAGCGCACCTCGACTTTCGGCTGGCTGATCCGCCGCTCCAAGCTCGACGAGCTGCCGCAGCTTTTGAGCATCATTCGCGGCGACATGTCCTTCATCGGCCCGCGTCCGTTGTTGCCGCGTGACCAGCCCGAGGATGCCGAGTTGCGCGCGATCGTGCGTCCAGGCGTCACCGGCTGGGCCCAGGTGAATGGTGGGCATCCGCTCAAGATCGAAGAGAAGCTGGCGCTCGATATCTGGTACATCCAGAACGCCTCGTTCTGGCTCGATATCAAGGTTCTATGGTTGACGATGCGCACCGTTCTCTTCGGCGAGACGGTGAACCGTGAGGCTATTGACGCAGCCCTCGCGACACGCGAGCGGCTTCGGCCTGCGGCACAGCAGCTTCAGGTTGTTGCGGAGCAGCCGGCGCTGGAGGGCTCAACCGCGCGTCAAGGCGACGGCCTGCCCGACAAGGCCTGGTGGCCGCGACCGGCCAACAGCCTCGATCGGGCATCCTGACGACGACGCGCTTGGCGTTCGCGCGTTTCTTGACGTAGCCGACGTCGCCTTGCTGAGCATTCCGCCCTGTTGAGATCGCCAGAAGCTGACGGGTCACGCCGACGATGGACATCCTGATTTGCAACTACGAATACCCACCGCTCGGCGGCGGCGGCGGCGTGGTCACGGCGCAGCTGGTGGAGCAGCTTGCCAAGCGGCATCAGGTAACGGTGCTGACATCGAAGGCCTTCGATCTGCCGGAGGAAAGCCGCGAGAACGGTGCGCAGATCATACGCGTGCCGGTCTTAGGCAGGACGAAGAAGGCCGCCGGCAGCCTGCCGTCTCTCCTCTCCTATGTGCCGGCGGCGATCAAGCGCGGCAAGGCGTTGATGCGAGACCGGTCCTTCGATGTGATCAACACCCATTTCGCCGTGCCCACCGGCCCGGTCGGTGATAGCCTCGCGCGCCACGCCGGCATTCCCAACATACTCTCCGTGCATGGCGGTGACCTCTACGATCCGAGCAAGTGGATGTCGCCACACCGCCATTGGGTCCTCCGGCGTCTGATCAAGCGCCTCTTGGAACGTGCCGATCGTGTCGTCGGCCAGTCCAGCAACACCAACGCCAATGTCGGTCGCTTCTATACGAACGCGGTCGAGCCTGTGCTGATCCCGCTCGGCATCGAGCGCCCGACGATCGAGCCTGCGTCGCGGACTGGCTATGGCCTCGGCAAGGACGACCTGCTGCTCGTCACCGTCGGTCGCCTCGTGGCGCGAAAGGCCTTGGATCAGCTCCTCGACCTTCTGCCGCGCTTTGCCGGGCATGACGTCAAGCTTCTGGTGATCGGCACAGGCCCCGAGGAATCCGCGCTCAGGACCCATGCGACGGAGCTAGGTGTCGCCGAGCAGGTGCGTTTTCTCGGCGGGCTTTCGGATCAGGAAAAGTTCGATGTGCTCGGCATGGCCGATATTTACGTTTCCTCGAGCCAGCATGAGGGCTTTGGCCTCGTGTTTCTCGAAGGCATGGCCGCGGGCCTTCCGGTGATCTGTTATGATCATGGCGGGCAGACGGATTTTCTCGTCGACGGTGAGACAGGCTATCTGGTGCCGTTGAACGATCAGGAAAAGCTTGAACAGCGAATTCGAGAGCTTGTGATCGACGGCGCACTCCGGCAAAAGATCGCTGACACTAATCAACAGCGAGTCGAGCGTTATTTCATCGAGCAGATGGCGCTCGCCTATGAGGAGCTGTTCGAAGTCGCCATAGGTGACCGTCGCCGGATAGGAGCGAGTTCGGCCATGCTGGCCACCGGCAGCCGCGAAGCGGCGTAAACGAGGTAACGAGTTCGGCGAGCACAGGCCGGACCATTGGGATGAAAAGTCGAACAGATGGCAGACAGCAACACGATCACGGCAGGCAGTCTGCCAGCACCGGTCCGCTTCATGCGCATCGGCCTCCTAGCCGTTGTTCTGGCCTCGATCGCGGCCGCCGCGCTGTTTGTCTACGTGGCGCGTCCGACTTCCATCGGCGAAGCGAGGACGGCCGTGGGCGAAGGGCTGGAAGAAGCCCGTCAACTCTGGCTCGGCCTCACCTTCTGGCCATCAGCGCCCTATCCGCCCAGCGACGTGATCGAAGGCTTCGAGCTCGACTGGACGACCCACCAGCGCGCCGCCGACGGCAGTGGCGATTGGGGCATCACCTGGTCTGACGACGATCACCAATACACCGCCTGGGGCAATGGCGGCGGCTTCGGCGGCAGCAATGTGGACGGCCGGGTCATGCTCGGCTTCGCGCGCATCGAGGGCGGCGCGGACGACTATCAGGCCTACAATGTCTGGGGCGGTCATCAACCCGAAAACCCGGCCGAGTTCGGCGGCAAGGCCTACAGCCTTTTGAGCGTCGACGGCACGCTCTACACTTGGCGCTGTGGCGATGCCGACGGCGAAACCTCGCTCGCCTTTCAGGAGCTCTATCGCTCGACTAACAAGAGCGCCACTTGGCGCAGCACGGGCGTCAAGTTCACGCAAGAGTCTTTCGCCGGCGACGATCTCGGCTTTTACTGCCCCGTCTTCCTGCAGTTCGGAAAGGACTATGCTGGCGCGCGCGATGACTATGTCTACGTCTACGCGCCGGAGATCCAGCAGGCCGAGACCCTCTATCCACAGGTGCCGGGCAAGGTCTCGATGATGCGCGTGCCCAAGACCCGGATCAATGTGCGCTCGGCCTACGAATTCTTTGCTGGCATCGGGGCTGATGGTGAGCCGGTCTGGACCTTCGATTCCGCGGGCCGGGTGCCGGTGTTCGAGGATGCGGAGAACGGCATCACCCAGCATATCACCGCTGTCTACAATCCTGGTCTCGATCGCTATATCATCGCAACCGAGCACAGTGTGCATGCTGAAGGCAATATCGCCATCTATGACGGGCCGACTCCTTGGGGACCGTGGACCACGGTGCACTTCTCGGACAGCTTCGAGCGTTTCGAGACGCTCGACAACGGCTTCATGTGGGTCTTTCCCAGCAAGTGGCTGAGCGAGGATGGCGAAGACTTCGTCATGATCTATACCGGCAAGGGACGGAACGACAGTTGGAACACCGTCAAGGGCAGGTTTTTGCTCGCAGGCCGAAGCGATTGATCGCTGCCTATGAAGCCCGCTCCGACCAACCGCAGGGCACTGTCCCGATTCGATGACGGCGGGGACGGAGGTGATAGAGCAGGAGCAGCCGTCGGCAAGGCGTTGGCTGATTTCAGCCACCAAGCTTGCCGTGACGGTCGCGCTTTGCTGGCTGATCATCAGCTGGATCGACTGGCAGATCTTTCTCAAGACGGTGAGTGGGGTCCATTATGGGCTTATTGCCGTGGTTTTCGTCGTCAGCCTGTTCGGCGTCGCCATCAGTGCCTGGAAATGGCAGATCCTGCTGGCGGGTCACGGTATCTGCTATCCACTGCCTTCACTGATACGATGGTACTTCATCGCCGCCTTTTTCAATGCCTTCCTGCCGACCAATATTGGCGGAGATGGCTACCGGCTCTTGAAGACCTTCGACAATCCGAAGGGAAAAGCGCGCGCCGTTGGAGCGATCCTGCTGGAGCGAATCACAGGCGTGCTCACCCTGGGTTTTATGGGCTATGTCGCAGCGCTGCTCGTCTGGCTGAACACTGGGAACGCGCTCGCCGCATCGCTTGCCGTTCTTGGCACGATCGGTGGCATGGTTGGGTTGTTGGCGCTCGTGCTCGTCTGGCGCTTCGGCTCGATCGGCCCGCTATCCCGAATCCGCGTAGTGAGGAAGCTGGTCGACAAAGGCTCGGAGGTGATCGCGGACTGGAAGGGCCAGGGGCGGCGCATGGCCGCGGTCATGGGCTTGTCTCTGGGTTTCCATCTGCTCAGGATCGGGTTTATCTGGCTTCTGATCCTGGCGCTCGGCACCGCAGTAGATCCCGTGGAGCTCACGGTGGCCCTTTTCGCCGTCGAGGTCGCGGCGATGTTGCCGATCAGCCTCGGCGGACTCGGCGTGATGGAGGGGTCTTTCGTTTATGTGATGGGCGGGTTCGGCCTGGATCACGAGGCTGGACTTGCCGGCATGTTGATGCTTCGGGTGCTGACGCTCCTGATTGGTCTTATCGGCGCTTTTCTCTATCTGGCCGAGGGACGGATGAACGGCAAAATGTTGCAGACGTGACGGTCTGACGGAGAGACAGGCCGGCCGTGACGACCTTGATGTCGGCGGCGCGGCGCAAAGGAACAACGCGAATAGGAGGAAGGCGCTTGATCATTCTCGGGATCAGCGACCACTACATCAGCGGCGCTGCCGTGATCATCGACGGCCGAATCGTCTCGGCGGTGGCCGAAGAGCGCCTCGCGCGCAAGAAGATGGTGATGGGCTTTCCCTGGAAGGCGATCAAGGAGTCGATGCGCATCGCAGGCGTCGAGCC
>JBCCIN010000082.1:0-14440 GCA_039028235.1 Pseudomonadota bacterium
GATGTCGTAGCGGTCGAAGGCGGTGAGCTTGCCGAGCAGGCGAGCGAGCGCTTTGCCGGCGAGCAGGCTCGACGGCGACGATGTCGCTTCGCCTGCCGGCAGAACCGAGAGCGAGATCTGCTCGAAACGCATGATCATCTCGTCGAGCGCGTTCGCGGGATTGATGAGACATTCAAACAGCCCGCGCTTGCGGTAGGGAAAACCGATAACGCGCGGCACGCTCGGATTGGCGAGGTCGCTGTCGATCAGCAACACGCTCAGTTGCTCCTCGATCGCCAGGCTGAGCGCGAAGTTGATCGAGCTGAAGGTCTTGCCTTCGCCGGGATTGCCCGAGGTGACCAGAACGATCGGGCAGTGGCTTCTATCACGATGATCACTGGCATCGTGCTGGCGCTGAAAATAGGCGAGCCGCCGGAAAAGCCGGCGCTTCACCATACTGAAGTCCCGGGCGACATCGCGATCAATGGTCGATGGCGTAATGAAGCCAAGCTTGGCGAGACGGTCGAAGTCGAGCTTGAGGGCGCCCTCATCCTCCAGCCTTTCGCCGCGGATCTTGGCGCCGAGGTCCGACCAAGGCGTATGGACGTAAGCCGATGTGCGCCGCTTGGCCTTGGTTTTGGAGAAGAGCATCAGAGCTTCGCCCAGATCCATTGCCACGGCGACCCTTCCGTGCTGGTCGCGACGGTGCTCGACGTCGACAACTTCGGCGCCAATTCTGAGAAGTAAAGCAGTGCCACAAACACGCCGACCAAAGCGAGCGAAGCGCTGGCGACCCCTGCCCACCCCGCCATCGGGCCGCTCGGCTGAGCCGGTCGCACCGCCTCGGCAACGCCGCCCAGGATCGGCAGGTCGACGGCGGCCTTGAGCTGGTCGACCGTGAGGAAACTGCCGCTTAGGAGCTGGCGACCTATAGCGAAGGCGACGCCTGAGCAAAATCCGGCCATCAGAATGGCGGCGAAAAACAGACCGCGTCTCGGACCGACGGGTTTCAGCGGCACCACCGGCGGATCGATGATCCGGTACTCGATGCGGCTGATGCCGCTATCCAGATCGCGGGCCATCTGGGCCGATTCGCGGCGCTGAATAAGTTGCTCATATTGTGCAAGCAGGACATTGTAGTCGCGGGTAAGCCGGGTGAGATCGGCCTCGACTTCCGGTGCCGATGCGACAGTCGTCGACAGCACACCAATCTCGTTTTCGGCGAGAGCAAGGCGTCTCCTCAGATCGTGGATCGACTCTTCGGTCAACTGCAGCTGATCAATTAGAGCGCCATATTCCGGATTGGCGACGCGTGCCGTGCCGGCCGCAGACGTACCAGACTGCTCCAGCGCCAGCTGCTGACGCGCACTGTCGATCAACCCGCGAAGGGCGATGACCTCCGGGTGGCGTTCCGTGTAGACCATCAGCTTGTTCTGCAGTTCCTGAGCAAGGCCCTGCAGCCTGAACTGGGTCACGCTCACGCCGGCCTGGGTCTGCTGAAACGCCGCGGCGACGGTTCTCGGCGTGGCATCGATCTTCGCCTTGAGCTGGTCGCGCCGCCAGATCGCCGATTCGATCTCGGCGTTGAGCCGGCGAAGCTCGGCCTCGCGCTGCTCGAGTGATCGCTGATTGCGCTCGACACCGCCGAGTTCGTCGGCATGCTCCTTTCTGAACTTGGCAACGGCGATCTCAGCCTCGCGCAGCTTCGCCTCGTAATCATCGATCTGCGCGTCGATGAACTCGCGCGCTTCCTCGACATCCTGCTGCGAATGGCCAAGATTCTGTTCGACGAAGATCTGCAGGATCGAATCCACCACCCGCTGGGTCAGCCGCGGATTCTCATGCGCATAGCTAATCTCGAACAGACTGGCCCCTTGTGTCCTGATGGCGATGTTGCGTGTCAGCTCTTCGATCAGCCTCAGACGCTCGATATCGCTGTGCACGGTATGGTCCAGATCGGTCATCCGCAGCAGTTCTTCGAGATTGGGGACGGAGAGCAACGTCCGACGCATCATCTCGACCTGACGATCGAAGTCCGGAGCGACGGCAAGACCTTTCATAAGGGGCCCGAGAATGGTCTCGGTATCGATATAGATTCGCGCCCGCGAGACATAGCGGTCGGGCATCGATGCCACGAACACCCAGCCGAGCAGGCAGACCAGCCAGGCGACCGCCAGCGCCTGCCAGCGATAGCGTTTGAGGGCCGCCAGATGGGGCAAAAGAAGCGCGCGATAGTCAACCATGGCGGATGAACTCCCTGCGCATCAAAGCAAACTCTTGGGCACGACGATGAGATCTCCCGGACGCAGCTTGGCGTTCGCCGACATTCTGCCGTCGTCCAGCAGATCGTTCAGCTTCAGCCGGTAGGTGCGCTCGCGTCCATCGATCTTGCGAATGAGCTTGGCATCGTTGCCGTCGGCATATTCCGTAAGTCCTTGGGCCTCGGCCATGAGATCGAGGACACTCATATGCATCTGATAGTGAACGGTCACCGGCTTCGCGACCTCACCAATGACCTTGACCATCTGCTGGGTCTGATTGGCAAAGTTCTCAACAACCACCGAAGCCTTCGGATCCTGCACGAAGGGGCGGAGCGCCTGCTCGATATCGCGCGCCAGCGTGCTTGGGCTCTTGCCTGCAGCGACCATATCCTCGACCAGTGGAATGGTGATGCGGCCATCGGGACGGACCGGCACGGTCACCGATAGATCCGGTGCTCGCCAGACGAAGATCTGGACAGTATCCAAGGGCGCGATCACGTAATCCGGCGTGTTCAGGACATCGTCTTCCGCAAGCTTCGGCGGCGGTGGAAGCTCCTGGCAGCCAGCAAGCACGATCAGGGCCAGCAAAGCCAACGGCAGCCTCGTGAACCTTAAGATCGTCGCACCGGCAGGCTTCCGGCCAGGACAACCATGTGTGGAATCGCCCAGCATCGTCGACGATCGTCCACGCGCCTGCCCTGTGCGCTCGACGATCGATTGCCAACGATGCCAACGCCAGGAGCGCCTGCGCATTCTTGCTCCGTTCAGTGATTCATTTTGAGAAACAGTCATCCTAGCCTTTATTCTTCACCTGTTCTTGCATGAACTTGAGAAGATTTCGAATGACTACAGTTGCAACACGGCAGATTGCGACTCCCTTGTAGCATACGATGACAGCAACTTTACAAAATCTTCGGGAACATCTCCCGAACAACATCAGTGTTTCACACAACCTATGATAGGTCGTACCTGTGAATAAATTGAACGTCAAGATGATTTTAGTGAAAATTGGATCTACCGAAAGTTTGTTTCCTCTTCTCAGAAAAACTGTCCCTCTTTATCCGATAAGCTGATCTTTCGCGCTCGCTCCCGACGCATGAAGCGAGGCTCGGAAGAGAACGATAAGGCTCGAAAACATCCTGATTCTTATCGAGAAATTCACCGGCTTATGATCTCCATACGCAGAAAGCCAACATTGGCTAAGCATCAATGCCAATCGAATTTTCCCCATTTTCGACACAGATATTGGCGATGGCTGAGGGCTTTCAGACGGCCTTTTAATTATGCTACCCAAAGTTGTCTTCTGCATCGCAAAAACTGCGAATGTCAAGCGTAAAGCGACTTTGTCGGTAACTGTCGATGTGATGTCTTCGATGAGATAATCCTGACGTGCGAGAGCTCGATGCCGGCCATGGTCTTGAAAGGCCATGATCTGACACGATACTCTGTTGTTATGGTGTCACATCTGGCTCCAGGCAGTTCGGGAGAGAGTCGATGACGCGAGCGCTCAGGATCAGCTGCATTCAGAATTGCGCGAACTCTGATCTCGACCGCAATCTTCGCCAGCTCGAAAAGCTGATCGGCCAGGCTGCCGCTGATCGTGCGGAGATGATCTGCCTTCCGGAATATACGACTTGTTACGGTGCCAGCAGAGGTAAGCTGGTGGTCGGCGCAGATGACGAGGGACGCCATCCAGCACTGCAGGCCCTTCGCAACATGGCTAAGCAGAAGTCCGTCTGGCTGCTGATAGGCTCGCTCGCGATCAGACGCGAGGGTGATCTGATCTATAATCGATCCTATCTCATCGATGCCAAGGGTAGTGTCGTCGCCAGCTACGACAAGATTCATCTATTCGATGTGGATCTGGGCGGCGGTGAGTCCTATCGCGAGAGCGCCGTCATCAAGGCTGGCGACAAGGCCGTTCTGGCACAGACGCCGTTTGGTCGTGTCGGCTTGACCATCTGCTACGACATCCGCTTTCCACAACTCTATCGTACGCTTGCCAAAGCCGGCGCCGACGTGATCTTCGCTCCGGCGGCTTTCACCAGGAAGACCGGGCGGGATCACTGGCACACGCTGGTCACTGCAAGAGCCATCGAAACTGGTGCCTACCTCGTGGCGCCCTGCCAGTGCGGCGATCTCAAGGGCAAGCTGCAGCGCTATGGTCACTCGTTGATCGTCAGCCCCTGGGGCGAAATCCTCGCTGACGGTGGCGAGAAGCCCGGAGTCGTGACTGCCGACCTCGACCTGGACATGGTGGCGTCAGCACGACGCAAGATCCCGGCGCTCCGGCATGACCGGCTGTTCGAGATCACCGTTCTGCCAGGCGACGGTGGTGAAGCCGAGCCGACCTCCTCGCAGCCGAGCGCTTCTTAGTGGTGTGACCAGTGGTGCGACCACTTCATGGATTTGGACCGTCAGCCCCAGGGTGGACGGTATAACGCCAGGTTTTCGTGGGCCGCTCTGCTACGGGTCCAACTAGGCAAGACTGCGGAGCGGTCATACCGCTATTGGCCGTCCGCGGTGCTCTCGAGGAAGCTTAGGAGAAGTCGGCTGACCGCTTCAGGCTGCTCCTGCTGGACCCAGTGCCCTGCCCCGTCGATCAGATGCACGTCGGTCATCCCGGTACAGATCACATTCTGCATGCGCTCGAAGTCGCCGGGCTTTTGGTAGACACCCCAGTCGCTCTTGCCGCCGATGAAACAAGACGGCACGTCGATCGTTCGGCCTGAGAACAGCGTCAGGTCCTGCGCCAGCGAGGGATCGGTCATGCAGCGATACCACTGAAGACCGCCTTGAAATCCCGTCCGTTCATACGCCTTGGTATAGACTGCGAGTTCGTCGTCAGGAAGCCAACGGCAAGCGTCGATCGCGTTCTCAGACGGCATGAACGGGGCCACGGTTTCGGCCATGGTCGCCCTCTGATCCATGATGTAATAGGTCGGCATCTTCGCAAGTTCGTCCGCTGACCAGGCCTTCAATCGATAGGGACGGTTCTCGGGCCAGTCGGCGCTCTTGTGATGGAAGTAGGCACGGAGAAAGGCGTGCAGTCCTTCCTTCGCGTTCATCATGTCGTTGTTGGCCTCGGGCGTGGAGTAGTACCACTGATAGTGTTTTCGCGGGCGCTGCAGGGCTGCGAGCGCCTCATGGATGTCGACCGCCTTCGGTTTCTCCCCGATATCGCCGAAAGGCAGCGCTGGTGGACCGCCAAAGGGCGCACTCATCAGTGCGACCGAGCGAAACACGTCACCGCGCGCAAGGGCGGCACAGGCGGCGACCGGTGAACCGAAATCATGGCCGATGACGGCTGCTACCGTGCGATAGCCGAGCGCAGAGACCAACGCCAAGGCATCGCGTGTGATCGACAGAAGTTTGAAGGGGGAAAGATCGCCGTCATAGCGATCGTCCCATCCTTCGGTCCAGCCATAACCCCGCTGATCGGGCGCGACGACGTGGTAGCCGGCGTCCGCGATCGGCAGCATGACCTTGCGCCAGCTATAGGCGATTTCGGGAAAGCCATGCAGTAGAAGCACACAGGGCCGTCCCGGCGTCTCGAAGCCGGCCTCAAGCAGATGCATGCGCAGGCCGTTGATGCCATCGATGAAACGGGATCGGATGCCGTCAGGCAGCGGAATCCCGCCCGGCCCCAGGCTTTGACTGGCCATGTCGCCCCCTAGCAAGCGAAGCACCGCCGGCATCATCTCCGGCGGTGCTTCATTTGACCATAGGCAACGGTGCTAGAAAACCTTACGCCAGCCGCCGCAAGCCAAGCTCAGGCAGGTCGACGGGGTGGTTGTGCCACCACTAGCTCTCGACGCCGAGCGCCTTAGCGGTCTCGATCGAGATGTAATTCGTGCCCACCGGGAGGTTCTTGGCCTTGGCATAGCTGTTGACCGCGCGGATGGTCTTAGGCCCGAACAAGCCGTCGACGCGGCCGCCATAATGGCCGGAGCGGCTCAGGCGGTCCTGGATCGAGCGCACGACGTCGGAGGTCATGTTGACGTCGCAAAGGACCTCTCGCCAGGCCAGTTTTTCTTCGGTGAGCTTAGTGCGCTTCGACACGGTTTCGTATGTCGCCGGCACGCTGACCTCACGCTCCCGTGCGGGCGCGAGCAGCTTTTGCATCTTCACCGTCTCGTACTCAGCCGGAACTGTCACCTCGCGCGTCCGTGATGGCGTTTTCAGACGCTTTTTGGTGACGGTCTTGTATTCCGCCGGCGTGATCACCTCTTTCGTGGTCTCGGAGGTGATCAGGGTGCGCTTCTCGATGGTCTTGTAGGTCGCGGGCACCTCGACCAGGCACATCACCTCGCCGGTGCTTTCATCGTAGGTGGTCTTGAGCGCATTGTCGATCGGTCCGCTACCGCGCTTCCACACAGTGTGGGCGGGCTTGTCGAGGATCCGCTCCGTGGTCGTCCGATATTTCGCAGGTACCGTGATCAGCTTTCGCCCTTCCGGCTTGATCAGAACCTTCTCGGTGTAGGTTTCATAGACGCCAGGCACGGTCTCGAGGCGAGTCGATGTCTCTTTGACCAACACCGCCTCCTCGACCCATTCGTAGCGCGCCTCCTCGACCTCGATCCTGGTTTCGGCGGGGCGGGTCAGAATCTTTTCCTCGCTAACATCGTAGGTCGCAGGCAAAAGAACGCGAGCATAGCAGTGGCCGGGTTTCGGATCGGGCGGGAACAGCGTTGCCTTCGTCAGGCCGCTGACGTCGAGATCGGCGGGGGCCGCTGCAGGCTGGATCGTCGGGTCAAAGGCGACGGTTGGGGTCGATGGTTCCGGCGAGCAGGCAACCAGAGTGAGGGCACAGAAAGTAGCGGTGATGCCGGCGTTTCCAAGGGGCGAGTTCATCGTCTCTCCAAATCTATTGGACGCGTACTGAGCGCGATGATTAACATCAGCTATGTTTTTAACAAGGGAAAAATAATATTCGATATGGTGCTCAAAGCATCATTGGTTTGAACTATTTATTGATTATTATGTTTTGATTTTTTCATAAGTTTTATTGATTTCATCAACAACTTACTGGGTGGCCGCCTCCTCGCTCTGCGAAAGGGCATAGAGATCCCGGGAGGATGGGTCGATCGCGGGATCCAGCCAGCGCTCGACGATTTTGTCCATCACCTCTTCGACATCGTCTCGCCAAGCGCGAGCGCGGCGTTCGCCCTCCCGCGTGCGCCGCGATGCTGCGTCATAAGCGGCGCGGGCCTTCTCGTCGGAGATCATGATGACGAAGGCCGCCGGTGCGTGCGATGGCGAAAGGAGTATGCCACCAAGCGACACCACATAGTTCATCGAGCCGGTCTTGGCCCATACTCGAAAAGCCTGGTCAGGACCTGCAAAACGCCGGACAAGTGTCCCCGACCAGCCGGAACCCGGCAGCATGCTGGCGAGCAAACCCTCGCTCCAGCCATGACGCAGGACAGCGGCAAGCTGCGCCGGCGTCAGCCGCGAGTCGCTGCTCAAACCCGAATGGTTGCGCAGCTGGGCACCTTCCCAGGACATGTCAGGAAGCCGCTCTTTGAGCTGCGCAAGGATGGTCTCGGCCGACATCTCCAGACTGGTGAGTTCCGGATTCACGGTCTTCGCAGCAGCCAGGCCGATCAGCTCCGCCACCAGATTGTTGCTGTACCAGAGCATGTCGCGGACGAGCTGACCGAGCGGTCGACTTTCGTGGACGGCCAGCAACTGGCTTGTCGCGCTTTCTGTCGACCGCTCGGGTGGCGGAAGATCGATGCCGTAGAGCCGTGCGAGATCGGCGAATACCTGCCCGGCATGGAGGCCGGCATCTTTGACCGGCAGGCTGCGTTTGGCCCGGCGTGCGCCGCGATCGGCCAGCTGCCAGACTGCCTCGCCGCCTTTGAGCTGTTTCAGCTGAACGCCGCCCGGCGGCAGACGATCCTTCACTGCCTTCTCGAAGGAGGCTTCATCGAGATGCGGGACGGTCTCAGCTGTAAGCCCCTTTCGATTTTGCCAGCGCAGATTGACCCGATTGAACGCAAGGGAGAGCGCACCGACGCCGGGATTGTACGCAGCTTCGGTCGGCTGGGTGAGCTCGATCTCGGTGAACCGCGGCAACGTCGTGTCATCGATAAGAAACCGTCCCTCGATGCGGCGCAGCGGCTGACTCACGAGGGCGTCGATCAATGGCATGAGATCGGGAATATCGAGGACGGGATCACCGCCTCCCTTGAGAATGAGATCGCCTTTGAGCACGCCATCCTCGATCGGGCCGGTGGTGCGAAGTTCCGTTCGGAACCGATGGTCCGCGCCGAGGAGTTCGATGGCCATCACCGCCGTTGCGAGCTTGGCTGATGACGCCGGGATGTGGTCGCGATCGGCATGTCGCTGGGCAATCGTGGTGCCGCGATCCAGATCAACCACGACATAGCCAACCTCGGCGCCAATCGGGAGTCCATCTGGAAGGGTAAGACCGGCATCGTCGTCGAGCGTCAAAACGGGCCGAAGAAAACGCTCGTCCGTCCGGCGTTTGTTGCTAACCACGGAGACAGGGCTGCTGTCAGCGAGAATGCCCGATGCGTCCTCTGAGGCCAGTGCTGCAACGGGCTCGATCGTCCGGTCGGTCGACGGCGCGAAGCTCTGAGGAGCTATCGGCTCGCCATTCGGCAAGAACGCCTGGTCTGGCGACAGGGAAGCTTGGTCCGACGACGGGGCAGGTGCCGATGAGCAGGCGGCGAGGAGTTGAAACAGGGAACCAGCAACAATGAGAGCCGACGATCGGTTAACCATTTTGACCCCGACATTGAGCGTTTGACCACCTCTTCGATCATCGCAACAAGAAGAGCATTAAATCAATGTGCAATTTTATCTTGTATGATCACAATAGTGCGGGTGACGTCGATTAACCCTGCTCCTTAACCCTGATGGGCATGAAAGCAGGACGCTCGATTGGCTCGACGTGCGCCCCTCTTCTGATGCATCGGTCGACGTCAATTCTACAGAAGACCGAAGTCGAACTCATTGTGGCTCCTCGTGATTTGCGATAAAGCCACGTCCTTCTGAGAAGTCTCCTTTTCGAGTGGCCGTCGCGCTCGTCAGGGTGATACGCAATGAAGGAGGGCGTCGTGCAGCCGAACATTCTGTTCATCATGGCTGATGATCACGCATCGAAAGCGATTTCTGCCTATGGCTACGGGCTGAACCGGACTCCCAACCTCGATCGGCTGGCCGACGAGGGCATGCGTCTTAACCATTGCTACGTCACCAATTCCATCTGCACGCCGAGCCGGGCGTCGATCCTGACCGGGACGTATAACCACGTGAACGGCGTCACCACGCTGGCCACGCCGATCGATAACCGCCTCCCGAATGTGGCGAAGCATCTGCGCCGGGCCGGCTATCGGACTGCGATATTCGGTAAGTGGCATTTGGGCGAAGGGCACGCGCACCAGCCGACAGGGTTCGACGACTGGTCCGTGGTGCCGGGACAGGGCGACTACTTCGATCCGATGTTCATAGAGGAGGGCAACGAAAGCGTCGAACGCGGCTACGCGACCGATGTCATCACCGACAAATGCCTCGCCTGGCTGAAGACGCACGACCGGTCACAGCCGTTCTTCATGATGTGCCATCACAAAGCACCGCACCGTAGCTTCGAGCCGCATCCGAAGTATCAGAGCCTGTTCGCGGACGACGACGTGATGATGCCGGACACGTTCGACGACGACTACAAGAACCGGGCGCGTGCGGCCGGTGCGGCGAAGATGCGTATTCGCTCGGACATGACCTATCGTGACCTCGGCCTAGTGCAGCCGGAAGGTGGTGCCGAGGTCGGCGAGCCTTTCGGTCCCGGGCAGACCGACCGCAAAGTGCCGGATCCGGAGGATGTCCGCGATCTGGTCCTGATCGACCAGGCCACCGGCGAGAACTTCCGTTTCGAGACGAGGAATGAACTCGCAGCGTTCAAGTATCAGCGCTACATCAAGCGCTATCTACGAACCGTCGCCTCGATCGACGAAAATGTCGGCCGGCTGCTCGACTGGCTGGACGAAACCGGCTTAGCCGACAACACCGTCGTCATCTACACCTCGGACCAGGGCTTCTTCCTGGGTGAGCATGGCTGGTTCGACAAGCGTTTCATGTATGAGGAATCGCTGCAGATGCCGTTCCTCGTGCGTTATCCGAAGGGGATCACACCGGGCTTGGTGTCGGAGGACATGGCGACCAATGTTGATTTCGCGCCGACCTTTCTCGACTATGCCAAGGCTCCGCTTCCCTCCTACATGCAGGGCCGCTCCCTTCGCCCGCTGTTCGAAGGCGATGCTGGCGATGACTGGCAGACGTCAGCCTATCACCGCTATTGGATGCACAAAGACGAGTTTCACAACGCCTGGGCCCACTACGGCCTTAGAAACCAGCGCTACAAGCTGATCTACTGGTACAATGCCGGACTTGGCGAGCCCGGCGTGATGGGCGAGGACGAGCCACCGGAATGGGAGCTTTTCGATTGCGAAGAGGATCAGCTGGAACTCTTCAACATCGCGGATGATCCCGAACATGCCGATATGTTCCGGATCATGCTGCACGAGCTCGACGCCAAGATGGCCGAGATTGGCGATATCCCCGAGCATGACACGGAAGCGGTGCTGGCGGCGCGCTTCGCCCGATAGGCGTCGGATTCTCCGCGGGCTTGTGAACTGCTTCACAACACCCTCGCCTCTCACGCGATAGGTTTCCTTCGAAGGAGCATGTCATCCACAGGTCGCCTGGCGACCATGTGAAGGGAGCCTGTCGTTTTGTCGAATATTTCGCGTGCCGAGATGGAGCAGCTGATCTTCGGCATCCTGGAGAATCAGCGCTATACTCAGGATTCGCCGGTACTACCGGAAGTCTGGATCAAATATGCGCTCCATCCACATAAGACCCGGGATCTTATCTTGGTGCCGGATCGGTCGAGCAACGCGGGCGCCTTCGCCCATGAGCTCAATCGACGGCTAAAGGCCTATCGTGAGAACCTACCCAAGCCGCTGGCCGGCGTGCGCCTGCGTGATTCCCGGCACAAGCCGGCGCGGATCGCCCATCTGCCGGGCGTAGTGGCGGCCAGGCTCTATTTTGATGAGTTCCTCCGACTCGTCCTGCCATCAACCCCCTGGTGGCGAAAGATGGTGGTCGACTATCGTGAGAGACTCCTGAAGCTCAAGCTGCACTCGCCCTACCTCGCCTTCGGCAATCCAAAAGAGCGTTTCTCCCTCCACGACGCTGAAACGAGCGGACCGTCCCTGGTCGAGGCGCTCGCCAGGGCGATGGTCACAATCGAAACGCTGGCTCAATCCTCGATCAATGCGACCCGTGACTATAGCCGGCCGCGCGCCGGCTTCGTGCAGACCGCACGGATCGCCGGCGCAGTCGCAACGCTGTTTCTCGGCGAATCGCTGCCGAAGGTGGAGAACGGCCGTTTTCGGCCAGGCCATCGAAGGGAGATGACAAAGGTCGGCGGCAAGCAAGGCGCTACGGACGAGAACGGCCACGGCAAGCGCGAAGAACCCTTTAGGGTAGCCTACGACCACATCGCCATCGCACGCAATTTTCTGACACTGTTCGAAGGCTGGCCTGGACCGCAATGCGGCCGCGGCGGTGATGATCAGGCGACCAGCGAGGGCAATGTCTCGGCGCCCCCGCCAAGTCAGATATTCCGGGTATCGATCAATCGCGACGTGGTGAACGCCGTCAACCAGTCATCGCTCGCCTGCAAGGCGGACGCTGCACGGCTGCTGTTCAATGTCGATTGCAAGAACATTATTTGGGCGATCGCCGACAGCGGGATCGACGCTCATCACCCCGCCTTTTTCGACTGGCGCGGCGACAGCGGCCGTTCACGTGTGCTCAAGACCTATGACTTTCGCGAGCTTCGCGAATCGCTCAGCCTCGATCAGTTCAACCTCGATGACGACGAGCAGGACTTGGAGGAGCAGGAGGGAGCTGGCCAGAAGGACGGCCATCAGGATCGAGGTGAAGCGAGCCCAGAGGACAGACGAAGGAAAAAGCGAAGGGATCTGCTCGAGCGCGTCAGAGCGGGCGTGCTCGCGGAAATTCCGGAAGCCGAGGAGGGCGAATTAACAGCTGATGAGCTGAAGCGGTTTGTCCGGGAACGCGTCGCCGAACGCATCGAGGAACTCAAGACCCGACTCAAGCGCGGTGCCGACGTCGACTGGGCGCTGCTGGAGCCGCTGGTCGCTGTGGACGAAAAATTCATCGATCCGCCGACGGTCGACCACGGTGCCCACGTGGCCGGGATCCTTGCCGCCGACTGGCCGATCAATCCCGAAACCGACGAGCCTGTCCGTCCGGAGCAGGTCTATCGTCGCGACAAGGATGACCTGGCGAAGCGCGAGGTCGGCGGCGGCGGGCGCAGGGCCTATGATCGCTGCGTCGAGCTTTCACGCGGCATGGCAGATGCCATCGAAAATGACGAGGCAGTTCGCCCGGCAGCCGTCCGGCAGCCCAGGGACAAGCCCGACATCAAGCCGATCACACCAAGCGATCGGCGTCACATGACCGGCATGTGCCCGGACATCCGTCTCTTCGACTTCCGGGTGCTTCGCGACGACGGCCAGTCGGACGAGTTCGAAGTGATCGCAGCGCTCCAGTTCATTCGTTTTTTGAACGCACGCGCCGGCGCCACGCTGGTCCACGGGGTCAATTTGAGCCTCTCGATCAAGCATGATGTCGCAAATTACGCTTGCGGCGCCACACCGGTCTGTGAGGAGTGTGATCAGCTTACCGCCAACGGTGCGGTGGTGGTCGCTGCCGCCGGCAATTTTGGCCACAATGAGCGCGGGTTGGGTCTCGCAGGCATGCAGGGCGGCGGCTACAACGCGATCTCGATCACCGACCCGGGCAACGCCGAGGGTGTCATCACCGTCGGCGCCACCCACCGCTCCAAACCGCATGTTTACGGACCAAGCTATTTCTCGTCCCGAGGTCCGACGGGCGACGGCCGTATGAAGCCGGACCTGGTGGCGCCGGGCGAAAAGATCATCGCCCCTGTCGGCTTCGACGACTGGGCGGAGAAGGACGGCAGCAGCATGGCGGCACCCCATGTGAGCGGTGCTGCCGCCATTTTGATGGCACGCCACGGCGAACTGGTCGGTCAGCCGGCCAAGATCAAGAAGATCCTTTGCGAGACAGCGACCGATCTCGGCCGCGAACGCTATTTCCAGGGCGCCGGCATGCTGGACACGCTCCGCGCGCTGCAATCGGTTTGAGGAGGCAGGCATGTTCACCCTTGAGGTCCTAAAGGCCAAGCATGGCGACTGTCTGATCCTTCGCCACGGCCTGAAGCAGGCGCCGCGCAACATCCTGATCGATGGCGGGCCGAGCGGCGTCTACAGCAAGTTTCTAAGGCCAAGGCTGACCACGATGCGGCGCGGCAAGCAGCCTGTCAGACTCGATCTGGTCATGGTCAGCCATCTCGACCACGACCATATCAGGGGCATCATCGATCTCTTCCGCGAAGCTGCTGACAAGGACGACCGTGAAAGGCTCGATGTCCGCATCAGCGCCCTTTGGCACAACGCCTTCGAGCGCTTCACGCCGGAACCTTCTTCCGAGGACGCCGAAACGGCAGCGCTTCAGGTCGCGGATACGGCCAAGAGCATCGCAGACATTTCGGACCCGGACATCGATCTGGTTCTGGAGAAGCACACCAAGCTCGTGCTCTCCAGTGTGAAGGAAGGCCTGACGTTGCAGGAGCTCGCGCGCAAGCTCGCGGTCAAGATCAACCCAGATGCCGAAAGCGGTCTGGTGCTGGCAGGGCATCAAATCACCTCTGGTGATCTGACGCTGGAGGTGATCGGTCCGACCCGGGACGATGCCGACGACCTCAAGAAGAAGTGGGACAAGGAGGTCGAAAAACTGCTCGCCAAGGAGAAGGAAGAGCAGATGGAGGCGGCGGACTATCTGGACCGATCGGTCTTCAATCTCTCGTCTCTGGTGGTGGTCGCACGGGCTGAGGGCAAGAGCATGCTGCTGACCGGGGACGCCCGCGGCGACAAGGTCCTGGACAATCTTCGAACGCACGGGCTGATGGACGAAAACGACCAGGTGCATTTCGATCTGGTCAAGCTGCCCCACCACGGCAGCGATCGGAATGTCGATGATGATTTCTTCGAAAAGGTGATCGCCGATCACTACGTGATTTCAGGCGACGGCAGGCATCACAATCCCGAAATCGACAC
>JBCCIN010000083.1:0-14255 GCA_039028235.1 Pseudomonadota bacterium
ATCAGCTCGCCGTCGGGTGTCCTGAATTCGCAAAGGGAGATCCAGCGGCCGCTCGAAAGCTCGATTTCTCGCGCGCGCACGACGTCGTCGCGGCCGTCCGCGTGGTCCTGATCCTCTGCAGGATGCACGCCGACGCGCTGCCGCTCCTCCTTCCTGACCACCATCTGCTCGTCGATCAACTGATTGAGTTTCTCGTGGGTCATGCCGATCTCGATGGCCGGCTCGATGGCCTCGAAGATCGCTCGGAACTGGCCGTTGCACAGAACCAGGCAATCGTCCGCGCTCCAAAGTGCGAACCCCTCGGAAATGGCCTCGGTCGGCTTGATCAGTCGATCGCGTGATGCCTGAAGGGCGCTCATATTCTCGCCGAGGCGATCGACCATGCTGTTGAAGGCCCGCCCGACCCGGGCGACCTCGTCGCAGCCCGGCAGAAAGACCCGGATGTCGCTCTCGCCGCAGGCCACCTTGTCGGCGGCGACCGCAAGGCTCCACAGGCGCCTTGTCAGCACATGGCCCATCAGCCAGCCGGCAAGCGCGATGACCACGGTGCCGACCACCGCGATCATCAGCCCGACATTGAGCGTGCGCTGAAAGGCGTGGCGCAGCGGTGCCTGCGAGAATTCGATCGCCAGGCTGCCGAGATCGGCATGGGCGCCACGAATGTCGATATGCCGCCAATAGCGATCGCCCCGATCCTCAAGCGCCGGCAGCATCTGGCCGAGCATGTCACTTTCGGTCGCAGCGATCACCCGGCCTTCGACGTCGCCGATCATCACCGTGCGGATATTCGGGTCGCGCTCCGTGCCCGAGAGGAACGCCTGCAACTCGTCGAATTCCTCGGTGATCAGCGCCGCCTTGCTGAGATCGCCGAGCAGATCCATGGTCACCTGCTGCGAGTTGCTGATCTGCTCTTCCACACCCTCCATCGAATGGTTCAGCGTGATGTAGAGAACGGCAGCGATCAGCGCCATTTCGAGCAGCGAAATCGAGACTGCGATGCGTGCCCGGAGCGACATCGGCGCTAACGCTGCGCCAGCGTTCTGGGGCCGGTGGTCTTGGCGCGGATGGCGGCATAGTCGCCATCCTCGATCCGAACGAAGCGTTTCTCCGAGCCGAAGCCCTCAACGCCGCCATCGCCGAGGGAAAGGATGGTGTCCTGCAGTTGCCGGCGCTCCGCTTCAGGCACGCGCTGATGCACGATAAAGGCGAAATGGCTCACGGGAGGCGCGGTGAAGATCCTGCGCAGCGGCCGGCTCGCGAACGCGTCGACCTCGGACAGGATGAACGCCGGAACGCCGCAGGCCGCGACGGCACCGGTGCTGACCGCCTGCAGGCAGGACGCCTTGTTGCGATAATGGCGAATGCCGACGTCCAGGCCGGGCCTGAGGCCTTCTTCGATCAATGCCCATTTGATGAGCTTGCTCACCGCGGCGAGCTTCGGCGGCAGGCCGATGGTGCCGTCCACGAGATCCTCGATGCCGCCTATGCCGCTATCCTCCGCCGTGACCAGCACGGCCTCAAGCGGACCATCCAGCCGGGCGAGCGGCAGATAATCGTGGTTATCAACCGCATCGACGAAGAAAAACGGGTGCACGAGCAGGACATCGTAGCTCTGCTCTTCAATCGCGCTTTGGAAGTTCTCGAAGGTCGATTTGGTGCGAAGCTTCACCATGCGGTCGAGCGAGACAGACAGCCGCTCGGCGAGCGGGCCGTAGAGACGATCGATGGTCAGGGCGGGCAGGTGAGGAAAAATGCCGAGGCGGTAGGCGGGCTTGGGAGTCGCCTCGGCACGAGCCGGCGCTAAGTCGCCAGCGAGAACGCTTGCAGCCGTCAAAATCAGGCCGGCCACCCAACCTCTTGATCTCCATAACTTCCAGCGGCAACTCAGCATTTTGCGCATAGTGGTTGTTAAACCTGTCATTTATCAACCCAAACGATATTTTTCGTGCATTTTGATTAACTTTTAGTGATGTTAGTGCGAAAGTACATCTATCTTTGCGATGATGCAATAGCTTCAAAAGCTCTTTGTGCGTTAGCATCCGGCCATGTGCGCCGCCGCTCCAATGCAGGCTTTCGCTGGGCGTCGCGTTCATGTCGGGATAGTCTCGAAGCAAGGCCCCGGCTCATTTCGGCGGTTAAGGCCGCGGGCGGGAAGGCTCGTTCAGATGTCTGCAACCTCGGGTTCACGACTGGCCCGCGGTTCTCCATTTGGTGGGGGCTGACAAGAGAGGAGATGATGATGCGCCATCACTTCGCCACGCGGCTGGTCTGGACGGGTGCAGCTAAGGGACCCGCGGTCACCTATGACGGCTATTCCCGCGAATATCTGATCGAAATCGATGGCAAGGCGCCGCTTCGCGGCTCCTCCGTCCCGGCCTTTTTAGGTGATCCGGCGCTGCACAATCCCGAGGACCTTCTGGTCGCCTCGCTCTCCGCCTGTCATATGCTCTGGTATCTGCATCTATGCACGGATGCAGCGATCGAGATCGCCGACTACACGGACGATGCTGAAGGCTGGATGGAATTCTCGGACGGCAAGCTCGCCTTCACTGAGGTTCTGCTTCGGCCCAACGTCACCATCCTCGCCGGCGATGCCGAGCGGGCCAAGGCGCTGCATGTCGACGCCAACGGCAAATGCTTCATCGCGAATTCGGTCAATTTCCCGGTGCGTCATCAGCCCGTCATCAATCTGGCTGACGGCTCATGATCCGATCGGCCAAAACCAAAAGCCCGATTTGCTGCCAAATCGGGCTTTCATTCCAGAACTGTCGAAACGTCTGGTGAGGCGTGCTGCCTCAGATCTCGTCCCGCTCCCGGCGCTTTCTCTGCAGCTTGCGGAACCGGCGGATCGCCTCGGCCTTTTCCCGCGCACGCTTTTCCGAGGGCTTCTCGTAATGGCGGCGCATCCTCATCTCGCGATACAGACCTTCACGCTGCATCTTCTTCTTCAGCGCACGCAGCGCCTGGTCGACATTGTTGTCGCGAACCTGAACTTCCACGGGGCCTCGCACTCCAACCGTTGTATTTTGGACAAACGAAAACGGTTCCCTCCACCGAAGTGAAGCGAACCTTTTGAAGGTATATAGCAGATACGGTGCCTGAGACCAACTCTTTTCCGGCCGCGACCACGGGCCCTCTTTCCAGCGGGGGTTAACGGTCTTAAGTCTGCGTCATGGCCATCTTGAAAATCGCCCGTATGGGCCACAGCGTGCTGGTGGATCCTGCCGCCCACGTCGACGATCCGACCGCCGAGCGCGTGCAGCGCCTGATCGGTCACATGAGGGAAACGATGGCGGATGCCAGCGGCATCGGGCTGGCGGCGCCCCAAGTCTATCAGTCGATCAGGCTGATCATGTTTCTCGATGCCGTCGATCGCGAGGATGCGGCCGAGCGCGACCCGGTGGTGCTGATCAACCCCGAGATCGAGCCGCTCGACGACGGGATCGAGCTCGGCATCGAGGGCTGCCTCTCGATCCCCGGTTTGCAGGGACTCGTGCCGCGCCATGCGCGCATCGGCTATCGCGGCCTCTCGCCCGAGGGCGGGGTGATCGAGCGTGAGGCGGAAGGGCTGCACGCGCGCGTCGTGCAGCACGAGGTGGATCACCTCGACGGCGTGCTCTACCCGATGCGCATGACCGACCTGACCAAGCTCGGTTTCGACAGTGAAATGCGCCATGTGATCGAGCGGACGCAGCAGGAAGCGAGGCTGACTGCCGGTGACCACGGAGACGGTGAGGAGGAGCACCATGAGCAAAGCGGTTGAGCGACGGAGCCAGCGGGATCGCATCCTCGAAGCGGCACTGCAGCATGTGCCGTTCGAAGGCTGGAACAAACGGGCGCTCGTGGCCGGCGCTGTCGATGCAGGCCTCGATGCCGCTACCGCCAGGCGCCTCTTTCCGCGTGGTGGCGACGACCTGCTCGCCCATCTCGACGTCTGGGCCGACAGGCGCCTGGTCGAGGCGGTCGATCAGCAGGCGATCGATCGCCTGCGCATGCGTGAGCGCATCGCCCGCCTTGTGCGCATGCGTCTGGAAATCCTGTCGCCGCATCGCGAAGCCATGCGCCGCGCGATCGCTGCACGCCTGTTGCCGGGCAATGCGCTCAAGGCCGGTCCGGCGCTGTGGCGCACGGTCGACCTGATCTGGGCGATTGCCGGGGACAAGGCGAACGATGCCAGCTATTACACCAAGCGCTCGCTGCTCCTCGCTGTCTGGACCAGCACCTTCTTCTACTGGCTGGAGGATCAGTCGCCTGGTCTCGAGGAGAGCTGGGCCTTTCTCGATCGGCGCATCGACAACGTCATGCAGATCGGCAAGGCGCGAAGCCAGATCGAGGGCCTCTTCAAGAATCTCGAACGGCTGAATCCCTTGAAGGCCTGATCGAGACGCCTCGCCAGCCTTTGTACTCGACGACAATCTCATTCGCCACCAGTGAGAAACCGATGCTCGATCACCGCCTTTGCCTCGCCGCCGGCCTCGCCCTTCTTATAAGTTGCGCGCCGGCTTCGGAGGCCGTGATCAAGCCGCAGCCGATCGCACCGCTGGTGGAGCTCCCCTACATGCTGCCGGTCCCGGCGGGCGGTTTCCTTGCAGGCTCCACCCAAGAGGAGCGTGAACTCGCCTACGCGCTCGACGAGGCCGCCTATGGCCACAGCCGCACCCGCGAGCAAGGCTGGTACGAACGCGAGCGCCCGATGAGCCAGGCCGAAACCGGTGCGTTTGCCATCATGCAGACACCGGTGACCAACGCGGCTTACGCTGCCTTCGTCGACGCCACCGGCCACCCTGTTCCCGATGTCGACGAGTCCACCTGGAAAGGCTACGGCCTGATCCACCCCTATGAGCGTACCCGCCGCCACGCCTGGGCCGAAGGTCGACCTCCCGAAGGAAGGGAAGAGCATCCCGTGGTCCTGGTAAGCCACGACGATGCGCTCGCCTACGCCGCCTGGTTCTCCGAGATGACCGGCGAAACCTGGCGCCTGCCCACCGAGATCGAATGGGAAAAAGCCGCGCGAGGTCTCGGCGCTTACACCTTCCCTTGGGGCCATGACTGGGACGCCGAAGCCCTGAACAGCCACGACCTCGGTCCCTTCGACACCGAACCCGTCGGCAGCTACCTCCACGGCGCCAGCCCCTTCGACATGCTGGACGCCGCCGGCCAGGTCTACGAATGGACTGGCAGCGCCAGCGGCGAAACCCGGTTCTTCGTGAAGGGTGGGAGCTGGGACGACAAGGGCTGCGGCGTTTGCCGGCCCGCAGCCCGGCACACCCGCCCCGCTGACCTCAAGCACATTCTCGTGGGCTTCAGGCTGGTGAAGGAAGGCTAGGGTAACGCCGCTAGGATGCGTCCGGGGTCATGTCCAATGGGTCCAGTTTCTGCTGGCTGCAGTGATAGTACTCGTCAACAACGTTGAGATCTGGCGACGTCGTCGTTCGTCGAATTGAAATGACGCCGGCCTCCAAGGAATAGAGCACGGTCGTATCGTGAGTCGCCGCGACGTCGTCGATGTCGGGGTCGTCTTCCTGGGTTGCCGTGATCAAGAACCATGCAGGCTCGGGACGCTCTTCAGGTTCCGAGACGAAGCTATATCTGTCGGCTTCCCACTGACTGTCGCCATTGACCTCCCATTCGAGCCTCTCGCCCGAACGCAACAGCTCTTCGGACGGAACCATAATCGGGAACGGAAAAATAAACCCGACATAATCACCTGTCTGAAGCGGCCCCAGTGACGAAGTCACATCGCCCCCAAATGCTATTCTCTTCTCCAGATCGAAATAAAGGCGTTGTTTTTCATCGGCTTCGGAGCCTGCGGCGCAAAAGGCTGCAAGATCGGGCTTCAATGCCGCGCCGCTGCACGAAGACAGCATCAGTGTCGCCAAGAGAATGACTTGGCGAGGCTTCATCATGAGCTGATCATTTCGAACATCCGGGATAATCGTGGGGAATCAAACCCCAAAACCCGCCGCCCACGGGCAAGCATCCGCCACCGCCCAAACCATACTCCTGAAGCTTGGCTCGAGCGTTTGCGTCGAGTTGACGATGGGCATCATTATGCCCAAAAATCCATCCGCCATTGTCGCGACGGTGCATGGACTCGTGAATCATGGTGCGCGCCAAGCCGCTTGGGTTTGTCCTGTGATCCCCCCAATCCATGTTGATCTTGATTATGTACGTTTCTTCTGGAGGGTCACCTGCTAACTTTTGCCAGTCGGTCCTACCCGCTTGACCGCTTGGAAGGCCAACTTCACCGCCAGGACCCGCGTGAATACGTGTATTCCTCCAACCCTCCGGCAAGTTGGCGCCGATGAATTGCGATGCCACACGCACTTTGGCCGTGTCCTCATCGGAAAAACCGTAGGTCACGGCGCCATGCTGGCTGATATCGGCGCCATCGTTCTTGACGATGAAATCGTGATAAGCCTTCGCAATCGCTTTCTTGTCATCGTCTGAGAGTTTTTCGCCGCCCTTCACGAGCACGCAAGGCGGATCGCCTGCTCCAGAGACATCGGCGCAGATTTTCTGACGCGGCTCTGATGACTGAGCTCCATCGAGCTTGGCTTTTTTGGCGCCTTCGGACGGTTTGGCATTACCCGATTGACCATCATCGTGCTGCCGTTGGGCAAGCATTGGCCGCCCGCGCATCGCATCGAACTCCTGCAGCTTTCGGCTCTGCTCTTCGGACGGAGCGTCGACACCGGCGTCATTGCCGGATGCTGCGCTGGCACCAGGCCTGTCGTCGTTGGCGCCTGGTCTGGGGGTATCGCTCCTCGGCGAACCGCCGTGGGCGTAGCTGATCGAAACACCGCTATCCGCCTTCGGCATCGTCAGTGTCGCGGTACCGCCGACGATCGAGCCGCCGCCCGATCCTGTCAATCCACCTACCGACATCAAATCGCTCCGGATCTATACAATTCGATCGTGATCTTCGACTATTATTCAGTCGTGATAAATCAAATCAACCAACTTTTATGGAGACAGAAGAAAACGAGTTTCAATAGAGGCGCTAGACAGAAGTAATTGATACTCTCCGGCAGATGTCAATTAAAGGTTGCTTTGTCCGGTTCTTCCGTGCCGTCAGCCTGCCAGCCGTGATTCCCCTTCGGACTGATCGCCCGCCTGAGCCCGAGGTGCTTGCCTCATGAGCGAGCGTGTCTGGCAGACATCCGGCTCGAAATGCCGGTCGATCACGGCGAGCGCCGCCTGCTCGTCGAAGGACTTGCAGGAGAAAATGTCGAAATAGGCTTCACCGCTGTCGTCGCAGAAATGCGCCGTGACATTGCTGGTCTCGATAAGCTGCACGAGGGTGAAGCCGGAGGCCTTGGGCAGGTCGTGACCGAAATGCTCGATCCAGGGTGCGCCGTAAGCCTTCATGTCGATCGCCGTCACCAGATCCCTGGCGAAGGCGGCGATGGCGTCGTGATCGCTGATTCGATCGTTGCAGCCGGCGGCATCGACGACGAGGTGCTGACCGAAGGCCTCTGACATGGGCTTTCATCCACTCCGGAAAATGCGTATGAGGGCGGTGCTGAACTTAACATCCGGCACCGAAGACAAGCTGCGCTGGTTATCACGGGCCGTGGCGGGATGCAAATACCGGATGGCGGCTCGGAGGAGTCAATTTGTCGCTCACGATCACCACCTGGAACGTCAACTCCGTGCGTCTGCGCAAAGGCGGTCTCGCCCGCCTCGCCAGGGAGGTTGCGCCCGATGTGATCTGCCTCCAGGAAACCAAGGTCAGAAACGATCTGTTCCCGGAAGACGACATCCGAGCCCTCGGCTATCCCCACCTCGCGATCCACGGCCAGCCCGGCTATCACGGTGTTGCCGTGCTCTCCAAAACCCCGATCGAACAGGCCGAGCCGATCCAATGGTGCGGCAAGGACGACTGCCGCCATCTGCGCGTCCGGCTCGAAGGCGGGATCGATCTGCACAACCTCTACATCCCCGCAGGCGGCGATATTCCCGACCGCAAGAAGAACGAAAAATTCGGCCACAAGCTCGATTTCCTCACCGAGCTCACCGGCTGGTACGAAAGAGGGGCGGTGAAGGCGGGCTCGGCGATCCTTCTAGGCGATCTCAACATCGCACCCTTGGAGACCGATGTCTGGAGCCACAAGCAGCTGTTGAAGGTGGTCAGCCACACACCGATCGAGGTCGACGGGCTGAACACCCTTCAGGCGAGCGCCGGCTGGATCGATGCCGTCCGAAAAATCATCCCGCCCGCCGAACGGCTCTACAGCTGGTGGAGCTATCGCGCGAAGGACTGGTCTGCTTCCGATCGGGGCCGCCGGCTCGATCACATCTGGGTGACACCGGATCTCGCGCCCCGGATCCGGACCGCCGCGGTCCTGCGCGACGCTCGCGGCTGGGACCAGCCCTCCGATCACGCACCGGTCACCGTCACGCTCTGACACCTGTTGGCTTTGCGGCGGCCAGAAAGTGTGGCCCGCCAGGCCGCTTGATGCATCGTCATCGGACGATGGCTAAGCTGTGACCAGAGCACCGCCCGCCGCTGCGAGTTATGCCCCCTACACAAAGTCTAGCCTGCCAGCGCCGCTGGCCTTTGCGTTCGTGGTCAGATCGGCTATCAAGGAAGGGCATTCTGGTAATGCTGCGAAAATGGTGGGCGTATTATGCCTCAAGATTTCGATGACGTGACCGCCAATGTCACGGCCCAGGTGAAGTGGTACAACCCCAATAAGGGCTTCGGTTTCGTGCAGCCTGCCGACGGCGGCGGCGATGCTTTTCTGCATGCCTCGGTGCTCGGCCAGTCCGGCCATCAAGACCTGGGTGAAGGCGACACCCTGACCTGCGACATTGCCCCCGGCCCGCGCGGCCCGCAGGTCGTTGCGATCCACCACGTGGAGCGCTCCGAGCAGCCCAAGGGCGGCGGCTGGTCCCGCGGCGGTTTTGACGATCGCCCGATGGAGACGGTCGAAGGCACGGTCAAATTCTTCGACGCCGCCAAAGGCTTCGGCTTCGTCACCCCCGACGGCGGTGGCAAGGACGTCTTCGTCTCCGCGCGCGTCCTGACCAAGGCAGGCCTGAGTACGCTGGAATCCGACCAGCGCGTGCGCGTCACCACCAGGCTCGGCCCCAAAGGCCCCATGGCCGAAGACGTCACGCTGATCTGACTGCGACGCGCAGTTCGGTGAGGGCCGCCACCTGACCGAAACCCTGTCTCCGTATAGGTTTTTTGATGAATTTGTCGTTTTGATTTATCATAGGCGCTGATTTTATCATCTATTGGTTAGGGAGAGCTGCCATGGTGCAGCCATCCATTCGCCATTTGGCCGCGATCGTTTCGATCGATCTTCACGGCTACAGCCGGCTTACCGAGCAGGATGAAGTTGGTACCCATCGCGCGCTGATGGCCTGCATGCGCACGAAGCTCGAACCGGTCGTTCGCGACCTAGGCGGTCACATCGTCAAGTTGACGGGCGACGGCGCACTTCTGCATTTCCCGAACGCGCCTCAAGCCGTCGACGCTATGATGCGGTTCCAGCAGGACGTCAAAGCCGCAGAGGCGGAGTTCCCCGAGTCGCGACGCCTGGTTTTTCGCGTCGGCATCCACTTGGGGCCAACGATCGTTGATGATGGCGATGTCTTCGGCCACGGGGTCAATCTGGCTGTCAGGCTTCAAGAGGCAGCCGAACCGGGTGCTATCTATCTGTCGGAGGCCATCTTGAACCGCCTCGATCAGAGCTTGGCGAGGACCTTCGATCGCCATAGCAGGATCAGGCTCAAGAATATCAGCGAACCGGTCGAGGTCTTTGGCTGGCGGACCGATCGCCGACCGGCAGAGCATTGCCCACGCCGAGCAGGCCTTCTGGTTGCGGCAGCCCTGCTGACCAACGTGGTCCTGCCGACGGCGGCTCTGAACACGAACGGATCAGGCGAGCATGACCACGACGCCGATGTCGCCGCGGCCGTCGATTTGACGGATGAGCGGCAGGGCTGGCTTGCACCCTATCATGGCCTTCGCAATGCACCTCTCGACCAGGTGATCAAGACCACCATGGCGCCTGCAGAGCGTAGCCTGGAGAACCGCCGGGAGATCGCCGAGGACGCCTATCTGCAGGCCCTTGCCCTCTATGGCCGGCATACACCCGAGGCCTTTGCTCAGGCGATCGAGCTTCTCGATGACGCCCTGACGTTGCAGCCGGATGACGGCGCTACCCATGCGCTGCTCGCCGCCCTTTATTGGGGCGGACAACAAAACCGCTGGCAGATCGGGCAGGGCATGACCCGCGTAGGCATGCTCAATCGTACGCGTGCGCATCTGAGCGGGGCTCCCGCCGAAAGCCCCCTTGCCAGCATGGTGCGGTCCGAAATGCTGACCGCCGACGGCCGCCATGACCGGGCACTCGCGGAAGCTGAGCGCGCCGTTCAGCTGGCGCCAGCTCAGGCGGCCGGGCACCACGCCATGGGATCGGCGCTCCTGTTTGCCGGCCGCGCTGCAGAGGCTGAGGAGCCGATCCGCGCTGCGATCCGGCTCGATCCGGCCGCGTCCCGTTATCTCTTCAGCCTGGCACTCGCACAGTTCAGCATGAGCCGCTTCGGTGCGGCGGAGCGCACGCTGGCCTGGGCGATTGCGCAGAACGATGCGGACGACTGGCCTCATCTGCTCATGGCGGCGACGCAGGGGCATCTCGGTCTCGGTGCCAGCGCCCGTCAGGCGATCGGTCGGTTCGATCGAATGAGTCTGGAACGCCGCGGCTGGTTCGCAAGCCAGATCCCTTACGTGCACAGTTGGCCGTTCAAAGACGAGAAGGATCGCGAACGCCTGCATCTCGGCATGGTGCTTGCAGGCATCCCGGAGATCAGCCGCTAAACGCCGAGGCATCCAACCGACGTTCAGGCGTCACGAAAAAACGGCGGCTCCGGAGAGCCGCCGCGGAGACTTCCTGAGTCTGCTTGGCGTCAGCTCGATCGGCGTCGCCGGGATGCCAGGCGAACACCGATCAGACCGATCGCCAAAAGGCCAAGGGTCGCCGGCTCGGATACCGGTGTGGCCACTGGATCGTCGCCCGGCTGATCACCTGGCGTGTCGTCGCCCGGAAAATCGTTGCCGGGAATGTCGAAAATGATGTTGTCGAACCCGATCCCGGCGAGATCCGTGTTCCAGATGGAAATGCCGGCGATGTCGTTAATCCCGTCCTCTCTGGCAAAACCGAAAAAATCGGTGGTCAGGCTGGTCGGTGTCAGCGTGTCGATCAAGGACCCGTCCCGGCGAAAGAACTCGAACGTTGCCGAGCCCAGATCACCGCCGACCGACTGGAAGCCGAACTGCGACTGGTCATTGTCGAACAGGATAGCGACAGCCCCCTCGCCGACGGCGTTGAAGGCGGGGAAACCGACGGGTCCGAGTCCTGCAACGACATTGCTGAAGATGCCCTCGGATGTGCTTTGCGTGATGGTGAGATTTTGGTTTGGTTCACCGGCAACGAGCGAAAGTGGTCCCGTCGGTGTGCCGGAGAGGACATCGGAATTGCCGCTGAAGCTCAGAGTCTGGCCGGCAAATCGTTCTCCGATCAGCACCCCGCCGAAATTCAGCACCTCATCGTAATTGGTACCCGGAAGATCGCCACCGGTGATGCTCTCGAAGTCGATCGTCTGCCCCACGGTCAGCGAAAAATAGTCGACCTCGTTGATCGGTGCCGCATCGGCGGCCGACATCTGCAAACCGAAAATCGACAGGGCAGCCGCAAGGCCAATAGCCTTTGCTCGTTTCGCGACGGACATTCTTCCACTCCATGTCTTGGTTCATGTTAATGATTTTTCAAGCAAAGCCTGTGCCATTAATTCAACTTTAAGTTAAATCAATCGGTTAATGGGTTGAATTGGAATCGAGCATCATCGGGGTGTAACGAACGCTGACAGTCTTCAGGCGGTGCGATCAGGAGAAAGTCGGAAAAAATAATCAAATAAATTCAATAAATTATCGTCATTTCAGCGGCCGTTTTCGACTCGAGAAGGCCCGCTCCAACACCTGTCGGCCGTGTAAAGAAATCCGTCAGGTCGCATAAGGCATCGCCTGATGCCGGACGTACAAAGGCTTTGCCTATGCGCTAAGAGCGGCGCCCGTGTTCATTCTTCCTTAACCCGCCATGGCTATGTTCCGGTATGTCTCGCTGGTCCATGCGATCCTGGGAATCCGAGCCTCGCCCAACCCCTTCCTTCGGGCGGGCGGATTCCCAGGATCGCATGGACCAGGAAGCAGCATGACATGGAAGCGTTAACGCTGACTTAACGGAGGCCTCTTTCTCTCCTGACATCGACTGCAAAAGGGTGAAACCACGCGACAGCCTTCAAAACGCCTCCTAAGCCGTGCGAGAATTGACCATAGCGTCATCGCCTCGTGGTCCGTCGAAGGAAACGAGACGTCATCCGGCCGGCACAAACGACGTCCGCCCAAAAGCTGCGCGAGGTTCAGGGTCAGGCCGTCAGCCCTGCTGACCCAGCCATTCCTCGATCAGATGCCGTGCGATCGAATCGGGGTTGGGCAGCCGCACCGGCCGTTTTGCCGGGTCGATCAGCTCCTCCCGCGTGAACCAGCGGGCGTCTTCCAGCTCTTCGCGATCGACCATCAGGTGGTCGTCTAGGGCGCGGGCGTGGAAGCCAAGCATCAGGGATGCGGGGAACGGCCAGGGCTGCGAGGAGCGATAGGCGATGTCGGCAACGTGGACGCCGGCCTCTTCGTGGATCTCACGGGCCACCGTCTCCTCCAGGCTTTCGCCCGGCTCGACGAAGCCTGCGAGTGTCGAATACATGCCGGGGATGAACCGTGGCGATCGTCCCAGGAGACAGCGCTCGTCCACGCCGTCGCCATGGGTTACCAGCACGATCACTGCCGGGTCGCTTCGCGGAAAATGTTGTGAGCCACAACGGCTGCACTTTCGCACATGGCCGCCATGACCGGGCCGCGTCTCGGCACCGCACGCCCCGCAAAAGCGGTGGCGCTGATGCCAAAAAGCGAGACCTCGGCTGTAGGCGAGCAGGCCCGCCTCTTCCGCCGGCAGGAGGCCGCCCACCGAACGCAGCTCGACATAGCGCGCGCCCGGCAAGACGAGCCCGCCGAGATCCACCGCGAACGCGCTCACACCGCTCGCCTTCCCAAGAAAGAGCGCCTCGTCCGTCAATGCGGCGCCGAAGCCCTCGAGATCGCGCACTGTCAGCCAGAGCGCGCAGGGCGGATCCGCCTCGTCCAGCACCATCACCTTGAGGCCGGACATCAGGAGCACGCGTGTGCGCGGGGCCTGCCGCTCGTCTCGAAGCCAGGTGGCGTCCGTCCGCGCCTTGGCGACCCGATCGAAGCTGCCGCCGGCATAGACGTGAGGGGGAGGGTTGGAAAGACGGCGCATCGTTTTTGGCTTTTCTGTCGATGGGGCTCATCTTCTAGCCGAAATCGGCAGGCATGCACTAGGCCGCGTGGACGGATTTAGCGAGGATGCATGCGGCGGCGAATGCGACGAATGACGCGAAGTTTTGTTTGGTTTTCTCGCATCGAAGCGCGATGCGCTTGAAGCGTTTGAGCTTGCCGATGGCCTGCTCGATGCGTGCTCGGCCTCGATAGAGTTTCTTGCCGAAGATTTTGGGTTTTTCTTTGTGGCAGTCTCGATACGGGATGACCGGTAAGATACCGCGTTGTTTGGCGGTCTCACGGTTCGCCTTGCTGTCACAGCCCTTGTCGCCGACCACGGCCCGCGGCTTGATCGTACCAAGCTCGAGCAGGGCCTCGAACAAGGGCGCGTCGTTTCGTTCGCCGCCGGTGAGTTCAAAGCCGAGCGGCTGGCCCAGATGGTCGGTTTTCAGATGGATCTTGGTGCCGAACCCGCCGCGTGAGCGGCCGAGCGCCTGACCCGCCTGCCCCCTTTGGCGCCGGCCGCCGAAACATGGGCGCGGATCACCGTGCTGTCGACCATCTGCACCAGATGCGCGGTCTTCGAGCTTGCGGCGAGTTCGGCGAAAAAGGCCTCGAAAACACCCGACCGGCTCAGGCGTGAAAACCGCTTCCACACCGAATTCCACTTGCCATACTTCTCCGGCAAAGCGCGCCAATTGACGTTGTGTACGGAAAAATAGTGCAGCGCCTCGAGGAACAGCCGATCGTTCCGCGCCTTATCGCCCCGACGTGGGAGACAGCCACGAAAGACCAACAACACAACCTCCCAATCCCTCTCGCTCATCGTCGTGCTCATTATCAATCTCCAAATTCATCGGATATTGATAAGCACATCAATCAGATCGTGAAA
>JBCCIN010000084.1:0-14228 GCA_039028235.1 Pseudomonadota bacterium
GACAGCGGCGTTGAGGACGTCGTCGTCGCCCTGCGCGAAGGCTCGAACTCCTGGCCCAAGGCCGAGGCCGCTGGCCTTCGCGTCATGACGCCTGGAGAAGCCGCCGCTTGGGCTGATGTGGTCATGGTGCTTGTGCCGGACGAGTTACAGGCCGATCTCTACGAACAGGACCTGGCGCCCAACATGCGGGACGGCGCCGCTCTGATGTTCGCCCATGGTCTGAACATCCATTTCCGCATGATCGAGCCCAGGAAGGATCTCGACGTGCTGATGATTGCGCCGAAGGGACCAGGCCACCTGGTGCGCGCCGAGTATGAGAAGGGGGCGGGCGTTCCTTCGCTCCTCGCCATTCACCAGGATGCCACAGGTGCTGCCCACGACATCGGCCTCTCCTATGGCGCAGCGATCGGCGGCGGCCGCGGCGGTATCATCGAGACCACCTTCAAGGAAGAGACCGAGACCGATCTCTTCGGCGAGCAGGTGGTGCTCTGCGGTGGCCTCTGCGCCCTGATCCAGGCGGGCTTCGACACCCTGGTCGAGGCGGGCTATGCGCCGGAGATGGCCTATTTCGAGTGCCTGCATGAGGTGAAGCTGATCGTCGATCTCATCTATGAGGGCGGTCTCGCCAATATGCGCTACTCGATCTCCAACACTGCGGAATATGGCGACTACTGCACCGGCCCTCGCATCGTCACCGACGAGACCAAGGCCGAAATGAAAAAGGTGCTGGCCGACATCCAAAGTGGTGCTTTCGCCCGCCAGTGGGTGCTGGAGAACAAAGCCGCCCAGGTCGGCTTCAAGGCCATGCGCGCTTCGCAGGCCGAGCACGGCTCCGAGGAGGTCGGCAAGAAGCTCCGCGGCATGATGCCCTGGATCAACAAGAAAAGCCTGGTCGCCGGCACCAAAGACTGAGGCGCGCCTGCCTGAACTTGCCTGAGACTGTGGTTGCCGTCTCCGCCTGCCATCCCGGGGCAGGCGGTGGCCGTGGCCGCTTCATCAGATCATGAAGCGACGGCCACTGCGGTCTTCTCGGCTGCGTCCAGCTCGTCGCTTTGTCTGGCCACGGCCGGCAGCCTGAGCGTGAACGTCGTGCCCTCACCTTTGATCGAGTCGAAGGTGAGGGAGCCGCCATGTTCGGCGGCGAGCATATGCGACAGGTTCAACCCGATGCCGGTGCCGGGAATGCCGACCGACGTTCTCGCACGGAAAAAGCGGGTGAAGACTTTGTCCTGCTCGTCCGGGTCGATGCCGAGCCCGTAGTCACGGACCGCGATGACGACCTCGCCTCCATCCTGCCGTCCCTTGATGTCGACCTGATCGGCATCCGGCGAATATTTGGCCGCATTGGACAAGAGATTGGTGAGGATCTGCGTCACGCTGCCGGGATCGGCGATCATGCTGTCGGGCAGATCCCGATCGTCGATGCCGATCCGATGGGTGGGCGTGAGTTCCTGCTGCTGCTCGCAGCAATCGACCAGAATGGCGCGAATGTCGATGGCCTTGGGCGAGATTCGGATCTTGCCCGCCTCCATCTTCGCGGCACTGAGCGTGCTTTCGATCAGTGACATCATGCGCCTCACCGCGACCCGCATCTTCTTGATGCGGGCAGCGACATCCTCCGGCGACATCTTGGCGAGACGGCGCTGCATACGTTGCGCATTGCCGTCGATGATGGCCAGCGGCGTTCGAAACTCGTGCGACGCCATGGAGACGAAGCTTCGCTGGAGCGCGCTCAAGTGCTTTTCCTGCTCCAGCGCCTCTTCGAGTTCGCTGGCCTGGCGTTCAATCAGTGCGGTGCGATCATGCACGAGCTCTTCGAGATGATCGCGATGCTGCTTGAGTTCCGCAAACATCTTCTGCTCGTCGGTGACGTCGCGGCAGATGACGATAACCTTGACCTCGCCGTCGCTGCTTTCGACGACGGCGAAACTCAACTGGTTCCAGAACTCTTCACCCGATTTTCGGACATTGCGCGCGACCTCGTAGCTGTCCAGCATCCCCGAGGCGATGTCGTAGCGAAAGGCTTCGATCTCGGCGTCATCTGGCTTGAGATCATCAGGCAGAATGAATTCCTGAGGCTTGCGGCCACGGATTTCCTCCGGTCCGAAGCCGGAAATCCGGCTGTAGGCGGGATTGGACCACTCGATCCGCCCGTCGATCGACTGCACGACGATCCCGTCATTAGCATGGCGGACGATCATCTCGAGGATCGCTCTGTCCTTGTGCATGGAGGTAACGTCGTCGGCCAAGGCCGGGCAGGTCGATGCGTTTCGCCAGGCGCAAAATAGCATGCGATGTGCGACGCTTGTCGCGATCGCACCGACGCCCATACCGGCGGCAAATCGTAGATCGGTCAGAACGTCGATGACGCCGAACACGCCTCGCTCCAAGTGCAGAAGAAAGCGGCAAGCTAACCGATCACCGTTAAGTTCTGGTTAATCTCTGATAAGACTGCCTTCTCCTCGACCTCAAAATGAGCTAGTGACCTTGATCTGCGGTCGCGTTTCGTCGGTCGCGCGTCAAGGGAGTGCTATGTGGTGGCCCCGCCCAAGAAATCGCCGCCGAAAAAACCGCCGGCCAAACGCCGCCAGCCCCGAAGCCGTCCGCCAGCCCCGCCTCTGATGCCGGCGGATCAGCCGACCATGCGAAGGCGGCTGGCGTTGCTCGGCCTCAAATTGCCCGAAGTCAAGCCACCCCGGTTTCACTACGTACCGGTCGTGGTGCATGGCGGCCTTGCCTATGTCAGCGGTCAGGTGCCGTTCGTCGACGGCGAGATCAAGCCGACCGGCAAGGTGGATCAGAACGTCTCGATCGAGGAGGCCAAGGGGGCAGCCCAGCTCTGTGCCCTTCAGGGCCTGGCCTGGCTGAACCAGAATCTGCCGGGCGGTCTCGATGAGGTCGAGCGCGCGATCAAGGTCACGGGTTTCGTCGCCTCCTCCAAGGATTTCGGGCGCCAGCCGGAAATCATCGATGCCGCGTCCGAAGTGCTGACCAAGGTCTTCGGTCAGGCCGGCCAGCATGCCAGGAGCGCCATCGGATTGGCCGAACTCCCCGGCAACGCCGCCGTAGAGATCGAGTTCATTTTCGCGCTCAAGCGCCGGGGCGGCTCGAGCCAGCAGCAGCGCCGGCCGAATATTAAGGTCATCGAGAAGCGCTGACGTTTTGTTTCGTCGTTGGAACTCTGTTCGACAGTAGAAAGTCGAACAATTTCTGTCGCTCAAAGTGTCTTTAAAACTTTTTTATTCGCTTTTAAATTAAATTTGATGCTCATCGATGGGCGATCAGGCGATATGTTGGCATTGCTGGCATGTCGACCGTATCGTCTTGAATTAGAACGGCTTTTGACATTGGAAACATGCTGATGGGAAATGATGACGATTTGAATATTGAGAAAGTCTTCGGCCTTCATCGAGGTGATACCCACCACTACATTGAGCGCGACGGCGTCGATCTGAGCTTCGTCGAAGCCATTTCCAGAGAAAAGCATGTGGCGATATTCGGATGCTCGAAGCAGGGCAAGACGACGCTGCGAAAGATGCATCTGAGCGAAAGCGAATATATTCTGGTGACCTGCGATCCCGCCTGGTCGGTCGAGGATCTGCACGCGTCGATCCTGAAAGAGGCCGGCTGCCAGGTCTCGACCGGTCGGGAAACTCATGCCAGGAACGGCTTCGGTAGCGACGCGGAGGTCGGCGCAAAGATCAAGGTGCCGTTCCTCGAATATTCGGGGAAGTTCGGCGCCAACGAAGACCAGTCGAGCACGACCATCGAAACCTATGACGACCTGCCGATCGACATGGCGGATCCGAGGCAAGTGATCGACATTTTGAAACAGGCTTCGACGAAGAAAATCATTGTCATCGAGGAGTTTCACTACCTTCCGGAGCGCACGCAGCGACAATTCGCCTTCAAGATGAAGACGTTCCATGAGATCAGCAATTTCATCTTTATCGTTGTCGGTGTCTGGCTGGAGGAAAACCGGCTGGTGGTTTTGAATTCGGACCTGGGCGGCCGTGTCGCTTCCATCAACGCCGACATGTGGCCCCGTGGGGACCTCGAGCGCGTCATCGTAAAGGGAGGGAGTCTGCTCAACGTTTCCTTTCCGCAGGCCTTCGTCGATCAGTTGCTGAACGAGGCCGCGGGCAGCGTCTACATCGTTCGGGAGGCCTGCTACCGGGCGCTCGAACAGATCGATGTCTACAATCGACAAGGGGCAGAACTGGCCTATGAAGGCGATATTCCCCTGAAGTCGATCGTCAGAAATATCGCGAACAGCCTCTCCGACTATCAGTCGTTCGTCTACAATCTCGGCAGAAAACACAAGGACGTCGGCGATTTCTCCCGAATCGTTCTCTATCTGCTCGCATCATCGACGCCCCAGGATATGATCAGCGGCATTTCGGTGCGAAAGATCAAAACGAGAATGAGCAGATCTCACACCCATCTGGACAATGTCAGAGACAATCATATCAGGGCCTTTCTCAACAGACTGGAAGGCCTACAGAAGGAATGCGGCATCCCTGTCATTTTCGATTACGACAGAAGCAATGATCGGGTCCGCATTACCGACAAGGGCTTCATTCTCTGGAGAAAGGCACAGAAAAAGGATGATATCGAGGAGATGATCTTCGACGCAAATCCTGTCTATTGAGAGTGCATCCGGGAGGTTATCGAATGATCTCACCGCGCTGTCCGTGATAGAATGCGCGGAGCTTGCGGGCAAGGTTTGAAATCCCTCGACAACTTCTAAAACGGGCTCTCAGTGACCGTCATCGTTGCCGCTGGGCTTGTAGACGAATTTCTGGCCGCAATAGGGACATGTCGCCTGTCCATCGTCATTGATGGCCAGATAGACCAGCGGATGACCGAGCTGCCCGCCGCCGCCGTCACAGGCGATATTCTTGCTATCGACTGTGATGATTTCGGCTTTGACCTGCATCGGCCGTCTCGCTTGGCTGTTGATATTGATGGACATGCTGGATTCCGGCAACTTACGGTAAGGTTTGACGCGTTGACAAGCGGCGGCCGTCGTCTTGCCGGACATGACGTCTTGCAAGCTTTCGGCCCTTCGCGATGAAGGGGAGAGAGACATGTTGCTGGTGTTCGGATCACTGAACGCCGACATGCTGTTCAAGGTCGACGCGCTGCCACGTCCGGGCGAGACGGTGCTTTGCCCCGGCTACGAACTTGCAGCTGGCGGCAAGGGTGCTAATCAGGCGGCCGCTGCAGCGAAAGCCGGCGCTGACGTGCATATGGTCGGTCATCTCGGTGGCGACAGCTTTGGCGCGTTCAGCCGCGAGGTCATGCTCGAGGCGGGTGTGAACTGTGACCAGGTAGCAACCTCGGACCAGGCGACCGCGATTGCGGTGATCGGTGTCGACCGTGCGGCCGAAAATCAGATCATCGTCGCGAGCGGCGCCAATCTCGAGACGCACCCGGATCAAGTCGCCTCGGACCTCTTTCGCCATGACGTGACCGTGCTCTGTCAGAACGAGATTCGACAGGAGGCCACGTTTGAACTCTTGAAACGGGCGAAGACAGGAGGTGCGCGCACGCTGCTCAACCTGGCGCCGGCGGCGCCACTCGATGGGGGCCGGGCGGATCATCTCGATGTTTTGATCGTCAACGAAATCGAGGCGGCGATGGCTGCCGGCGTGGCAGCGATCGGCGATGATGCGCTTGGCTTCGCGTCGGATCTCAGCCGCAAACTTGATCTCACCGCGGTGATGACGCTGGGCGCTGCCGGTGCCGTCGCCGCTGGTCCGGCCGGGTGCTTTCGCGTCGATAGTCTTTCGATCGAGCCGATTGACACCACCGGTGCTGGCGACGCCTTCGTCGGCGTCCTCGCAGCCGCACTCGATCAGGGGGAGGATCTGCCGTCGGCCCTTCGCCGTGCGAGCGTCGGTGCCGGGCTTGCCTGCATGGGCCTCGGTGCCCAGACCAGCCAACCATTGGCCGTCGATATCGACGCGCGGCTGCATGAAGTATCGGTCGAAAGCGTGAGCTGAGATCGATGCTCGTCGGCGACAGGTCGCCCATAGGGCACGATCTTGCCTGCCGAACAGACGGCTCTGATCACTCGTCGCGAAACACCTTTTCTCGCCGCTCATGGCGTTCCTGGGCTTCGATGCTCAGCGTCGCGATCGGACGCGCCTCAAGGCGCTGCAGGCCGATCGGTTCCTGGCTCTCTTCGCAATAGCCGTAGGAACCATCCTCGATCCGCTCGATGGCGGCGGCGATCTTGGAAAGAAGCTTGCGTTCGCGATCACGGGCGCGCAGCTGAAAACTGCGTTCAGTCTCGAACGACGCCCAGTCACTCATATCGGCAAGCCGGTTGTCCTCTTCCTTGAGCTGCTTCAGGGTTTCATTTGAGCCTCTCAAGATTTCCTCACGCCAGCTCATCAGCTTGTTGCGGAAATATTCGAGCTGGCGCTCGTTCATGTAAGGCTCGTCCTCGCTTGGACGATAGTCCTCGGTAATGAGGTCCGACATACGTCCTCCAAACCCCTGCTATCCAAACGCTTCTGGCGACATGGCCATGGAACAGAGCGCCGGTTCGCTTCCTGAAAGAGACGAGACTCTGCCGGACCGTTCCCTAACTCAGTGCAGCTTCGGGCGCAAGCCGATCCTGCATAGAACCAAATGATGAAGAAATCGTAAAAGCTGTCAAAGAAACATCGCAGCAAATAAATTCAACTTAAACTCGATTTTCTGTCAGTGTTTCACAATCTTATTCTCCATCAACGGCGCTGCAGATTCGGCATGCTGGTCGGCGCATGATGCCGATCCGGCTGAACGCCGTGGTCAGGCCGTCATAGAGAAGAAGCGTCCCGGAAAGGCTCTCGCCCCGCCCCAACAGTTCCTTGACCACTTCGACCGCCTGAAGCGAGCCCATGACACCGACCACGGGGCCGAGCACGCCGCCCTCGGCGCAGCTCGGCACAAGGTCCGGCGGCGGATCGTCGGGAAAGACGCACCGATAACAGGGATGTGGCGGTCCGAGGTAGGCCTTGTAAGTCGAAAGCTGGCCTTCGACACCCTGCACGGCGGCACTGACCAGCGGCTTCTCCTGCCGAAAACAGGCGCTGTGCACCGCGTCCCTTGTCGCGAAATTGTCGGATCCGTCGGCCACCAGATCATAGCCGGCGACCAGCGCCGCCGCGTTGTCCGGCGTCAGCCGCTCCTCATGCAGGACCACATCGACATCGGGGTTGAGCGCCTCGATGGCGCGCTTGGCACTGATCGTCTTCGCAAGGCCGACATGATCGGTCGGATGGGCGATCTGCCGGTGCAGGTTGCTGAGATCGACGCTGTCGTCGTCGACGATGCCGACCCGACCGATGCCGGCGGCGGACAAATAGAGGAGGAGCGGCGAGCCGAGCCCGCCGGCGCCGATCAGGAGCACGCTGGAGGCCAGGAGTTTCGCCTGCCCTGCGCCACCCACCTCCGGCAACACGATGTGACGGGCATAGCGCAACATTTGCTCATCATTGAACGACATGGGACGCAGTGATCCTGCAGGAAAAAGGTCCGAGGCTTAACCGTTTCTTAAGGTTACCACGGTATGAAGCAACGGCGAGGCGCAAAGATCGTCCTCGAAGCCGAAGAGGATCGAACCGTGACCAAGGATCCAACGACCGCTGTTGCGCTTGGCTACGAGCGTGGAGGTGACGATCTTCCGCGGGTTCTGGCCAAGGGACGTGGGGCCATCGCCGCCCAGATCATCGCCGTCGCCGAAGAGCATGGCATCACCGTCCATCGAGACGAGGACCTGGTTGAAGTTCTCGATCGCCTGGAGATCGATGCGCCTATTCCCGTCGCTGCATTCGCTGCGGTCGCCGAAATTCTCGCTCATCTCTACAGGCTCAACGACGATATGGGCAAAAAATCGTGACCGGCGACGCGCTATCACCATCGACCCTGACCGATGACCTGAAGGCAGCCATCGTCGGTCTTGCTCATGCGCGCCAGGCTCTTGCCGCCGGGGATCTCGATATGGCCGATGAACTCTGGCGCGGTCTGGATCGATGTGCATACGGGCTGGCGGCCATCGACGGGGACGATCGCGAACGGATGAGGCCGGTCTTGCTGGCGCTTCTGGAAGAACTGGAGCGCACGGTTGCCGTCTTCGGCGCCGAGCATCGCGATCTCGGGGACCGTCTCCGATCGGCAAGCCGCAGCCTCGCCGCCGGGGCGGCCTATCGCCAGGCCGGCGCTGGATGAGGCGGACGATGACATGATTGTCACCGATTATCTCAGATTTGTCGTAGCTCTCGGGGTCGTCCTCGGACTGATCGCCCTTTTCGCCTGGATCGCCAGGCGCTTTCGCCTGGGCGGACTCGCGGGGTCGACGGTAAAATCCGGTCGTCTCGAGGTGGTTGAATCGCTGCCGATCGATGGTCGTCAGCGGCTGGTTCTCCTGCGCCGGGACGCGAGCGAGCACCTCGTTCTCATCGGTCAGGAGCGATCGGTCGTCATTGAAAGCGGCATCAAGTCGCCGCGAAAGCTCCAAACGGAAGCGGACCAGGCGGTGTTGACGGTGTCGCCGTCATGAGCCGGGCCTCTCTACGTTCATGGCTGATCGGTTTAGGCTGTGTCTTGCCGGCCTTGGGTCTCACATCCTCTGCCACCGCGCAAAGTCTCAGCATCGACCTCGCCGAGGGCATCAGCGTCACCAGCCAGCTGATCCAACTGATCGCGCTGATGACGATCGTCAGCCTGGCGCCGTCGATCGTGGTGATGGTCACCTCGTTTACGCGCATCGTCGTCGTTCTCGCTTTTCTGCGAACAGCACTCGGTCTGCAGCAGACGCCCCCCAATGCGGTGCTGATCTCGCTGGCTCTGTTTGCCACCGGGTTCATCATGGCGCCGACGATGGAGCAGGTTTACGACGAGGGGCTCGCACCGCTGCTCGAGGAGTCGATCGACGAAGCCGAGGCCTTCAGCCGTGCCGCCATGCCCGTTCGTCGGTTCATGCTGGAGCATGTGCGCAGCAAGGATCTGGAGCTGTTTCTCGAGCTGGCGACGCCTGGCGACGAGGAGCCGCCGGTTTTGGAAAGCCCGGACGACACGCCGCTTCGCTCCCTGATACCTGCCTTCATGATCAGCGAGCTGAGACGGGCCTTCGAGATCGGGTTCCTGATCTTCATTCCGTTCCTGATCATCGACATGGTGGTGGCGTCCGTCCTGATGTCGATGGGCATGATGATGCTGCCGCCGGTTCTGATCTCGATGCCGTTTAAGCTGGTCTTCTTTGTTCTCGTCGACGGCTGGTATCTGATTGTCGGCTCCCTGGTCGCGAGCTATGGAGGCGAGGGTACGTTTTGACCGACGGGCAGCGGGCGATGGCCGGTCGTCTTGCCGGCCATGAGGGCGTCTCTATCGAACGCTTGCCGACGTGACAGGCTGCTCTAGAGAAAAGGATGTGCGGGACGATCCACAGGCCGTGCCAGAAACCGCGTGGCAATTTCGCGATAGCCGCCTCGGTAGCAAAGCCCGCCATTTTCATTCAGCAACCGCTTGCGGTGCTGACGGTAGTAGGCCGGCAATGCCTGCCAGGGCAGATCGGGTCTCTTGTGGTGCGCAAAATGCAGATTGTTGTTCAGGAAGAGCAGGGAAAAGAACGGTCCGGCCTCAACGATCGCGGTTCGTTCCTCCGGCGTGTGGGCAGCCTTATGCTCCGCAAAGGATCGCACCAGAGTCAGGCTGAGACCCGGAAGCACGAAACAGCTGACATACACCCAAAGCGGCATGTCGGCGACGAGGAGCAGCCAGGCCAGGACGACGGCCGTCGCCGGCAGGTGCAGCAGCCACGCGCCGAGATGGCGATAATCGCCGCATAGAAGCGCTCGGATCTCGCTGAACAGGAACTGACCGATCACGAGAACGGGGCCGATCAGGACACGTCCGGGGAGCGTGTTGTGCCACACCAGCAGGAAACGGAAAGGGGAGGGTAGCCGGCGCCAGCTTGCCTGATCGACGTAGAACGACTCGGGATCACGCCTGGGATCGGTCAGGATGTTGAGATTGTGGTGTGCGCGGTGGGTGCGGCGGTAGATGGCATAGGGCAGCCACAGAGCCAGCGGCGGATAGGCGATCAGATCGTTCAGCCAGCGCCTCGAGGAGAAGTGATCGTGCACCGCCTCATGCTGAAAGGACCCATGCCAGGCGATGAGAACCGCACCGACCGGCAGGAGTGCCCAGAACGGGATCATCTGATGAAACCAGGTCGCCAGACCCCAGACGGCATAAATCGAGAGTACGAGCGCCCAACTCACCAGCCGAGCTTGCCGGCTTGCAGCCTCCATGAATCTGCTCAACCATGACCTCCATTAATCCAAACCGCCGGTTTATCCGGACCCGATTCTTCTTCAAGTTCTCGCCTAAGGACGACGCAGTGATCGTACGTAGTGATTGGTTGTTCGCATCGGCCAATTCTTCTAACTACAGCAAAACTGCAGGGGGCGCCTAATCGAATTGCGACATGACACCCTATTGATTTGCGTCATCTTCCACAGATGCGCCTGTTGACAGCCCTCGGTGATCCCTTAGGCTTGATCACAATCATGGACGTTGCCGTGCGCCTGAAGTGGTAGGCGCATCGAGACATCGGCAGAACTGGGAGAACAATTGTGGCTAGGTCAGGCAGAGGCAGAACACATCCTTATATTGCAAAGCTCATCCAGCAACTGAAGGGAAAGAAAGTTGATCGGCGTGAGTTCCTGCGTACGGCGACCTTGCTCGGCGTCAGCTCGGCGACGGCTTATGGCATTGCTGGCCGAATCCTCGGTGACGGCGTTGTCGAACCGGCCTTAGCGCAGGATGCGGAGCCCAAGATGGGCGGCGTCCTGCGCTGCTCGATATCGATCCAGGAAATGACCGATCCGGCCACCTTTGACTGGGTCGAGAAGTCGAATATCGCCCGCCATATCTGCGAGTTTTTGACTTATACTGGGCCTGACAACGTTACGCGGCCTTATCTCGCCGAGCGTTGGGAGGCGTCTGATGATCTCACGTCCTGGACCTTCTATCTGCGTCAGGGAATCAAGTGGAATAACGGCGACGACTTCAACGCTGATGATGTCGTTTTCAACTTCACCCGCTGGCTGGATCCGAAGACCGGCTCGTCGAACCAAGGCCTGTTTTCGGCCATGACCGAGGAGTACGATACCGGCGAGAAGGACGAAGACGGCAATCCGAAAATGGGCCGGAGGATGCTTGAAGGTGCTGTCGAAAAGGTCGATGACCATACCGTCCGCATCAACATGAGCCAGCCAGTGCTTGCTGTGCCGGAGAACCTCTATAACTATCCGACGGCGATCGTTCACCGCGCCTTTGAGGAGAACGGCGGCAGTCTGACGGCATGGCCGGTAGGCACGGGGCCCTATACGCTCGCCGAGTATGTGGTCGGCGAAAAAGCCATCCTGAAGAAACGCGAAGATGAGTATTGGGGGAAGGATCTCGACGATCCGATCATTGGTGGTCCGATCTACTTGGACGAGATCCATTATTTCGACCACGGTGCCGCCTCGACCGCTCAGCTTGCGGCCGTGGCTTCGGATCAGGTGGATATGCATTACGAGTTCGACATGCTGTCCTTGCCGGTCGCTCAGAGCATCCCTGATGCAACCATCTACGAAGCCGTCACCGCGCAAACCGCGGTCATGCGCTTCAACCAGGGCAACAAACCGTTTGACGACAAGAGGGTACGGCGCGCGGTGCAGCTCTGTGCGGAACCAACGCGCTATTCCGAGCTGGTTTTTCAGGGACGCGGCATGGATAGCGAGCATCATCATGTCGCTCCGATCCATCCCGAATATTTCGAGCTGCCGAAGCTTGAACGCAATATCGAAGAGGCCAAGAAGCTGCTCGCCGACGCGGGCTATCCGGATGGCATCGAGCTTTCGATCGACTGCGGCAACACCAATGGGCCGTGGCAGCAGCAATGCTGTGAGATCCTGAAAGAGCAATGCGCCGAGGCAGGCATCACCCTTAATATCAACATCATGCCGGCCAACAACTACTGGGAACTCTGGGACAGCACGCCCTTCGGCATCACCGCCTGGACCCACCGTCCTCTCGGCACCATGGTGCTGTCACTCGGCTATCGTTCCGGCGTGCCCTGGAATGAGTTCGGTTATGCCAGCGCCGAATTCGACGCTGCGTTGGACAAGGCGGAGAGCCTGCTCGACGTCGAAGAGCGCCGGGCGGCGATGGAGGAGGTCGAGCGCATCCTTCAAGATGATGCCTGCATGGTGCAGGCCCCCTGGATTCCGAAGTTCTTCGTCGCCAAGAACCGCGTGAAGGGCCTGAATGCCCATCCGACCCAATATCATCAGTTCCATCGCGTTTGGATCGACGCCTGACCGAAAGAGAAAAACGGCCCGGAACCAACCGGGCCGTTTTCGCAAAGAGGGTAATTTGAGCGCATGCTAGTACTTGCCGCCCGTCGCTTCGGTTCGATGCTGCTGATCATGGCGGTGATTTCTTTCGTCCTGTTCGTGATCTTCGAGAGCGATAAGCTTGGTGTCGCCGGTAAGGTCCTGGGTCCGTATTCGTCTGTCGAACAGCGCGAACTCTGGCTCGAGCAGAACGGCTATAACCGCAACTTCTTCGTCCGCTACGGCGAATGGGTGACCAATGCGGTCAGAGGCGATTTCGGCGAGTCGATCCGTTTCAAGACACCGGTCTCCGAGCTGCTTTGGCCGAGGCTCGCCAATACCGGACTTCTGGCCCTGATGGTCTTCGCGATCATGATCCCGGTGTCCCTGTTTCTGGGCGTGATCGCCGGGATGCGCGAGGGATCAGGAACAGACCGGGCGGTCTCGGCCTTTTCCGTGCTCACCACCTCCGTCCCCGAATTTGCTTCGGCCACCTTCCTGGTCGCGTTTTTCGTTTTCTATCTCGGTTGGCTGCCGGGCACCTCGTCTATGACCGGTGGGTTTTCCTGGATCGAATTGATCCTACCGGTCGCCGTTCTCGTCATTTATGGTTTCGGCTATATCGCACGCATGACACGGGCCTCGATGGCCGAAGTCATGACGTCGCAATATATCAGGACCGCCGTCCTCAAGGGCCTTCCGCAGCAGCGGGTGATCATGAAGCATGCGCTCAGAAATGCGCTGATCGCCCCCTTCACCGTGATCATGCTGCAGCTCAACTGGCTGCTCTCCGGTGTGATCGTGGTCGAGGTGTTCTTCGCCTATAAGGGCTTCGGCGCCCTTCTCTATGAGGCGTCGACCTTCGGCGACATCTATCTGATTGAGGCCTGCGCCATGGTCGCGGTGTTCGTCGCGGTGTTCTCGCAGTTCATTTCAGATATCGGCTACACGCTCTTGAACCCGCGGATCAGGTTCTCGTGAGGGAGGTTTCGGCATGAGTACGGTCGTCGGCAAGGTGCCGGAGGCTCCGTCCGCCTGGCGTCGCCTGTTCACGGGCATCGGCATGATCCGCGAAAGCTGGATCGGCACGATCGGGCTGATCATCCTCCTCTTCTGGGCGGCGATGGCGATCCTCGCGCCCGTGCTGCCGCTGTTTGATCCCAACGCACAGATCGTGCCGATGCAGGCTCCTTTCGCCGCGGCGCCGGATGGCGAAAGCACATTCTGGCTCGGCACCGATGCCAAGGGGCGGGACATTCTCTCGCGCATCATCTGGGGATCGCAGCGCGTGCTGTTCTGGGCGACGCTGGCGACAGCCGTCGCCTATGTCGTCGGCATGGCGATGGGAGCGGCGGCCGGCTATCTCGGCGGCTGGTGGGACGAGGTGATCTCGTTCTTCGGCAATGTGCTGCTCTCCTTCCCGGTGATGGTGCTTTACATCATCATCATCACCAAGCTCGGCCCATCGCCCTTCAACATCGTGATCGCGGTGACCTTCGCCTCGGCGCCGGGCATCATGCGTATCGTGCGCGGCCTCGTTCTGGACATACGAACGCGCGATTACGTGTTCGCTGCCCAAACACGCGGCGAGAGCCCGCTCTATGTCATGCTGGTGGAGCTATTGCCGAACGCCCGCGGCCCGCTGATCGTCGATGCCTGCTTGCGCATGGGCTACACCATCATCGCACTCGCCACCCTCGGCTTTCTCGGCCTCGGCCTGCCGCCGCCAGACCCGGACTGGGGCGCGATGATCGCCGAATCAGTGCCCATGGGCGCCTTCGCCGGCCATGCCATGGTGATCCCGGCGATCGCCGTCTCCTCCCTGGTGCTCGGCTTCAACCTCCTGGC